>CAJYTF010000001.1 GCA_913777665.1 uncultured Myroides sp.
GCTTTCCGTACCGCCTGCAAATAAGCATTATTGCTTTTAAAGGTTTTAAAACGCCGGTGCACAAACCAATCGTGCACTATAAAATAAATCAAGCCATAAAATGTGATTCCCAGTCCTACAAAAAACCGGTAACTTAAGTTATCCTGATCAATGTACATGAGGTACAATGATGCTCCGGCAAACAGCAAGGCAAATAAATCGTTCCATTCAAAAAACGATTCGGATTTCTGGTGGTGACTTTTATGCATAAACCAAAGTGGCCCGTGGAATAGGTACTTATGTATAAACCACGATAAACACTCCATAGCAACGATGGTTAACAGCACAATAAGGATATTGATAAATACGGACAATTTTCTAAATAATTGGTTTGTAAAGATATATAAACATCTCAACTGACAAAATTATGTCATAAGATTGTAAGCTTAACATGGTTTGAAATCAAATTTTTCTGACATATGATTTTTTAGCACTATTTTTGACTAAAATATTAAAAAAGTCAGAAAGTAGAAAAGTAAAATGATTGTAGCCGATAAAAAGAGAGAGCAAATTATTGATGGTGCGATAAAACGCTTTATCCATTTTGGTATTGGCAAAACCACGATGAATGATATTGCCGAAGATTTATCCGTATCCAAACCATCTCTTTATTATTATTTCCCTGATAAGAAACATTTGATTTTAGGAGTAATAGAAAGAGTATTTAACGATTTCTTTGAACTGATCAAAAAGAAACATAATCCTGATTTACCACTACAGGAAATTCTTTTTAACATCGTTGATGTACGAAATACATTTTTCCAGAAGTATTATATGCTCCGCATTACGGAGGGCATCCCGGATTTACTGAATGATGATGTAATTAAAGGCAAGCTGCGTACATTAAAAGAATCTGAAAAGGATTTTTTCGCAGAGATTTTTGGTCAGGCCAAAGCAAAAGGAGAAATTGAACATGAGGACACTGAACATGTTGCCGAATTGTATCTTGAAAGTTTAATGGGCCTTTCCACCATGTGTATTATGGAAACCGGAAAAGATCTTTTTCCTGATAAAAAGTCATTAAATAGAATGACCTTAAAACAAAAAAACCTGACCACCATATTTGTAAGAGGCTTAAGATGTGCGGATTAAACTTAACATTGGCAGAAACAAATAGCCTCAACTTAAAGGCTGAATAAAAGAGAAGAACCCAAAAACAAAAAAACAATAGATTATGCTTAGAATCAATGCGGTAAGATTAATGCTCATTGTTATTATCGGCTCGGTTTTACCGCAGCTGGCAATTGCACAGCAGCAAATTACCTTAAAAGATGCGCTTACCTTTGCGCTCCAAAACAATACTAAAGTACGCAATGCCAGGTTAGATATTGAAGGTGGAAAATACAAGGTGCAGGAAGTTAGGGCACAAGCTCTACCACAAATTACCGGAAATGTGGGTTTAACTTACAATCCAATTATCGGTCAGCTGGTTGCAAATATTGGCGGCGCAACACAATCGTTTAAATTAGGCCAGAACTGGAATTCAACCGCAGGCGTTCAGCTTTCACAGCAATTGTTTAACCAACAGGTTTTTACCGGCCTGCAGGCTGCACGATCAAGTGAAGAATATTACGCGCTTACCTCGCAGTTAACTGAAGAACAAATTATCGAACTGGTAGCCAACAATTACTATCAGGTTTTAGTAAACAGGCAACAGCTTAACGTCATCGACACCAACATTAAAAATGTTAAGATAGTTGAAAAAATTGTGGGCACGCAGTATAAAAATGGCTTGGCCAGAAAGATTGATGTGGACCGGATCAGCGTAAACTTAACCAACCTGAATACACAACGCGAGCAAGTCGTTAATGCGATTACCCAATTGGAAAATCAGTTAAAATTTTCGATGGGAATGGCGGTTGCAACCCCGATCAGCCTACCCCCTACCGAATTAACAGAAGTAACTACATTACCTATGTTTACAGATTCTATCGATCTGGCAAACAGAACTGAAGTTAAACTTTTAAATAACCAGGACAAACTGCTATCCTTACAACGGAAAGCCTATGTGGCCGAATATTATCCCAGCTTATCTTTAACTGGAAATTACACCTATTCGAGCCAGAGCAATAGCTTCGATTTCCTTAACTCCAACGCTTCGGCCATCGGTTTTGGTTCATCGG
>CAJYTF010000002.1 GCA_913777665.1 uncultured Myroides sp.
TAAATATTAATATTTAAATTCACAATTGTAAAACATTATAGTTTACATTTGTAAAAACACTTT
The DNA here is from genome assembly GCA_913777665.1 of uncultured Myroides sp. Classification (GTDB taxonomy): domain Bacteria; phylum Bacteroidota; class Bacteroidia; order Flavobacteriales; family Flavobacteriaceae; genus Flavobacterium. The sequence goes on from CAJYTF010000002.1 coordinate 64, forward strand.
TGTTTACATTTGTAAATCGTATTTTTAAACAAAAAAATAACTTTTTCTTATGAAATTCAGTAAACAGCTACAAAAAATAATGCATCATTTTGGTTTAAGCACAACCGAACTGGCAGACAAAATTATGGTTCCAAAAGCAACTATTTCGCACTTAATTTCGGAGCGAAATAAACCGAGTTTAGAGTTTATAATGAAGTTGCATACCACCTTTCCTACCCTAAATTTAGAATGGTTGATTTACGAAAAAGAGCCTTTTTTGATAACTGAAATTCATCCAAAATCAATCGAAAAAGATCAAATTGAAACACCTGTTTTAAATGAAATTTTGGATTTTGAAACGGTAAATGAAATCGAAAATGAAGATCAATCTAAAATCGAAACAGAAGAAATCGAACCTAAAAATATCAGTCAAAATATAACGGAGAATCCAAAAAACATTTTATCTTTCCAATCTAAAGAAATTGACTGCATCGTTATTTTTTACAACGACGGAAGTTTTAAAAAGTACAATCCGTAAATGAGTATTTTAAAAAAGTATTTTAGTTATTTAAACATAATTCCAGAACGCACCTACCAATCTACCTACAACGGTGTTTTGGAAATTAACTGGCTGAACGGTAAAAAAATTCTGGATACCAAAAACACCAACTACTCCTACGGAAATTTGGGAAAAGTTTTGTATAAAGGTTTAAGATCGGTTACAACTGATTTTCGCAGTGAAGAAACATCGATCTTGATTTTAGGTTTGGGCGGTGGCGATGTGGTAAAACAGTTAAGAAATAACTTTAAATCGAACGCAAACATTACGGCTATTGAGATTGATCCGGTTATTATTGAAGTTGCCTTAAAGGAATTCGATATTATTCCCAACAGCAAATTGGAAATTGTGAATAACGACGCCAACGTTTTTTTAAAATACACCAAAGAGCGCTACAGCCTTATTATTGTTGATCTTTTTAACGATGTAACTATTCCGGATTTTGTTTTTCAGACTGAATTCATCAAATCGGTTTACAATGTTTTACATTTGAACGGCAGCATAATTTTTAATACCTTTATTTTAAGTGATGTACACAAAGTACGAAACAAAAAGTTTGTCGAAAATTTAAAACGGTACTTTTCTGTTGAAGAATTCCCAAACTTATACGGTCACAATCATTTAATTATCACAAAAAAAGTAAAATGAAAACATACATTTATATAGTAATTGTTTTGTTGGGATCGATCTCTGCAAAAGCGCAATACACAAAAGACATAAATACCAACCGACCTAGTTCTTCTATGGGCGCGTACAGCGTTAGTAAAGGAATTTTTCAGATTGAAGGTGGATATACTTATCAAAACGATGAATTTCACACCGAAAAAGTAAATACAAGCAATAATTTTAATTTACAGTTGCGATACGGCGAAATGCTTGAAAATTTAGAGTTTGTTGCCGATTTATATTTTAGCAGCTACAACCAAACCGATTACAATGTCGATTTAAGCAACAGCGGTTTTCGTCAGCTAAATTTTGGGGCGAAATTTTTAATTTACGATCATTACAAATATTACGTTGAAAAACGAAATGTTTACAGCTGGAAAGCAAACCAGCGTTTTAAATGGGGAAGATTGATTCCGGCAATATCGATTTACGTAGGCGGACAATTTAATTTTAAACACAATATTTATTACCCAGAATTACCAGAAGTTGGCTTAAAAACCATGCTTATTGCCCAGCAACATTTAAGCAAACGTTTCAGCATTACCTATAACTTTATTGGCGAAAATGTTACCGAAGATGAATTTAGAAACATTAGTTATATTGTAACAGCATCGTTGGGTTTAAGCGACAGATGGAGCATTTTTGGCGAACATCAGGGAATTATTGATCGTAAATACAACAATATTGCAGTTCCGTTTATGAACGAAGCATCTTTAAAAGGTGGATTAACCTATAAAATTCATCAAAATTTACAGATTGATGCTTTCGGCGGAACAAGTCTAGAAAATACTCCTCATAAAATTCAGGCAGGAATTGGTGCTTCGTGGAGAAATCATAAAAAATATGAGTTTAAAGACCCTATGGAACTTTAATAGAAAATCAAGCAATCTAAAAAGTTTCTTTCCAAACAAAAACCTTACATTTGTTCTGTAAAAAAACTTTTTTAATGAAAATTTTAAAGAATTTCTTCCCCTTATTTTTATTTTTCGGAATATATTTAAGCTCAGGAATTTATTATAACGATTTTTACGCGTTATCGCCCGTTATTATTGCTTTTGGTGCAGTTGCATTTGCAATAATCTACTTTAAAGGATCAATTAATAAAAATATCGACTTATTTTTAAAAGGTGCCGGCAATAATCAAATATTAACCATGTGTTTTATATTTTTCTTGTCCGGATCTTTTAGTTTTATTACAAAAGAAATTGGCAGTGTAGATTATTTGGTTGCCTTAATTTTAAACCATATTACTCCGCAGGTATTATTCATTGCTTTTTTTGTTATATCCTGCTTAATATCTTTTGCTTTAGGTACATCGGTTGGTACAATTGTTACTTTAGCACCACTTTTGCCAGGATTGTCAAGCGGCAGTACCGATGCTTTAATTCTACTTTCGGGCAGTTTGTTGGGCGGTGCAATGTTTGGCGATAATCTTTCTATAATATCAGACACTACTATTGCAGCAACCCAAACTATGGGTGTAAAAATGATTGATAAATTTAAAGCAAACGGACTAATAGCGCTAATTGCTGCACTAATTACGTGTATTTTTATCTATTTAAATCAACCCGAATTTACTTCAAGCATTCTTCACAAAAGCGATAAAACAGGTACTGTTCTACTTCCTTACATTGCAATTGTAGTACTAGCATTATGCCGTTTACATGTATTAGTTGTATTAACAATAAGTTGCTTATTAGCTATAGTCATTGCGTTTTTTCAATACTTATCCTTTTTGTCGATTTCTAAACTAACATTAGACGGTATGCAATCTACCTTCGAAATTTCGTTACTTTCATTGTTAATTGGCGGATTATCATTCTTAATCGAGAAAAATAAAGGATTTGAAAATGTTTTATCACTTATTTCAAAAAGTAAAAAACCATGGGTAGCAGTTTCATCTATAATATCAATGATCGTTTTTATTAACATGGCTGTTGCAAATAATACCATTGCGTTGCTGATTTGCGGACCAATTGCAAGACAGATTTCCGAACGATTTAATCTAAACAAAATTCGAATAACATCTTTATTAGATATTTTCAGTTGTATAACGCAAGGATTTATTCCATACGGTGCGCAAGTTTTAATATTGCTTGCCTTGATAAATCAGAAAATCAGTTTTATAGATTTGGTTTCTAAAAGTTACTATTTAATCATTCTATTATTTGTAAGCGTTATTTACATTGTATTTTTTATGAATAAGAATGAAAAACGATTAGAAAAAACAGTTTAAATAATTATATTTGCCTAAAAGTGTTAAAAACTATTACATGAAATTATTAGAAGGAAAAACCGCAATAATAACAGGAGCAACTCGTGGAATTGGTAGAGGCATTGCTTTAACTTTCGCAAAACAAGGTGCAAATGTTGCATTTACATACAGCTCATCCGAAGAAGCTGCTGTTGCTTTAGAACAAGAATTAACAGTATTTGGTGTTAAAGCAAAATCATACAAATCTAACGCAGCAGATTTTAACGAAGCTCAATCTTTAGTTGATCAGGTGTTAGAATTTTTTGGAACTGTTGATATTTTAATTAACAATGCAGGTATTACAAAGGATAACTTGTTGATGAGAATGAGCGAAACTGATTTTGATAATGTAATGGATGTGAATTTGAAATCGGTTTTTAACATGACCAAAGCGGTTCAAAAGACCATGCTTAAAACCAGAAACGGAGTAATTATTAATATGAGTTCAGTTGTTGGTGTGAAAGGAAATGCGGGTCAGGCAAATTACGCAGCATCGAAAGCAGGAATTATTGGTTTTTCAAAATCGGTAGCTTTAGAATTAGGTTCAAGAAACATTCGTTGTAATGTGGTTGCTCCAGGATTTATTGAAACTGAAATGACTGCAAAATTAGGCGAAGAAACCGTTAAAGGGTGGACAGACGCTATTCCATTAAAACGTGGTGGAACTCCAGAAGATATAGCAAATGCTTGTGTATTCTTATCATCAGATTTAGCGACCTACATTACCGGTCAGGTTATAAATGTTGATGGCGGAATGCTAACATAATATATCAAAACCTTCTTTTACAGAAGGTTTTTTTATTTTAAACGATTCTTCAAATTTCATATTACATTATTTTTTAGTACATTTAATGTAAAAGATTTTACTATGAAAAAGATAAAGTTACTATGTTTTGCGATTTTGATAGCTTTTGTAAGTTCGTGTAAAAGCAAGCAAACTACCGTGGATAATTCTTCTTCTGCAAAGAAATTCAATGAAAAAACGTTTGATCCGTATTTTAAAGGATTGGGAACCGAACCTTTTTGGAACATTGAAATAAGCGATGATTTTATTGTTTATAAAGATATTGATGGAAAATCAGAAGTTTTTCCTGTGAATAGTATCGATAAAGCACAAGATGCCAATGTTCAATTGATAAGATCTGAAAGTGGTAATCAGCAATTACGAGTTACTATTACGCAAAAATCGTGTTCTGATGGAATGTCAGACACCGAGTTCGATTACAAAACCGAAGTTTCGATCATTACAAAAGAAAACGAACTAAAATTAAACGGCTGCGGTAATTACATTATTCCTTTAAAATTACAAGGTAAATGGAATTTAAGTAGTTTTAATGGAGTTGAAATACCGCAAGACAAATACCTTAAAACACCTTATTTACAGTTTGAAAATGAAGAAAAACATGTAAGTGGCAATGCAAGCTGCAATGGTTTAAACGGTGGTGTTTTTTTTGATAACGAACACATTCGCTTTTCTAAATTAGCTGTAACACGTATGATGTGCGTGCACGAAAACATGGAAACCGAATTTTTAAAAGAAATAGCAACTATTACCAACTATAAAATTATTGATAACGAACTTCACCTTTTCAAAAGCGCCGAGCTAAAAATGATTTTCAAGAAAGAATAAACTCGAATTTAAAGTAAAAATGAGTCCAATATTAAATTGGATTCATTTTTACTTTAAATATTTCTAAACTTAACAAAATTAAATACAATAAATTTAAACAAGTGTTTCTTGTTTTTGCATACTTCCCGTTTGTTTTAAACGGTTATGAAATTTAAAGGCTTCTTCTAAAATGTGCGGTGTTTGTCCGCCGGTTTGGTTGCATGCTCGTTGAAAGTAATCGCGAATTTCTGCTTTAAAATCAGGATGAACACAGTTTTCTATAATAACTTCGGCACGTTCGCGCGGAGCCAATCCTCTTAAATCTGCCAAACCTTGATCGGTTACCAAAATATCAACATCGTGTTCGGTATGATCGTGGTGTGTAACCATTGGCACTACATGTGAAATATTGTTTTCTTTTGATGCCGATTGGCAAACAAAAATGCTTAAATAGGCATTACGAGCAAAATCGCCTGATCCGCCAATTCCGTTCATCATTTTACTGCCCGAAATATGTGTAGAATTCACGTTACCATAAATATCAAATTCAATCGCCGTATTAATTCCGATGATTCCTAATCTGCGGACAACTTCAGGAGCATTTGAAATATTTTGCGGACGAAGAATTAATTTATCTTTATAATTATCGAAATTTTCAATCAATCGATCATAACAACTTTTTGAAACGGTAATCGAAGATCCCGAAGCAAAATCAAGATTTCCTGAATCGATCAATTCAAAAGTAGAATCCTGCAAAACTTCAGAATACATGGTTAAATTCTTAAACTTAGAATTTTTAAAACCCATTAAAACCGAATTCGCTACTTTACCAATTCCCGCTTGCAAAGGCAGTAAACTGTAAGTCAGCTTTCCTTTTTTAACTTCACTTTCAAAAAAGTTTAAAAGATGGTTTGATATCGCAGTTGTTTTAACATCGGGATCAGAAATTACTGCAGGTTGATCGGTAATATCGGTGTAAACAACGGCAATTACTTTTTCGGGATCAATTTTAATAAAGTGCTCGCCAATTCTGTCTGTTGGGGTGTGAATGTTAATTACATCGCGATCCGGATACGAATTTGGCACTGAACAATCGTGAATTCCTTTAAAAGACAAAGGAATTTTTGTATTGATTTCTATAATGATTTTTTTAGCCTGTGCAGCAAAAAAAGCCGAATTACCGATAGATGTTGTTGGAATAATGTTTCCGTTTTCATCAATCAAAGAGGCTTCAATAATAGCAACATTAACCGGCGCAATATGCCCACAGATTAACTGTTCAACCGTTTCGCTTAAATGTTGGTCGATATATTTTAAACGATAATCGTTAATTGATTTTCGCAAAGCCGGATCTGCCATAAAAGGCATTCTGCGTAACAACGCGTTGTTTTCTGCCAAATCAGCGTCGGTTGTATAACCTAACGATGCTCCGGTAATTAGCGTAATGGCAATATCTTCGGTTGCGGCGCGCTTTGCAAATGCAGGCAAAACAGACTTACTGTCGCCCGCCTTTGTAAAACCGCTAGCCCCTACTACATTGTTATTTTCAATCAACAAAGCCGCTTTATCGGCAGCCATTACTTTATCAATATAATTTCTATATAAAATTCTATCCATTATTTTGTTGTCGTTTGTTATTTTCGTGACTTACAAATTTACAAAATGCACAAACAATAATTTATTAAACAAAAAACAATTCAATTTTGAACGTTATTTTTAAGAAATTAATCAAAATTTTAAGATTTAATTTTTATTCACAAAAAAAGAATCACGAAAAAAAATCTATTCAATAATTTTATTTAAAGCAAATTGAATTAATTCATCTATCGTTTTATAGGGATCAGCGCTAAAAGTTCCACTTTTACGATTGGCTACAATTGCGTTTAACGACAATGCTTTATGAGCTAATAATTTAGATAAGCCATAAATTGCAGCGGTTTCCATTTCTAAATTGGTTGCTTTTAAACCATCAAATTCAAACGAATCTATTTTATCGTTCAATAACTCGTCGTTCAGTTTTAAGCGTAAAACTCTGCCTTGCGCGCCGTAAAATCCGCCGGCTGTAACGGTAATTCCTTCAAAAACGGTATCAGCTTTAAACTTTTTAACCAAATCACTATCAGCAGAAACAACATACGGCAAACCTTTGTTTAAATCCCAATTGGTGTGATTTACAAACGCTTTTTCTATTGATTGACTTTGAATATTTTGAAGATCATAACTGCGCAACATGTTATCGGTACCAATGGCGAAAGCCGACATTAATAAAGAATCTACAGGAATATCTGCTTGCAACGAACCCGATGTTCCAACACGTACAATATTTAAACTGGTTAAGTTAGATTTTGCCGTTTTTGTTTCAAAATCTATATTTACCAAAGCATCTAATTCGTTCAGAACAATATCGATATTATCCGGACCAATTCCTGTTGAAATTACGGTTAAACGTTTACCTTTATAAATTCCCGTTTGAGTTTTGAATTCCCGTTTTTGAGTAGAAAATTCAACCGAATCAAAATATTTTGTAATGGATTCTACTCGATCCTGATCACCAACAAAAATGATGTCGTTTGCTATATTTTCGGGTTTTAAATTCAAATGATAAACGCTGCCGTCGGGGTTTAAAATAAGTTCCGAATCTTTAATTTTTTCCATATCAACCTCCTACTCGTTTTACTTTATAACCTTTATTTTTAAGGTAATCCATTATTTTATCGCGAAAATTTCCTTGAATGATAATTTCGCCATCTTTCGCACTTCCACCAACTCCGCACAAGGTTTTTAAATCCTTCCCTAACATCTTTAAATCATCGGCAGATCCAACAAAGCCTTTAATAACCGTAGCTACTTTTCCGCCACGGTTTTTCTTATCTAAATGTGCTTCAAGATGCTGTTGGTTTGGATCTAACGTTTCTTCGGTTTCATCATTCTGGTTAAACTCAAAATCTTTATTGGTAGAAAAAACAAATCCTCCTAAATCTTCTAAACTCGATATTTTTTTTGCCATTTTTAACGATTAATTTTGATAATCAAATATACATAAACTATACAGAAAGCTTATTTTTGTAGTATTAAAATTAACAATTTTGAATAGAGCTGATCTACATAAACTTACACAAGAAATTATAACTGCAATTGCTAACAAACAACCGTTGCTTGCAAAGACAAACATTGCCAAAACGCAGGAATTAATCGATCAATTAACAGACAACACCACTGATAATGAGGAATTGGTTGAGCTATCGAAATATCAAACCCTGGTTACCCTGTTAAATAATAAATTAAAATAGTACATTTACTTAATTTTAAATTGCAACCGTTTATGAAAACCGTTAGAATTGTTGGCGTGCCCGAACATTTTAATTTTCCTTGGCAGCTAACTATTGATGAAGGAATGTTTAATGAAGTTGGTATTGATGTTGAATGGACCGATGTACCCGAAGGAACCGGTAAAATGTGCGAATTGTTACGTACAAACCAGACTGATTTAGCCGTTATTTTAACCGAAGGTATTTTAAAGGATATTGCCAACGGAAATGAATCGGTTATTCTGCAAACATTTGTGCAATCGCCTTTGCAATGGGGAATTCACGTAAATGCCGAAAGCAACTATAAAACGATTGATGATTTATATGGAAAAACAGCTGCTATTTCGCGTTATGGTTCGGGTTCTGAATTAATGACGTATGTGAATGCGGCAAATAATAATTGGGATTTTGATTCGATAAAATTCGAAATCGTAAATACGTTAGATGCTGCGGTTGAAGCGTTATCAGCAAACAAAGCCGATTATTTTATGTGGGACAGATTTATGACGCAGCCCATTGTTGACAAAGGAATTTTTAGACGTGTTGATGTTTGCCCTACGCCTTGGCCATGTTTTATGATTGTTGCCCGCAAAGAATTTTATCAGCAAAATAAAGCTTTGGTAAACAATTTGATAGAGACTATAAATCAAACAACAAGCGAATTTAAAATGATTCCGAGTATTGACCGAACATTAGCAAGCGTTTTCAATCAAAAATTAGAAGATATTCAGCAATGGTTACAAATAACCAGATGGTCGCAAAAAAAGCCAACCGAAGCACAGTTTAATCAAATTATTACCGATTTAATAAAATTTAAAATAATAAACCAGCCTTTAAAATATACCGAAGTTGTTGTTTAAAAGTAGTTAATGAAAATATCAAACATAAAATTATTGCGTACCCTTAATAAGCTTAGCCTGCCTAAGCCTTGGGATACTATTATAATTTTATTGTTAACACTTTTAACCTTAATACCGGTTTTTATTATTCTGCATCAGAATTTAATAGATCCGGAATGGCCTGCGCATTTAGACCGTATTTTGCTTTTCTTGGTAATTACCGCAATTGTTACTTACGTTTTACATTATATAAAACGATTTCTGTTTTTTGCGATAATCATATATTTATTGGTGCTTTTGTTTGGAACTTTATCTACAGGTTACGGATTTAAATCGGTTTTCGAAGATTATCGTTCCATGATTTATGCCATGAGCGACAATCCCAATCCGCAGGATATCATCGTTTCTAAACTGTTGCCATTCCCAAATAAATCAAAAATTATAAAAGCGATTGAATACGATAATCCTAAGGTTCGAAATTTCGCTGTAGGTTCTACTGCTAAACATTTTCGAAATATTAAAGGATACAAAGAATACCGACAAATAATTCAGTGTTTTGCTATTTTTAAGGAAATTCAGGATAAATGGAACTATGTAAACGATCCTAAAAACCGAGAGTATATTGCAACAGCATCAGAATCTTTACAACATTTTTCAGGCGATTGTGACGATCATTCCATATTAATGGCAGCATCGGTCCGTGCAATTGGTGGAACTCCAAGATTGATCCATACAAAAGAGCACATGTATCCCGAAATGCTTATTGGTACAAAAGCCGATTTAGAAAATGTGATTTATTTAATTAAAGAGGTTTTGTTTGTGAAGGAATCAAAAGGAAAAACCATACATTACCACATAGACGAACGCGGGCAAGTTTGGCTGAATTTGGATTATACGGCAAAATATCCGGGCGGACCTTTTATGAGTGAAGAAATTTTAGGAGAATTAACCTTAAACTAATTATGAATATTTTTATAACTACAGGAGCTGTTTTTGGAGCTTTAGGAATTATTTTCGGAGCCTTTGGTGCCCACGCACTTAAAAATATTTTTAACGAAGACCAACTTAAAAATTTCGAAACCGGCGTAAAATATCAAATGTATCATGCACTGCTTTTGGTAATCATCGGTTTCAATATACAACACATTACCAGCTACGAGAATCTTTTGTTTTATTCCCTAACTTTCGGAATACTGCTGTTCAGTTTCAGTATTTATGGTCTTTGCATTAGCAGCGCACTGAATAAAAAGTTAAAAATATTAGGTCCAATCACACCAATAGGCGGATTATTACTGCTTTTAGGCTGGGTTTTGCTAATTTTAAACTCTATAAATTAATTTTATTTTTATTAACATTAAATTTTATACATTTACACCAAATTAAATTAACTATTTTAAATGAAAAAATTATTTGCACTTGCTTTTACTGCGGCAGTTTTAGTTTCTTGTAACAAAGACGGATATACTATTAAAGGTGAAGTAAAAGGTTTTGAAGATGGAACTAAAGTTTATATCAATAAACAAGACGAAAACGGATTTACCAAAATAGATTCTACTGATGTTAAAGGCGGTACATTCACTTTCAAAAATGAAAAAGCACCAGAAACCGACATTTATTTTATTGAATTAGGTAAAACACAAGAATTTGCGTTCCCTTTTATTATGGAAAAAGGTGAAATTAAATTCACTTTCGATAAAGCAAAACCACAAGAAGTAAAAGTTAACGGTACAAAGAATAATGATTTAATGACTTCATACAACGATGAGGCATTTAAAATTCAAACCGAAATAATGGATTTCCAAAAGCAAAACCAAGCGAAATTCATGGAAGCGCAGCAAAAAGGAGATCAAGCAACAATGCAGTCTTTAATGGATCAAATGAATAAGATTCAGAACAAGTATGTAGATCAAAACAAAAAATTCATCACAACTAATAAAGATTCTTACATTTCATTATTATTGTTAACGCAATTGGCAATGAGTGATGCATTAACGCCAGAGGAGATCAAAAAATATTACAACGATTTAGATGCATCTGTAAAAGACACTAAAAAAGGTAAAGAATTTGCTGACAACCTTAAGAAAATAGAAACTACACAGAAAGAAAGTCAGGAAAAAAAAAATAAAGTTGCAATAGGACAAAAAGCTCCGGACTTTACAGCTAACACTCCTGATGGAAAACCAGAGTCTTTACACAAAAATTTAGGTTCAAAAGCAACAATTATCGATTTTTGGGCATCATGGTGTGGTCCTTGTCGTAAAGAAAACCCTCATGTGGTAGCACTTTACAACAAATACAAAGATCAAGGTTTAAAAATTGTAGGCGTTTCTTTAGATAAAACAAAAGACGCATGGGTTAAAGCAATTGCCGATGATAAATTAGCGTGGTTGCAAATATCTAACTTACAATATTGGGACGATGCCATAGCAAAAGAATACGCTGTAGAATCAATTCCTGCAACATTTATTTTAGATGCTAACGGAACAATTGTAGCAAAAGATTTAAGAGGCGCAGAATTAGATGCTAAAATTGCTGAACTTGTAAAATAATACTTCTTGCAAAATCATAAAAAAGTCGGTACATTGTTACCGACTTTTTACGTTTACAATTATGCAGCAAAAATATATTTTTTATTTACTCCTACTCTTTGCTCCTTTTACAGCAAGTGCTCAACAAACTGAAAAACAACAGCAGAAAGAAAATTCTAAAAATAAAGGTTTTGCCAAGTTTGAAAATTTTATTAAACCTTACAGAGAAAAATTAGAAGAAATTTCTCAGCACAAACCTAAAATAGCGGATCCGTCAAACTTTACTATCGAAGAAAGAAATGCCTATTTGAAGCATTTTCTATTAGAAAAAAAAGCAAAAAATGACATTGAATTGGCAAAATTCACTTTTATAAAACAAAATAAAAATAGCAGTTATACCCAAGTGCTAGTGGCTGAAAAGTTGAATGGTATTTTTGAAGAAGTTAATTATGATTTATTAGAAGCCTTTTACAATGAATTAAACCAAAACGATAAAAATTCCGAAAAAGGCAAAAAACTTGCATCATTTTTAAAAGAATACGAACAGATAAGAATTGGTGGTAAGGTTGCAGATTTTTCATTACCTGATGTAAATAAAAAACCGAAAACCTTATATAAAAATTTAGGCAGATATACTATTATTGATTTTTGGGCTTCGTGGTGTGCTCCTTGTCGACAAGAAAACCCAAACACTGTTGCTCTTTACAATAAATATAAAAACAAAGGACTGAAAATAATTGGAGTTTCGTTAGACACCGATCAACAAAAATGGATCACTGCAATTGAAAAAGACAAGTTAACGTGGTTGCAACTTTCAAATTTAACCGGGTGGAAAGAACCTTTACTACAGTATTTTAAAGTAACAGCTATCCCTAAATTAATTATAGTAGATAAAAAAGGAACTATTATAGCAAAAGATTTAAAAGGTGAAGAATTAGCTAAAAAGATTGATGAGTTATTTACAAAAAAATAAAATCGTACTTCTATAGTACGATTTTTTATTTCATCAAGTGACCCAATCAGGATTCGAACCTGAGACCTACTGCTTAGAAGGCAGTTGCTCTATCCAGCTGAGCTATTGGGCCGAACCTAAACACAAGGTTTAATTTGTCGGGGTGGCAGGATTCGAACCTGCGGCCTCCTGCTCCCAAAGCAGGCGCGATAACCGGGCTACGCTACACCCCGAAACTGCGGAGAGACAGGGACTCGAACCCTGGCGACAGTCACCCGTCGACAGATTAGCAATCTGCTCCGTTACCACTCCGGCACCTCTCCTAAATTATAATTTGTGACCCGACTGGGGCTCGAACCCAGGACCCCAACATTAAAAGTGTTGTGCTCTACCAACTGAGCTATCGAGTCTAAAATTATTTATTTTATCTTAATAAGAACGTAAATCCTTTTACTATTAAAGTGGTGCAAATGTAAAATTACTTTTAATAAAAACAAAGCTTTTTCTGTGTTTTTAATCATTAAGTGTCGTAAAAATTAATTAACCGTTTAGAAATTAATAACTTCAAAAAGTATTTATTTTGTACCTTTCATTTAAAATTCAGCAAAAAATATATGTCAGATATTTTTCAATCGGTTTACCAGCATCTTCAGTTTTCATCAGAAGATATTAAAGTCATTGCAAAGGCACATCAAAAAATAGAAATAACCAAAGGTAGTTTTCTTTTGAAAGAAGGCGAAACTGCGAATGAATATTATCTTCTAGAGAAAGGGCTTGTACGAGCTTTTGTTCACGACTATAACAACAACGAAATTACAACCGAGTTTTTTGTGGAAAATGAAATTGTAATTGTTCCCGCTTCATTATTTCAGAGAACTCCATCACAGGAAACTTTGCAAACTGTGACCGACTGTGTTTTGTGGAAGATATCATTCGAAGATTTTCAGCATTTGTTTCATTCCGTTCCCGGATTTTCAGAATGGGGTCGCTTATGGTTCACAACCCAAGTATTTTCATTAAAGCAAAAATCGCTCGATATTGTAACTGAAACGGCGACAAATCGATACCTAAAACTACTTAAAGAAAAACCGCAGATCATTCAAAATGCACCTTTGAAACAGATTGCTTCGTTTTTAGGAATTACCGATACATCGTTAAGCAGAATTCGCAAAGATCTTTTAAAAATATGACTTGAATAATTGATTGATTTCTTGCCAAAAGACAAGTCACAGATCTTAAATAATAATTTACATTTGGTTTAAACAAACTCTAAAGAAAATGGAAAATAAAAAATTTAATCCTGTTGCTTGGTTCGAAATTTATGTTGATGACATGGAAAGAGCTACAAAATTTTATGAAACAGTATTTAATGTACAATTGACAGAGATGCCTGTTCCTGGTGATGCGCCAATGCTTATGAAATCTTTTCCCGGATTTGAAGACGGTATAGGAGCATCGGGTACTTTAGTGAAAATGGACGGTTTGAAAGCCGGCGGAAACAGCACTATTGTTTATTTCGGTTGTATGGATTGTGCTGTGGAAGAAAGCAGAGTTGTTAATGCAGGCGGAACAGTTCATCAGCCAAAAATGTCGATCGGCGAATATGGTTTTTGCTCGATTATTATGGATTCTGAAGGAAACACCGTTGGTTTATACTCAATGAATTAAATTACAAGCTATGAAAATTGTAAAAACAATCTTTTTTGTACTGTTCGCATTAATGTTTATCAACGCAGGTATGGATAAATTTTTCCACTACATGCCTATGCCCGAATTTCCGGCAGAAATGATGAAAATTAATGAAGCCATGATGACGTTGAAATGGATATTGCCATTGGTTGCTACCATAGAAATTTTATCGGGCATTTTAGTACTTATGCCAAAAACCAGAGCATTAGGTGCTGTAATGATTTTTCCTGTAATGATTGGTATTCTGTGCCATAACGCAACTTTTGTACCTGAAGGATTAATTATTGCGGGCGTATTTTTCCTAATCAACATTTGGATGCTGATTGATAATAAAGAAAAAATCAAACATTTAATAAGTTAATTATGGACAAACCAAAATCACAAAAATTAGACATCATTATTCCTGCATTTCGCGGGCATAGTCAAAGTTTTTTAATGGTTCTTAAAGGAGTTTCAGAAGAAGATGCTTTAAAAAGAATCGAAGGAAGAACGAATCATATTATCTGGATGGTCGGAAATTTTTTGGATATGCGTTACGCAATGGGAAATGTTCTGGGATTAACTGAAGAATTTCAGTACAAAGATTTCTTCTTTCAAGGAAAAGCTTTAGACGAAAGTTTACCATATCCTTCATTACAAGATCTTATTGCAGATTTCCACAGAATCTCGCCACTTGTTTACCAAAGATTATTACAGGTAACCGACGATGAATTAAGCAAAGCGTTCCCCATGGGAATGAACATTGATTTTTTTCCGGAAGATGTATTAAACTTTGTAGGCATGTGCATCGGTCGTGAAGATTACCTGTGTGGGCAAATAGGTTTAATGCGTAGAATTTTAGGTTACGATGCCATGAAATATGATTTTGATTTGAATATGAAATATTAAATTAACAAAAGGGTGTTTTTAAACAAAAACGCCCTTTTGTTCTTCAATTGCCCATTTAGCCATTGCATCAATCACCGGAAAAAGTCCTTTTCCTGAAGAACTTAAGCTGTAGGTAACATGCGGTGGCACAACCGTTTTGGCTTCTCTAATAATCAATCCGTCTGTTTCCAGCTGTTTTAAATGCTGAATCAACACTTTTTCAGTAATCGCAGGAATGGCTCTTTTTATCTCGCTATACCTCTTATCACTCGTAGAAAGGTGGTACAGAATAATCGGTTTCCAATAACTCCCAATTTTCTCCATAACATAAGTTACAGGGCACATATCCAATGCAATTTGTTTGTTTTCCTGAATGGTCGATGTTTTTTTAATTGCTGTCATAATACATACTTTAGGGTAAGTACTTGTATAAAAGTAAGTACAAATATAACTTTGTATTTATAAATAAAAAATATTTTACCATGAAAATAATTGTAACCGGTTCGTTAGGGAACATAGGAAAAAAATTGACAACAGAATTGCTAAGCGCAGGAAACCAAGTAACCGTTGTTACAAGTTCTGCTGATCGAAAAAGTGAAATTGAAGCATTAGGAGCAATAGCTGCTGTAGGTTCTGTAAGTGATTGGGACTTTTTAACACAGACTTTCACAGGTGCTGATGCAGTTTTTGCTATGACACCTCCAAATTTAGGCGGACAAAATATAGTTGCAAACACAACTGACGCAGGTAAAGCTTTTTCTCAAGCTTTTAAAACAGCAAATGTAAAAAAAGTGGTGATGTTAAGCAGTATTGGTGCAGATTTACCAAACGGAAACGGACCGATTGAAGGTTTATATCATATCGAACAGATTTATAACGATTTAGAAAACACAAATATCACATTCTTGCGTGCAGGTTATTTCTATACCAATTATTATAACGATATTCCGATGATTAAAAATGCGGGAATTATGGGATCAAACCTTCCGGCAAATACAAAATTACCATTGGTTCATCCGCATGATATCGCAATTGCAGCTGCCGAAGAATTACAAAAGAATTCCGAAGGAAAAAATATACGTTATATTGTGAGTGATTTTCGATCGGCTGCAGATGTAGCTGAAAATATCGGAAAATCAATTGGAAAACCAAAACTTCCTTGGGTTGAATTTTCTGACGAAGAAGCTTTAAACGGAATGAAACAAGCTGGAGTTCCTGCTGAAATTGCCAAGTTATATACCGATATGGGCGCTGGTTTGAAAAACGGAAAAATTGCTGCTGATTTTGAAAAAAGCGGTGCATACACAGACGGAAAGATTAAACTGGAAGATTTCGCAAAAGAATATGCAAAGAAGTTTTAATGATAACAGCAAAAAAGTGAGCTTTACGGCTCACTTTTTTTATTCAGCATTGATAAAATCAATCAAACCTAAATTAAATCAATCTTATACAAAAGTCCTCTACATAACACTAAAATGGCGAAACAGATATCCGCCGCCAATTCCTACCAAAATAAAAAACTGTCCTTGGTTAAGCGGCATCACATACTCATGCCCTACTTTAACAGTAAAAGGAAAAGCTTCCATATAAACATACGGACTTACACGAAATTGGTTACTAAATTCTTTAT
The DNA here is from genome assembly GCA_913777665.1 of uncultured Myroides sp. GTDB lineage: Bacteria > Bacteroidota > Bacteroidia > Flavobacteriales > Flavobacteriaceae > Flavobacterium. The sequence goes on from CAJYTF010000002.1 coordinate 16,944, forward strand.
TAAAATCGAACAAATATCCGCTCGTAATTCCAACAGAAATATTGTACGATTTATATTTATCATCAACCAAAAAATACATTGCCGTGAATTGTGGCTGTAAACCCGACGGTGCTTTTGCGTTTGGCGAAGTATAATCTAAACCCAAAGCAAAATCGTATGGTTTGTGTTTATCAAACAGCACCGGAATATTAAACGATGCCTGAAACATTGCCGCTTTATCATATTTTGCTCCTAAACTTATAATTTGTGCTTTTAATGATTGTGTACAAAACAAGCAGAGAAAAACTCCGATTATTTTCAGTATATTATTTATCATTGATTTACTTTTAAATTTAACCATCGTAATCATGTCATTCCGGACTTGATCCGGAATCTCAGACTTATTAAAATGATGAGAAGCTGACCCGAGCTTGCGAACAGAACGAAGTTAATCAAGTTCAGCTTGACAAATTTATTAGTTATGATTGATAATAGATAAAATAACCTATATCATAATTTTAATACTACTTCCTTTAAATCTGCAATAAACTCATTTACAATTTCTTCAGTAGTTGCCCAAGAAGTTATCAATCGAATTGCGGTATTTTCGGTATCGATTTCTTTCCATTGATAGAAAAGATATTTGGTTTCTAACTGATCGATTACTTTTTTAGGCAGAACAGGAAAAATCTGATTGCTAACAGGATCGGTCAAAAACAAATATCCACATTCTTTTACGGCATCGGCAATTTTTTTTGCCATTGCATTGGCATGTTTTGCCAGTTTAAAATACAAATCATCTTTAAATAATTCTAAAAACTGAATGCCTAATAAACGTCCTTTAGCCAGCAATGCGCCTTTCTGCTTCAGTACATAATCAAATTCGGGTGCTAATAATTTATTGTTAAACACAATAGCTTCGCCCAATAAGGCTCCGTTTTTTGTTCCGCCTATGTAAAAAACATCGGTTAATTGCGAAATATCTGCCAATGTTAAATCGTTATTTTCTGCCATTAACGCATTTCCCAATCGAGCTCCATCCATAAAAAGTAACAAATCGTTCGCTTTGCAAAACTCCGATAATTCAATAAGTTCTGATTTATTGTAAATTGATCCGATTTCGGTGGCATTCGAAATATAAATCATTCTGGGTTTAACAACATGTGGTCGTAAAGTATATTCCTTTAAAACATTGCGGATTGCTTCAGGCTGAAGTTTTCCGTTTGATGATTCCACTGTGATAATTCGATGCCCAACCGCTTCAATGGCTCCGGTTTCGTGCGAAAAAATATGCCCTGTATTTGCACTGATAACCGCTTCGTGAATTTTTAACAGTGCCGAAATAACCAGCAAATTGGTCTGTGTACCGCCCGAAACAAAATAAATGGCAGCATTGTGGTTTTCTATTTTCTGTTGAAGAATCTGTTTAGCTTGCAAAGAATATTCATCTTCGCCATAGCCCGACTGCTGTATTAAATTGGTTTCGATAAGTTTTTGAAGGATGTTTGGATGCGCACCTTCGGAATAATCATTTCTAAAACTATACATAGAATTACGGTTTCGGTGATCATTTTATGATTGATCTATTCAAAAATACGCATTTAAAATATTGAAAGCTGCGTTTAATCATAATAAAAAAGAGAGCATGTACACAACACGCTCTCTTCTTGCATTAACTATGAAAAAATAATTACTTATTTCCTTTAATGTTTAATTCGATATCAATTTCTTGAGAAATCATCCAATCTTTTGCATCACCATCAGTTCCGTAAACCAATCCCCAATCTTGGCGGTTAATAGTAAATTTAGATGTTAAACTAATTTCTGTATCAGAAACAACCGTTTTTGCAGGAAAAGTAACATTAACCGTTTTGTCTTTAATAGTCAAGTTTCCACTGATTACGTAGTTTGCATCGGCAATAGCACTTTTATCTGTAGCTGCATCAAAAGCTTTAACATTGGTAATTTCAAATTTAGCCGTTGGATATTTTTCGATATCAAAAAAATCGGCATTTTTTAAGTGCAAATCTAAATCTGCTGACGTTTTTCCGCCCGATGAAGCTGCATCAACAGAAGCCGCATCTGTTAAAATAGATTTCATATCCATAACAAACGATCCGCCGGTAATTGCACCGTTTTCTGCAGAAATTGTTCCTTCGCTTTTAATTATTCCAAAACGTGGGTTTAAACCGCCTTTGTGGTAACCTGTCCATTTTACTTGACTTGCTTCTTTATTTACAGTGTAAGTATCACCTTTTTCGGCAGCAACTTCTTGCGGAGCTGTAGTTGTAGATTGATCGCTGGCAGCACGTTGGCAAGAAACGATAAAAGCCGATGCCACAACGGCTAAAACAAATACTTTTTTCATTATAAAATCAATTATATTTTTTAATTATTCAGATGGTAAATTTACAGGATATTAAAGTTCTTTTCACTATTAGTTTCCTTTTAGAAACTAATTTCCTTGAAGAAACTATTGTTTAAAACCGTATTTTTGTAATCTGTTTGTAAATCATCAAAATAAAATGAAGAAAAAAGCCGTACTAAATAATAACGCTGTGTGCCAAACCAGAATGACTGCGATTAAAGACACCATGGAAATACTATCAGGAAAATGGAAATTTCATATTTTAGGAACATTGATTCGAGGTGAAAAATTACGTTTTATGGATCTTTTACGTGAGATTGACGGTATTGGGACAAAAATGCTGTCTAAAGAACTTCAAGATTTAGAAATGAATCATTTGGTAAAACGAACCGTGTTTAATACCAAACCTGTAACCGTTGAATACGAAATTACCGAATACGGCAAAACCTTGAGTCCGATTATTGAAGAAATTGCCAATTGGGGAATCGACTACCGAAACAAATTGCATAAGAAAAGCGAGATTGCTGTATAATTTTATTCTTAAAACAAAGATGTCTAAAAAACTATTAAAAAGTAAAAAATCCGCTAAAAGCAGATTTTTACTAAGGAAAAATTAATCCTTTTGTGACGATGGCAGGATTCAAACCTGCAACCTTCTGAGCCGTAATCAGATGCGCTATTCAGTTGCGCCACATCGCCTTGTTATTTTTTATAACGGTGCAAATATAGTGGTTCTTTAATACATAAACCAAACATTTTAATGCTTTTTTTGAATAAAATAGGATTGCGGTTTATAAGTTATTTGTTTTTAATAACTTGTGATTATTAAAAAATTAGTTTGCCCGCTTTTAAAACTTAAAATATCTTTGAGGTTTAATAATATCAACAGAATAAAGTGTTTTCATATCTGCATTTTTTAGTAAAATCTACCAATCAGCATGGAGTTCATTCTCCTTTTGTCTATAACTATATTACTAAAGGTTTGTATCAACAGAAAAAAGACTTTTCTACTCCGCATAAAACCAATCAATGGTTATTACAATCAATACAATACTTTCAACCAAAAACTGTTTATGTATCAAACATAAATTTGTTAAATGATATCAAAGAAATATCAGTAGAAAAAACTCTTGATTTATCAAACGCAGATTTAATTTTAGATCACTACACATTAGAAAATCACGCACGAATACTTCAAACAATAAACAGCATGAACAATTCACAGCTTTTGTTGATTGCTTCGTACAAAAAATATCCAAAATCTTTTGTGGATGAATTAAGAAAAAATCCTGATATTACATTGGTTGTTGATTTTTACTATGGCTGCTTAATATCAAAACGTACCGAACAACCAAAACAAAACTTCTTTATACGCTATTAAAAATAGGTTCGTTTATTCATACGTGCATCAATACTGTTATCGCCCGGACCAACAATTAGCAAAAACACAAAACCAATCAAATATAAAAAGCCTAATTCAGCTTCACCAAAAATCTGCCATCCGTGAGTGCCAATTGCTACCAACATGGTTACGATTAACGGAATTAAAGCAACGCGGGTGTATAAGCCAAATATTAGTAATATCGAACATAAAATCTCAACAATAATTGCTAAAATTAAAGATATTTGCGAACCTAAACCTAAAAAATCATAAAACTGCGTCTTTAAAACTTCTAAATTAACAATCTTCATCCATCCGTGGTTTGCAATCATCAATCCGCCTAAACATAAACGAAACAACAACAGCCCAAAACTTAAGGTTTTAGGTGATATTTTCGTAGTACTTAATTTCATAATTTATCTTTTCTTTTTAATAACAATTACCAATTTAGCTAATTAATATTAAACGCACAACTTATTTTTTTAGTGTATATTTACGGAAACATTATTTATGAAGGTTTATACTAAAACAGGCGATAAAGGTACTACCGCATTATTTGGGGGATCGCGCGTACCAAAGTACCATATTCGTATTGAAAGTTACGGAACGGTAGACGAGTTAAATTCGTACATTGGTTTAATTCGCGATCAGGAAATCAATACTATATATAAAGATCAGTTAATTCGTATTCAGGACAGATTGTTCACTTTGGGTGCCATTTTAGCTACCGATCCTGAAAAAGCAATTTTAAAAAACGGTAAAGAACGATTGAATATACCTAAAATTACCGAAGAAGATGTTACCTTTTTAGAGCAAGCTATTGATGAGATGGAAACAAATCTGCCGCAAATGACTCATTTTGTCTTACCTGGCGGACATACAACCGTGTCATATTGTCATATTGCACGTTGTGTTTGTCGCAGAGCCGAGCGTTTATCTACCCATTTAAATGACATAGAGCCTACGGATGAAATGGTTTTGAAGTATTTAAACCGACTTTCTGACTATTTATTTGTGTTGGCACGAAAGTTGACTTTTGATTTGAACGCCGAAGAGGTAAAATGGATACCCGAAAAACAATAATAAGGTATCTTAACATAACAAACGTTCTTTATTTAGAAAGATTTAATGAAAAAAAAATTGCTTTTTTCATTATAAAATTTATTTTTGCACATAATTACTAAAAATATCAAAGATGTATTGGACATTAGAATTAGCATCGTATTTAAGTGATGCCCCATGGCCAGCTACCAAAGATGAGCTTATAGATTACGCCATCAGAACTGGTGCACCTTTAGAAGTTGTAGAAAACTTACAATCGATCGAAGATGAAGGTGAGATCTATGAATCAATGGAAGAAATTTGGCCAGATTATCCTTCAGATGAAGACTATCTTTGGAACGAGGATGAATATTAGAAATACATAGCAAAAAAAGTCTCGGTTAACAAGAGGCTTTTTTTTGTAACCACATATCACGGAATATTAATTTAAAATCAAACTTATTTATGAGTATCATAAATAGTATCTTAAAGGCGTTTGTGGGCGATAAATCACAGAAAGACGTAAAGTCCATCCGCCCTATTGTAGATAAAATCAACCAGTATTACAGCTCATTCGAGAATTTATCGAACGATGAGTTAAGAGAAAAAACTATTTCTTTTAAAGAAAAAATAAAGCAGGCACGTTTTGGTCAGGATTCTAAAATTGCTTCGTACCGCGAAGAATTAGAGAAAACTACTGACATTGACAAACGCGAAACAATCTATGCTTCTATCGATACTTTAGAGAAAGAAGCTTATACCCTATCGGAAAAAGCTTTATTCGATATTTTACCAGAAGCTTTTGCGGTTGTTAAAGAAACGGCTCGTCGTTTCACAAACAACAACGAATTGGTTGTTACTGCTACAGAACAAGACAAGTTGTTTGCACAATCTAAAGGTCACGTTCGTATCGAAGGCGATAAAGCAATCTGGTCTAACACATGGGAAGTTGCCGGCAAAATGTTAAGCTGGAACATGGTTCATTACGATGTGCAAATGATTGGTGGAACAGTAATTCACCAAGGAAAAATTGCCGAAATGCAAACGGGTGAAGGTAAAACATTGGTATCAACCTCTCCTATTTATCTTAACGCATTGGCTGGAAACGGCGTACACGTTGTAACGGTGAACGACTACCTTGCAAAACGTGACTGCCAGTGGAATGCCCCTTTGTTTGAATTCCACGGATTAACGGTAGATTGTATTGATAATCACCAACCAAACTCATCGGGTCGTCGTGATGCTTATCAGGCAGATATTACTTACGGAACAAATAATGAATTTGGTTTTGATTACCTACGTGATAACATGGCACATACGCCGGAAGAATTGGTTCAGCGCAAGCACAATTTCGCAATTGTAGATGAGGTGGATTCTGTTTTGGTTGATGATGCACGTACTCCGTTGATCATTTCGGGTCCGGTTCCTATGGGCGATCGTCACGAATTTTTAGAATTAAAACCTAAAGTAGATTCATTGGTAGCACAACAACGCCAGTTATCGAACCAGTTTTTAACCGAAGCGAAACGTTTAATTAAAGCAGGCGATACTAAACAAGGTGGTTTCAACTTATTGCGTTCGTACCGTGCATTGCCTAAAAATAAAGCGTTAATCAAGTTTTTATCTGAAGAAGGTGTAAAACAAATTCTTCAAAAAACCGAAAATCATTTTATGCAGGACAACAACCGCGAAATGAAAAAGGTAGACGAAGGTTTATTGTTCGTGATCAACGAAAAAAACAATCAGGTAGAATTAACAGATAACGGTATCAAAGCATTATCGCAAGGAATGGATGAAAATTTCTTCATCTTACCAGATATCGGAACAGAAATTGCCAAAATTGAAAAATTAAACATTTCTGCAGAAGAAATGTCAGAGAAAAAAGAGATTTTATTCCAAGATTTCGGAGTAAAATCAGAACGCATCCACACATTAACTCAGTTATTAAAAGCATACGCGTTGTTCGAAAAAGATTCGGAATACGTTGTGGTTGATAATAAAGTAATGATTGTTGATGAACAAACAGGTCGTATCATGGATGGTCGTCGTTATTCAGACGGATTACACCAAGCGATCGAAGCTAAAGAAAACGTAAAAATCGAAGCTGCTACCCAAACATTTGCAACCGTTACCTTACAGAATTATTTCCGTATGTACAGCAAGTTGGCAGGTATGACAGGTACTGCAATTACAGAAGCAGGCGAATTATGGGAAATCTACAAATTAGACGTTGTTGAAATTCCAACCAACCGCCCAATGGCACGTGAAGATCGTGAAGACAAAATCTATCGTTCAATTCGTGAAAAATTCAATGCGGTGATCGATGATGTTGTTGAATTATCAGAAGCTGGTCGTCCAGTATTAATCGGTACCACATCGGTAGAAAATTCAGAATTATTAAGCCGTATGTTAAAAATGCGCGGTATTAAGCACAACGTTTTAAATGCAAAATTACATAAGCAAGAAGCGCAAATTGTAGAAGAAGCAGGAAATCCGGGCGTTGTTACCATTGCAACAAACATGGCTGGTCGTGGTACCGATATCAAGTTAACTGCAGAAGTTAAAGACGCAGGTGGTTTGGCAATTATTGGTACAGAACGTCACGATTCTCGTCGTGTAGACCGTCAGTTACGTGGTCGTGCTGGTCGTCAGGGTGATGTTGGTTCATCTCAATTCTATGTTTCGTTAGAAGATAATTTAATGCGTTTGTTCGGATCAGAGCGTGTTGCTAAGATTATGGACGGAATGGGCTTAAAAGAAGGTGAAGTAATTCAACATTCTTGGATGACCAAATCTATCGAGCGTGCACAAAAACGAGTAGAAGAAAACAACTTTGGTGTTCGTAAACGTTTGTTAGAGTATGATGATGTTATGAATGCACAACGTGAAGTTGTTTACAAACGTCGTCGTCACGCATTACACGGAGATCGTTTAAAGGTTGATATCGCCAATATGATGTTTGATTTATGCGATTATTTGGTTGAAGGAAACAAAGTAGGAAACGACTTTAAAAATTTCGAATACGATTTAATTAAGATCTTCGGAATGGAATCGCCAGTTACTGCAGATGAATTCAACAAATTAAGCGATGCCGAATTAACAGATAAATTATACGAAGTTGCTTATAAAAAATACGTTGCTAAATGCAATGAAAGTGCCGTTGAAGCATTTAAAGTAATTAAAAACGTACACGAAAATGGTGGTTACGAACGTATGGTTGTTCCGTTTACCGATGGAATTAAAACCATAAACGTAGTTACCGATTTAAATAAAGCATTTGAAACAGAAGGAAAAACGTTAATTAATGATTTCGAGAAAAACATTGTTCTTTCTATTGTTGATGAAGCTTGGAAAAAGCACTTACGTAAAATGGACGAGTTAAAACAATCTGTTCAGTTAGCCGTACACGAACAAAAAGATCCTTTATTGGTTTATAAGTTCGAAGCTTTTAACTTGTTTAAAGACACCATGCAAAGCATCAATAAAGATGTAATTTCATTCTTAATGAAAGGTGACTTACCAAAACAACCTGAACAAGAACAAAACAATGAACCAGAAATTAGAACAAACGGTTCGTTTACTATTTAATATAAATAAAGTCCTTACTTCCACACAGTAAGGACTTTTTTTGTAATATCTTTGCATGCAAAATTTAGTAATAATGAAAACGCTACACAAACTGCTTTTGTTAAGCGGTTTAACTTTAATTAATGTGCGATCTTCTTTTGGGCAAGAAGTTACCACAAACCCTTATACATCAACCAACAAAGGAAAAATATTTGTTTACTGGGGCGGAAACCGTGGTTTTTATTCCAATTCTGACATTCATTTTAAAGGAGATGATTTTGATTTTACCGTGAAAGATGCCACTGCACACGACAAACCAAAAGGCTGGCACATAGATTATATCAACCCGACAAAAATGACCATTCCGCAGACTAATTTGCGTGTGGGATATTTCATCACAGATAATTATAGTGTTTCTATTGGTGTTGATCACATGAAATACGTCATGACACAAAACCAAGAGGCTGTCGTTACAGGAAACTATCCGAACCAAGGTACTTATGGTGAAGTGCTTCCAAACGGAAAAACCAAACTTACCGAAGATTTTTTAATGTTTGAACATACCGATGGTTTAAATTATGTAAATGCCGAAATTGCACGTCACAAAGATTTCTCAAAATATTTAGGTATTACAAATACCGATAAAATTCAGTTTAATGGTTTAGTTGGTGTGGGCGCTGGAGTTTTATATCCAAAAACAAATGCCACCGTTTTAGGTCGTGAACGTCACGACGATTTTAAAGTTGCCGGTTGGGGTGTCTCTGCAAAAGCAGGGGTAAATGCTACCTTTTATAAGCACTTTTTTATTCAATACGAATGGAAATTTGGTTATATCGATATTACAAAAGCTCCAATTATCTTGAACAACGATGCTTATGCATCGCATCATTTTACTTTTAATCAGGGGATATTTGCGGTAGGCGGTATTTTTAGACTGTAATTAACGTTTTAATAGAAATTAAAAACGTAATTTTGCATCCTCAATTTTAAATCTATGAGAACTAAATCTTTAAAGAAAAATAAAATCAACGTTGTTACCCTTGGGTGTTCTAAAAATGTTTACGACAGTGAAGTTTTAATGGGACAGTTAAAAGCAAGCGGTAAAGATGTTACACACGAAGCTGCCAATAATGAGGCAAATATCGTGGTAATTAACACCTGTGGTTTTATTAACAATGCAAAAGAAGAATCTGTAAACACGATTTTAGATTATGTAGACAGAAAAGAACAAGGTTTAGTAGATAAAATTTTTGTAACCGGATGTTTATCTGAACGATACAAACCAGATTTGGAAGCAGAGATTCCAGATGTGGATCAATATTTTGGAACCACCGAATTACCTTTACTTTTAAAAGCATTAGGTGCCGATTATAAGCACGAATTATTGGGCGAACGTTTAACTACAACTCCTAAAAATTACGCTTACTTAAAGATTTCTGAAGGATGCGATCGTCCGTGTTCGTTTTGTGCAATACCTTTAATGCGTGGAAAACATGCTTCGCAACCTATTGAAAAATTGGTTAAAGAAGCAGAAAATTTAGCAAAAGACGGTGTAAAAGAATTAATTTTAATTGCGCAAGATTTAACATATTATGGGTTGGATCTATACAAAAAACGTAACCTTGCAGAATTGCTTGAAAACCTTGTAAAGGTTGAAGGAATTGAATGGATACGTCTACACTACGCCTTCCCTACCGGTTTTCCAATGGACGTTTTAGAATTAATGAAACGCGAACCAAAAATCTGTAATTATATCGATATTCCGTTGCAGCACATTGCAGACAACGTTTTAAAATCAATGCGTCGCGGAACAACTTATGCAAAAACAACGCAACTTTTAAAAGACTTTAGAGCCGCTGTTCCGGGAATTACCATTCGTACAACTTTAATTGTAGGATATCCTGGTGAAACCCAAGAAGATTTCGAAATCCTTAAAAATTGGGTAAAAGAAATGCGTTTTGAGCGTTTGGGTTGTTTTACCTACTCACACGAAGAAAACACGCACGCTTATTTGTTAGAAGATGATGTTCCTGCTGATGTTAAACAAGATCGTGCAAACGAAATCATGGACATTCAAGCTCAGATTTCATGGGATTTGAATCAAGAAAAAATTGGTAAAACATTCCGTTGTATTATCGACAGAAAAGAAGGAAATAATTTTATTGCAAGAACCGAATTTGATTCACCAGATGTTGATAACGAAGTACTAATTGATGCATCAAAGCACTACTTAAAAACAGGCGAATTTGTAGATATTGAAATTTACGACGCTACCGAATTTGATTTATACGGAACACCTATATCTAAATAAAAACCTAACCGAAAGTGTATCTTTCGGTTTTTTATTGATTTAAAACTATGTCAAGTATTATTCTGCTTTTTCTTTGTTTGCTTATTGGTATTGTTATTCAGCGTGTAAAAAACTTTCCAAAAAACACCGCAACCGTATTAAATCAATACATATTATTTGTAGCATTGCCGGCAATGGCATTGCATTATCTGCCCAAAATAAAATTAAGTTGGGATTTACTTTTACCGGCATCTGTAGCTTGGATTGCCTTTGGATTATCCTTTGTACTTTTTAATTTTTTAGGAAAGATCTACAACTGGTCTAAAAAACTAACCGGTTGTTTAATCATTACCGCAGGTTTAGGAAATACCTCATTTGTGGGAATTCCGATTATTCAGGCTTTATATGGCGAAGAAGGTTTAAACACCTTAATTATTGTTGATCTTCCGGGAACTTTCGTAGTACTTTCAACCGTTGGCGTTTTAGTAGCAACCATGTATTCCAACCAAAAAGGAACAGGCGAATCGATCCTAAAAAAAATGTTCCGCTTCCCTCCTTTATTGGCATTTTTAGTCGGATTGACAATGGTTTTATTTCAAATTGATTTCCCGGATGCGTTAAGTACCACTTTTAAGCAATTATCGGCAACCATATCACCTGTTGCATTAATTTCAGTTGGATATCAACTAAAATTTAAAACTTATGGCAAGCACTTTAAATTTTTGATATTAGGATTATCTTTCCAGTTGATTATACTGCCATTTGTGATTTTAGCTTTGTTCTATTTTTTATTGGGAAAAACCGATTTAGCAACCAAAGTTTGTATCATTGAAGCCGCCATGGGACCCATGATCACCGGCGCCATATTAGCATCAACCCACGGATTAAAACCCGAATTAAGCAATATGATGGTAGGTTATGGCATTCCGTTATCGTTTATAACTATTGCCGGTTGGTATTTAGTTGTGGAGTGTTTGTTGAGGTAACAATTTTATGACAAGAATTAAACTTAGCTCTTAAATAAGCATTCAGTTGATTGTAGGATTGATGGTTTAAATCTATATTATTAAAATCTAACTGCTATTAAATTAAAACAAAAAAGCCTGCAATTGCTTGCAGACTTAGAGCTAAAGAAAATGTCTTATTTAAAACATTTATGATTTCCAAAAATAGTTATAAAAAACAACTGATAAATTAGAATTCAATTAGAAAATTCACGTGCTTGCTCTTTGTAATTAAAATGCCAATTTTAATCATTTTTAAAATACAATTAACAATAAAAAAGCAGTGAATCTTTGAAACAGAGCCATATAATTTTTTTATTTTTACATCGATTTAAATAGTTCAAATAACTATTCAATTAATCAACAACCGTAAGGAAAAGCTTTATATGGCAAAAAATACACAGACAGAATTTAACAGCAGAAAACTGTTTACCTATATAACAAAAGAAAAAAAAGACGTAGCCAGTATTTATATCTATGCCATTTTAAGTGGTTTGGTGCAGTTAAGTATACCGTTGGGTATACAGGCAATTGTAAGTTACGTTATGGGTGCTACTATGGTTACCTCTTTATATATTCTTATTGGTTTTGTGGTTTTCGGAACCTTCTTGGCAGGTTTTTTCCGTATCCGCGTTATGCAGATCATTGAAAAAATCCAACAGAAATTGTTTGTAGAATATTCGTTGGCGTTTGCAGAAAAGTTACCTAAAACCAATCTGGCAACAACAAAAAAATACTACCTGCCAGAATTGGTGAACCGTTTTTTCGATGTTCCCAACCTGCAAAAAGGTATTTCTAAAATATTGCTCGAAATCCCTACTGCCTTAATTCAAATCGTATTCGGAATTATATTATTATCGTTCTATCACCCGTGGTTTCTTGTTTTTGGCGCATTGGTATTTATCCTTGTTATTGTTATTTTTCGATTCACATCAAGCTCGGGTATCGAATCAAGCTTGAAAGAAAGCGATAAAAAATACGAAGTAGCATCGTGGTTAGAAGACATTGCCGGATCGGTAAAAACATTTAAAATCAATTCTAAAAGCGATACCCATTTAAAGGGAACAGACAACCGAGTGTTATCATACCTTACACACCGTACCAGCCATTTTAAAGTATTGTTGCTGCAATATTGGACTATTGTTCTATTTAAAGTACTTATTACGTTGCTGATGCTCTCTATAGGTACCTACCTGCTTATCAATCAAGAGTTGAACATCGGGGCTTTCGTTGCTGCAGAAATTGTTGTTTTAACGATACTTACCGCGGTTGAAAAGCTGATTAAAAGTTTGGAAAGTTATTATGATGTGATTACATCGCTTACCAAATTGAGTAAAGTAACCGAATTGCCAGAGGAAAACGATTCCAACATTGAAATTCCTGACGGTAAAGATGGTATGGAAATCATTTTTAAAGATGTAAGCATTCATTTTAACGATCAAAAACCGATCATCAACAACATTAATTTTGAAATACCCGAAAACAGTCTAACCGTCATAAAAGGTTATTTAGGATCGGGTAAATCATTATTATTGAACATGATGGCAGGTTTTTACGAGCCTACCAACGGAACCATTTTGTTTGATAAAGTGCCGTTAAGCAATATAAACAAAGCTACTTTCAGAGAACAAACCGGAATTTATCTGGAAGATATGCACATTATTAAAGGCACACTTTTAGACAATATTACGCTTGATAAAGAAAATTATCAGACACAAGATGTACTGAATTTAGCAGAAGAATGGGGTATCGAAGATTTTTCGAGTCAGTTTACCCAAGGATTATTAACTCCGTTAAGCGATACCGATACCGAGCTTTCTTTCAGCTCCCGCAAAAAAATATTGTTGTTGCGTGCCATGTTAGGTAATAAACGTCTGTTGTTATTGGAAGATCCTGTGGACGGAATGGATCAGGATTTTGCAGAGAAAATGACTGCTTACTTGAAAAAGATCAAATTAAAAACAACCATTGTAATTGTTTCGGAAAACGAGCAGATAGTAGACGCGGCAGATCATATCTTATCGGTACAAAACGGCAATGTCATCCACATTAAATAAAAAGGGTCCTAAAAATTAAAGAAGTAACATCGATGAAACCAAAATCGTTTGAAAACATATATCATGTTCACAGAAATTCACGAGTAAAAAGGTGGTTCTATATTTTTATGGCACTTGCTATTATTACTCTTTTTCTACCGTGGACACAAAATATAAAAACTACGGGAACAGTAACCACGCTTTATCAGGAACAACGTCCGCAAATGCTTAATTCGCCCATTCCCGGACGAATTACCAAATGGCACGTAAAAAACGGCGATTACGTTAAAAAAGGCGATACCATTTTGCAACTTTCTGAAATTAAGGAAGATTATATGGATCCGATGCTACTTTCACGTACCGAAGATCAGGTGGAAGCCAAAAAAGGCGTGCGTGATTTTTACGAAGCAAAAATTGGAACTACAGACGCCCAGCTTGAAGCATTAAACAGTGCGCGCGAACTGAAACTGCAACAGTTAAAAGTAAAAATCCAGCAGCTGAACAACAAACTGGCTGCAGAAGAAGCCGAATTAAAAGCAGCAAACAACGAACTGAATCTTTCGGCAGACCAATACGAACGTCAACAAAAAATGTACGATGAAGGCTTGGTATCGCTTACACAGTTCCAGCAACGCAGTGTATCGTACCAAAACGCGTTAGCCAAAAAAACCGCAGCCGAAAACAAACTGGCGCAAACCCGACAAGAAATCATCACGGTAAACATAGAACAAAATGCCACCGTACAAGATTATACTGAAAAATTGAGCAAGATTCAAGGCGAACGTTTTACAAGCATGGGACAAATTGAAAGCAGTACAGGCGAAATTGCCAAACTGGAAAGTCAAATGTCTAACTATAAAATCCGTCAGGGATTGTATTATGTTCTGGCATCGCAAGACGGGCAAATTGTTCAATTGAGCAAATCGGGTATTGGTGAAATATTAAAAGACGGAGAAAGCATCGGCTCTATCGTTCCGCTAAATGTGGATTATGCCGTTGAAATCTACATAAAACCGGTAGATCTTCCTTTAGTAAAACCTGGGCAGCGGGTTATGTGTATTTTCGATGGTTTTCCTGCAATTGTTTTTTCGGGCTGGCCTAACACCAGTTACGGAGTCTTTGCCGGTAAAGTAATTGCCGTTGAAAGCAACATAACCACCAACGGACTTTTCAAGGCACTGGTTGTTGAAGAAAAAGGTAAAAAACCATGGCCGCCCCAAATAAAAATGGGTGCCGGCGTTCAGGGAATCGCTATCTTGAACGATGTGCCGATCTGGTACGAATTGTGGCGAAACATCAACGGTTTCCCTGCCGATTACTATACCGTGAAAACCGATAAATCTACCCAGAAAAAATGATAAAGTTTAACAATATCGTTTTTACGCTAGTGCTGTTTGTAAGCATTGTCGGTTATGGGCAGGATACGCTACGCATGAGCCACAATGAATTTATTTCTATCGTAAAAAGTTATCATCCGCTGGCATACAACTACCGCTTACAAAATCAGATTGCCGAAGCTGAAATTCAAAAAGCACGCGGGAATTTCGATCCGTTGGTTGATGCCAAAAACGGTTCTAAAACCATAGACGGAACCGAATATTACAAGCAAACCAATGTGGGTTTGGAAATTCCTACCTGGTACGGTATCGAACTAAACGGAAGTTACAATTATATTAACGGTCAAAAACTAAACAACAGCGATACCCGTGGCGGCTTATATCAGTTTGGAGTAACGGTTCCATTGGCGAAAAATCTTTTGTACGATACACGTCGGGCCTTGTTAGATCAGGCAAAATCTGCTTTACAAATGACACAGGCAGAACAAAAACTGCTTACGAACGAATTGTTGCTTAACGCCGATAATGCCTATTGGAACTGGGTTCGTATGTACGAAGAGTACCTACTGCAAAGTCGTACCGTTGCTATTAACGAAGATCGACTGATCCTTACCAAAAAAACTTATGAATACGGCGAACGTGCAGCCATTGATACCACCGAAGTTGTTTCGCAGCTGCAGAGTTATGAAGTAGAGAAACAAGATGCGTACCTTAAATTCATAAAAGCTACGCAAGAGCTTTCGCTTTTTTTATGGACGGAAAACCAGCAACCTTATGATGTGGAGCAACTAATAATTCCATCGCAAAAAATAACACAGGCAGAATCGTATGAAAATTATGGAGTTTTATTGGCATTGATCGATCAACGGGATATTAACCGACATGCGGCACTGCAATATTATCAGCAGAAATTCAATATTTTAGAAAGCCAGCGCAGACTGAAACGACAAAGTTTGCTGCCAAAATTAGATTTTACCTATAATTTTTTCAATAAAGAAAGTTACGAAACCGAACTACTGCCCCTTTTTGAAAACAATTACCAATACGGTTTAAAATTAGAAATCCCGATTTTCTTGAGACAAGCGCGCGCCGATTACCGGATCGCACAATATAAAATTGAACAAAACCAGTTTGATGCCGATTATAAACAACAAGAATTAAATACAAAAATCACTGCATATAAAAATGAAGTTATAAGTTATCAGTCGCAAATAAACCTGATGCAGAGCAATATTGAAAACTACAAACGTTTATTAAATGCTGAAGAGATCCGATTTAGCAACGGAGAAAGTTCGCTTTTTTTAATCAATACCCGTGAAAACAAGCTCTTAGAAGCTGAAAAAAAATTACTGGATCTTCGTTTAAAATTCATAAACAGCTATAATCAGTTAAAATGGTTTAATGAGAATTTTGAAGGGAACTGATAATCTACAGAAATTAAATATCAATAAAATATAAAACCATAAAAACACCTATGAAATTAAAGTATCAATTTATATTGACAGTTGCTTTTAGTATACTGTCAGCCATTCAAGGATACGGGCAAAATGATTTAGATAACTATAAAAACCAGCTTAAATTATCGCCCGCAAAAATAATTGATTTGATCAATCCTGGTTTGGAAGTAAGCTACGAAAGACGTACAGGTAATTTTTCAACCCAGATATCAGCTGCTTATTTAACCGATGTATTTAATATATCCGGATTTTCTCAATTAAAGGGTTTCCGTGTAGGGTTAGAAGAAAAATATTTCTTTAATATTCCAAACAAAAAAATTTTCAGACAAACAGCGAACTTCCAGCCGTATTTAGCAACAAATCTGGCTTTATCGAACATAGATTATAAATTTGAATCAAGATTTGGTACGGAAGCGCCCGATACCGGTATTCCTTCAAACGGTTATCTAGATACTTTCGGCGTGAAAAAGCAGACAGTCGCTCTGAATTTTCGATACGGATTTCAAAAAATATATCACCAATTTGTGTTTGATGTTTCTTTTGGCATAGGGTTAAAATACAAAAACGTAAAACATTACGACAGAGATTTCCCTGAAGATAAAATTGATGAATCACGTCATTTTAATGTGTACGATATCGCAAATCAAGAAATGAACGGTTTAACATTCAACCTACCGGCAACTATTAAAATAGGATATGTTTTTTAAGAAAATTTACGAAACGGATACCATAAAATACCGACTGATGATTAAGGATATGCAGAATTTTTAAGTAACGAAGACTTTGAATACACTTTGACTTGGTTTGAAAATTCTGTGGAATTTTGGAAAAGAGCAGCATCTGACAAACGCTTTGTACTATTCACAGCTGACCAATAAAATAGTGATTTCCTTTTAATTATATAAACAAGACGTTACGTAGTATAAAAAAACAGGCATTACAGCCTGTTTTTAAATTATGATTTTTTGATTTCCTGATAAAATACGGTTTTTGAACTGTTTATTGTAGGAATTTCAATTGTAGACAATTCGCCCTTAAGTTGCCAACCGTCTTGTAGTGCTTTTTTGGTCTGTCTTTCAAGGTCCTTTACCCTTGACGCTGTTAATACGTGACATTCCATGGAACTATTTTGTTTGTTAAGTTGTATCAAAACTAAAAAAAATATTTATAACTCATGAAGTTTCAATATTAATTAACAATTGCAGATCTTTATAAAACAGCAAAAAATACACAAATTTTAAGGCTATTTAAATTGAGTTTGAGGAACGTTGAACATACATAATAAATTTTATAGAACAGATAACCTTAATTTCGAGTGATATCGAAAATCGAATCTATCGAGAATTTTCCACACAAAATTTTCTGAATCTTAAAGTTTAAACAAATTAGTTTAATTCCATAAAATATAAACTTGGTATTTAATTACACTCTACATCTGTGGTGCTTTTATATGTTGCCAACTTTTGATATTTAGTGATGAGTTTTAGGATGTTTTTGCAATCTGAAAGAGTATTTTCAATTTCATCGGGGTTCGGATTAGTTTGAGAATGTGAATATACCGTGTATTTTTTCTGTAAACATTCTGCCGGCTCGTTATTAATGATATAGCCTCTATACTCGGTTATATTGTCTTTGGTTTTACCTTCGGCTTCAAAAGACCAAGCTGCTTCCTTGCTAAAAATAAAAAAGGGATTACCGCTTATAATATAATATCGATCGGTGGCAGAAAAGTGGTCATATTCACTGTAGCTGTGCTCTATAATTCTTAAATTGCCATCTTCGAAAAAGTAGGTGAGCTTACCGCTTTTTTCATTGTCACAGTTGTAATTAAATGCTATTTTTTTATAAAATCCGGTTTGTAGTTTTTGTTCCCACGCCGCATAGAATTCCTTTATTTCACTTATGTTTTTTGGCGTTTGATAAGTTGGTAGTTGGTTTGGACTCTTTACAATACTATCGCTTTTTACGGTAGGTTCTACATCATTTTTTTCTGTTTTTTTAGTACAAGCCACCATAATTGTAGTTGCAATAAAACACAATAACCAACTATATTTATTACTTTTTATACCTGTCATATAAATTATTTTTAACTATAAATTGAACAATAAAACTACACACAAATTTTATGAAAGATTGTTTTTTAAACCTCATCGATAAATTTTAAATCTACTTTTAAAGGAATATCTAATTCTCTTAATTTTTGATTCCATGTATCGATCTGCTTAAGCAATTCTTCTGTAAATACCTTTTTAATTTCTATTTGTTTATCTAATTCTTCATTATTATCCATTATTCAAGTGTATTATGTTTCACAAATACTTTTTAAATGATTAAAAAATGGTGTTAACCCTGCAGTCTTTCTCTAAATTGTTTGGGCGTAATACCGGTTTGTCCTTTAAAAAATTTGGTAAAATTGGTTACTTCACTAAAACCGAATTTAAAAGCAATTTCTCCAATAGAACTATCCATACGATTTAATTCAATCTGTATTTCAGAAACCAAACGCTTATTAGCCCATTTTTTAGGAGTGGTATTTTCATATTTTTTAAAAGCTCGTTCTAAGGTATTCAGGTTTAAATCCATTTTATCGCAAAAGAATTTTAAACTTTGTCTTTTATTTAGTTCCTTATTATACAGTAATTTAAAATCTCTTACAATTTTAATGTCTTTATCAGTTCTAAATGTAACGCGTTCGTGCTTATGCAACTCTTCGCTAATTAGCAGCATGCTAAAAACGTAATTAAGCAGTATTTGTTCCTGAATTTCGCTGTAAGGTCTTCTTAGTTCGTTAATAATCAATTGAAATAAGTTCAAAACATCATCAAAGCGATCTTCAATTTTAAAAAAAACAATTTTATCAAGGCTGTTAAACAATTGGGTATGATGTAAAAAAAAGCTTTTCATACTGGTTTTACTGAAAAATACTTCAGAAAAAATAAGAACAAATCCTTCACATTCGTTTGATGTGGTAAAATGTTTAATTCTATCTAATGGGCTAAACAACAATGCCGGCGATTCAACCACCGTTTCCTGATTACCCAATTTGTACATACCTTGTCCGCGTGTATAAAAATGAACCGTATATGCACCAACGTTTTTAGAGGTAAAAAACGCGCGTTCTGTATCACTAATATTTTTTAAAGAATGTAAACTTAAAAATTGTTTGTTCTTTAAATCTAAAAATGGCTTGGTTAAAAATTCTTTCATCTGCGCAAATTCTTTTACATTACTAATTTTTATTCCTTCCATCTGCTTAAAATAGTACGCGAATCTTTAAGTTACACCGCGAATAATCTACAGCGCTCTATAGCCTGAAAATTCTATACAAATTGAAGTTACACTACGTTACAACAAACTAAATACCAATATCATTTTACCGTGTGAACAATTTAAGCATTAACAACAACAACTCTTTAATCTTATTTTTAGATTTAGCGTTAGAACGCTTGATCTTTAAATTGTTAGAAACCCAAATCATTTCTAATGAATTTAATCAAATTTAATATTCTTTAACAGTATGTTTTTAATACATTTTCTACAATAAATGGTTAAAATAAGTGAACAACTTAAAAGTAACTTTAAGAGGTATTCTTTTATAAAATGAGATTATAACATTTTATTATTTGACAGGACACTAAATATTTATACACCAAAAATGATAAAAACTAATATACAACTACACAATAAAAGTGTTTTTTTTAGACATATTGGGGAAAATTTTACCATAAAATTTTCATAATTTATTTAATTAAAAGTAGTTTTTAAATTAAATACTCTTTTAAAAACACTATTTTCAACGATTTAAGTATCAATTTTTACAATATTTCAAAAACGGTATTATCATTGTACTTAACCTTATGCTTTGAAATAGAATTTAAACCTTTTGTTTAGGTGAAAACGCCCGATATGGATTTGTCGGGCGTTTTAGTAACGTATTTAACAACAATAAAATGTTTAGCAGTAAAAATATTATTTGTCTTGATTTAGAACTGGGTAACAGCATTACATCTGCAGAGCAATTTAACATAAGCATTGTATCGGCAAATCTTGCAGATTTTAATTTTAGGTTTGAAACCGACATTACTTTGCATTACAGTTGCAATACCGGTGAATTTGAGCCAATTGATAAGGAAAACTTGTTAGCAGGATGGTTTTGCGACGGAATTAAAGAGCTACTCGCGTTTGCAAACTCACAGGCAAATCACAGCAAAGAGCATATTGAAAGATACCTTAACAGCCGTAAAAGTGAGGTAGAACACCTTAGAATTTCATCAACTTTTGGAAACTATTGCAAACGTTACCACAATTATTCGCCACTTGGTTTTTTAAGCTATGATAATGAGCAATATGTAAAGAAAGAAATGAACAGTTTGCTTGTTTAGCAGCTGTAATTACAGTAGATATTATATTAATGATGTATGTGTTTGTTTTTTATTTTTAAATAAAAGTTGTTTAGTTGATTTTAAAAGGAGGCTGTTTTGTAACGGCCTCTTTTTTTGATTTCAATTCTTAAGTAATTATGAGCCAAATTTTTTAACTTTTACATGTTTTTGTTGTACTTCGATAATAAAATCGGCAGCATAGGTTATTTTTCCCGACTCAATTACCAGTTGCTGTTTAGGGTTTGAACAAAAAGTATTTTCAGAAAGAGAGTTACTGTCTAACGTAAGTTCGTAAGTTCCTGTAGGAAGAAAGGCTGTAAAATTACCGTCGTCATCTGTACCGATACGCTGCACAAAACTGCCATTTTTTGTAACAGTAAATACAATTCCGCCTGCTTTTGCATCGAAACTTTTTACTGTTTTTTCATCATAACGATACTGTATTTTCCCTTTTAAAGAACCATTCTGGTGCAGCGCTACAACTATCTGCTGGTTGTAATCACTCATGACCAACTCGGCGCCTTCTGTGAACCATCCATTCTGTAAAACAGGCTGTATCTTGTAAGTACCAAAAGGCAAACTTTTGTATTTTATTTGTCCGTTTGCATCCGATTTAAATGTTGTTTTATCAATTGTGATGAAAAAATCCGGTGCAGGTTCATCGTTTTCATCAAATATGCTGTTTCCGTTATTATCGAAATAAACAAATGTAGATAATGTTCCTTTTCTGCCTGCTGATGCTGCCCTGCTTCCTAAATTCACAGTCATTCCGGCTTCAACAACAAACATTCCGGCATTTTGAAAAACGGTTGCTTTGCTGTAATGAAACCATGAAGAATTCAAATAAAAACGGTATTTATCTGTTGGCAGATATTGTAAATTAAGGAAAGCCGAAGGCGTTTCGCCCGAAATGAAATCATTTAAATAAGCTGCCCCGCTTCTTAAAAAAAGTTTGTTATCTATAAATTTATGATCTGTTGATAGTGAAAGCATGAACCTGTTAAAATCATTCTGATTTTGATCCATTACCAACAACGAAGAATATTCAGACAAAAAATAACTTCCGTGCTGATAAGTCGCACTTGCGTTAAATCCTTTATAACTGTAAATAGAATTTATTTTTAACTGTGGATATACCTTGTTTTTGTTTGACATTTGTACCAAACCTTCTTCTATCCCCAAAACTACCGAATGCTTTTGATTTTTGCTTAACCAGTTGAAATTTTCGGTTATGCGAAAAGCTTCCATTGACAAAAAACCATTGGGAACAATCCATGAAAAAGCATTGCCTGTTTCTTTATAATACTGTAAACCTAAAGAGCTGCCAATACTTTTGAGGCGGGGAAAGTTTATACCTGTATCTAACCGAAACGTGGTGGTTTTCATATTAAAACTATAAGTGTAAGATTGGGGAGCAAAATCGGAATAAAAAATATTTGCATACACCATGCGTTCCCTTTTAAGATTTTTCATGAAGTTTTGCTGTAACTGAACCACCCCCCTACGGTTTCCGGGGAAATAGCTGCTGCTTACAAAGTAATTCCCACTCAAGCGTATATCTTTAACCATACCGTTATACTGCGTTTCCAAAGCGTACGATGGCTGGTTTTTATTAAAACGTTCGTAGTGGCTAATTGCCCCGTGTGCCTTTAAACGTAAGTTCCAATCTTTCGTAATTTGTTTAACATTCTCAAAACCTACCATGTTATGCCCCACCTGTTCCATATTATCCTTTTTAAAAACATAATTGAAAATTTTCTGATCAGATGGGTTGTTGGCACCGAAAGTACCCAAAGCATAGAAGCCGTATCCTCTTTTTAAAAAAGCATCTTTTTGGGTTAAGTTAAAGTTATCGTCAATAAAACCTGCCTGCAGCCTGTTGTTCTGTGTTTTATCTGAAGTATCGAACTGAACACCGCGACCGAACATTGGAAGTTCAAGCTGCTGACTAATATTTCCTACCTTTAATTGGTGGTTATCTAAACGATATGCAAGATAGGTGTTGCTTATAAGCGGTTCGTTCTGGCTGTCTGCCTTATAAATATTTCCACTTACCGATAAATATCCCGCGGGCAGGTCAATATCGCCCGATCCTATCAACTGATACACACCGGTATCGTTTCCGCTGGTACGGTAACTTGCGGTTAGGCTGTTTTTTTGATAGTATCTTGCATACGCCAAACTATTAATGTCTTCGTAACGTTTTACCGACGATACATTCTGAACATTAACCGAAAGACTGCCGAATACTATTTTCTCGGTGCCACGCATTGCTGCTACGTTTACGGCAAATTGCGATTTATTTAGTAACGATTTTGGCACCCAAAATTTAAAGTCGAAAATAGAATCTTTACGAACATCAATAACAGCGGTTTGCTCAAAAAAACTTTCTTCGCCCGTAAGTTCCGGGATATTAAAAACTACAAAAACCTGCTGCGATTGGTTGCCAAGATTTGTTACATTTACTTTCACCGAAAGCGAATCGTTTGTATTGGTAAGAAAAATTGTAGGTGTTACAGCCTGCAAACTCATAGCATTATTCACTTCTACCTGCTGTGTAATGCTTTTTTTAACGACTGATTCTTTTTTATCGTTAACAAGATCTACCACTATATCTGTTGCTCCGGCAGCGGCTGCTTTACCTTTGATAATTTTTAAAGGAATAAAGATATGTTGTTCGGGTTTTAATTCTACCAAAATTTCTGAACCCGAAATACTTTTAAACCCATCAGGAGTTTTAATATGCAAAGTTCCGTTGAAACTGCTAGCCGATGTATTGGTTAACGCTACTATTAAATCAAGAATATTCTGTCTTCCGGCTGCCTCTGTTGTTTCCACCTTCATTTCTACAGCAGATTGTGCCTGAACCTTACAGCAGGCAACAGTGCAGCAAAAAACAAGCAGCAGTCTTAAAAGAAAAGAAGAAAACATTTTAATTGATACTAATTACTGTGGAACAATCTCGTATTGTAACGTAGTGGTGTATTGTTCCGGTTTTGCGTTTATAAGATTTGCATCGTTTACTTTTGTGGCATACATTATATCAAAATACACCTGCGCACTTTGGGTTGATGAACCCGATGCTATTTTCTGCGAAGTTGCAGACAGGCCAACAGGAAACACCGCTGCCTGATTATTCGATACAGGAATAAGTGACAAATTAACCGTGTTCAATGGCAACACATTACCTGTGGTTGATGTAAAATTGGGTTGTAATGCCGTTACCTTTACCTGATAATTTGTATTGGCAGATATCATTAATCCGTTAGAATATTTTACGCTTACCCCTTGCAGATAATCTTGTTTGGTTTTTAATTCCAACAGACCATTTACGGCATTTGAAGCTACCTTTATAGCCAGTTGATTTACCGGTGTTTGCGGACTTCCGCTTAAGGTTGCAATTTGCAATGTATAATAACGTTCCTGCAATCCGCGTACCTGATTTTTATTATCGTAAAGCCTAAATTCTACAACCATTGTAAATTGTGACCAGGTAGTGAATTGCGAAAGATAGGCACCTCCTTCCACCTTTAAATCGAATGGAATATGAAAATTGTAATAGGGATTTCCACCGCCGGCACTATTAAATAATCCTGCTTGTGATTGTGGAACGAGAAAAACTTCCTGTCCCTGCTGCAAAAAAGTTTGCAACGGCATGCCAATTTGGTTTATAGTGGGTATTGCAGATCCGTTTAACTGACCATAAGTAGTGGTGGGTAACAGACTTATTTTATCGGCAGGAAAAACCTGATTTCCGTTAGAAATAGGCTGTTTTACACGTGCTGATACCCGCCAGGTAGGCAGATTCAGGTTTCCGTTACCATCGATCCATACTTTGTAGGCATTACTTTTTACAATACCATTGTAAGAATCAATACTCGCATAATTGTTACTATCAACATTCAAATTCTGAGCTTTTGTAGTATATATCAACAAAAACAGGAAGATAAAAAGAACACACTTATTCATTGGTAAAAGATAATTCGCCCATTTCTATGGTATTTTCATCGCCGTAATCAATAAGAATGTTTGCCGTATATTTTCCTTTTTCTAAATTGTCAGGTAAAGCAATCAGCATTTTACGTTTATCTGCCGGCATGGTGTAGAATACAATATGATCTAATATTGTTTTTTTACCTGTAGCCGCATTGAACAATTCGGGATACACGATACCGTCTGCCCAAATATTGCCGTTATTAGAAAAGTACAATTCCATTTGATTGTTTTTCTTATCAAACAGCATATTTTCAATTTCCAGCTTACGTTTTTTTATTTCGTTGGTACGGTGAAATAATTTTATGCCAGAACGTACGCTTACCTTAATATTTGCACCTTTACTGTCAACATCATCTACCGGATTCATTTGTGTAACATACAGCATGGCAGTATGTGCAGCAGGATTGCCAGAAAAAGTATTAGGAACCGTTATATTTACTTC
This sequence comes from uncultured Myroides sp., assembly GCA_913777665.1. Lineage (GTDB taxonomy): Bacteria > Bacteroidota > Bacteroidia > Flavobacteriales > Flavobacteriaceae > Flavobacterium. The sequence continues at coordinate 42,224 of CAJYTF010000002.1, forward strand.
AACCTCTTTATTTTCGCCAGGCTTCAAAGAAAAATAACTATCCGCCTTGCTGATACTAACCCAACCTGCGCAGGAAGTTTCCAGACTGTCTGCAGGGAACATCATGTTTTCTCCCATTTCGTTATACCGCCAATCGCCGGTACTTACTGCCAAATTCATTACATGCGTTGCACTAACATTTGTTACCGTAACTTTTTGTCGGCTGCTTTTACCGGCATCCGATTCAAAATAAAGTCGCGGAGGCGATACCGAAACACCGGTTTGTGCCCATACGTTAGAACACCAGCATAAGGCAATTAAAAAAAAAGCAGTTGCTTTCATAACCACAAAATTTATATTTAAAAAAAGTGCTGCAGAACATTGCAGCACTTTAATAAATAATTATTTTAATGCTACTATTTAGCGTAAATTGTGTAAGTTACTACTGTAGAAAATGTAGTAGGTGTTTGGTTTGCTACATATTTGTCAAGGTACGCATCATTACCCGCTGCTTTATACTCAATATCGATATTTTTATCTCTTGCTCCTTTTGTAGAAGATACAATAATGCCTTCGTTATTAGATAAAGCTACATTTTGCCCATATTGAGCATCTGCTAAAGAATTTTGAGCAGCTTGCGTAGCAACAATATTGATTGTAGCAACATCAATGTTTCCATTAGGTCCGGCCGTCCCCTGATTGGTCAATTC
>CAJYTF010000003.1 GCA_913777665.1 uncultured Myroides sp.
AGGATCAATACCATCTATTTTTTCATCAAAATGCTCAATAGTGATTATCGTATTTTTAATTTTTAATTTTTCCATACTTTCAAAACAAAAAACCTCAAACTTAAGATTTGAGGTTTTATATTTTTAATTCAATTTAAAGTTGTAAACAATACTTCCAATTTGCTCTGCAGATGCTGATGCTTTTGGTTCCCATTTGGTACGCATTGCGGCATCTTTTGCAATATTTTTTAAACAGCTTGAACTGTTTGTAGATCCTTTAATTCCGGGTAATGCATTAATTACATTTCCGTTTCTGTCAACCGTTACACGAACTACGATTGTTCCTGCTTCGTTACAGTTGTTTTGTGGTGTTGGGCGTGATGTTGCTTTTCTGCCCGATAACGAATAACCGTTTCCGCCGCCTGTTCCAGATCCAGATCCTGCTCCGATTCCCGAACCGTTTCCAGTTCCGTGACCGCCGCCTGTTCCACCACCAGAACCACCATCGCCATAATAATTGTTAGAATTTAACGACCCGTCTTTTCTTCCTTTATTACCTGCAACGCCGTCATCGCCATCACCACCCGATTTATTTCCGTTTAGGCTTGATGCTGCATTCTTAACAAAATCGGAAACCTGACGCGTTTTTGGTTGCTCTTTTACAGGTGTTGTAATGGTTTTAGGTTTCTCTTTTGTAGTCGTCGTTTTTTTAACCACCGTATAATCTCGAACATCTCTTGTGTTTTCTTGCGCTAAAATTTCTTCTTCAACTTCGGGCTCACGGGCTGCTGCCGATTTTTTATTAGCTTCGGTAACATTTAATACTTCGCTTGTAAAATCGGGTCCCATACCCAAATCGCTGTCGCCAAAATTAATTTCGACTCCGCCACCGCCACCGCCTGCTAATTCAGATATATCAACAGAATTTGCAAAACGTATAAATATCAAAATCATCAACAAAACTCCAACTACTGCTGTTGTTATTGCCATTGATTTTTTTTCTTCGTTTGTAAACTGCATCATCATATTTTGTAATAAAGCTTAAATTTTAGGTAAATATACATTTTTTATTTAGTTGTATAAAAAAAGCAAGTATTTCTACTTGCTTTAATGTATATATTGTGTTGAAACTACACTAATTGTTTTAAAGCGGTTTCAAAAGCTGCTGCAGAAATATCTGTTTTAGATGAATTCAACGCATGTGCTTTTTCTAACGCTTTTTTAATGATGTTCGATGTATCTTCGAAAACTTTAGCATCGTTCATTTCAACTCTGCTTTCCATGAAGTAAGCAAAAACGCGTGCCATACCACAGTTTGAAATAAAATCTGGAATTAAACTGATTTTAGAATCAACATATTCCATAATTGGACCAAAGAAAATTTCTTTATCTGCAAAAGGAACGTTCGCTCCGCAAGAAATCACTTCTAATCCAGCATTAATCATTGCATCAACCTGTTCTTTTGTAATTAAACGAGAAGCTGCACAAGGCGCAAATATTTCAGCACCCATACTCCAGATTTTATCGTTAATTTCTGCAAAAGGAATCATGTTATCTGCAACCAAGGTATTTCCGTTTTTGTTTAAGAATAGCGTTTTAATTTCTTCAAAAGAATATCCTTCCGCTTTCATAATACCTCCGTCGCGGTCAATAATACCAACAACTTTAGCACCCATTTGTGCAAAGTAATAAGCTGCTGCTGCACCTACGTTACCAAAACCTTGAACAATTACTTTTTTACCACTTACGTTACCACCGTAAATATTGTAGTAATGATTTACCGCTTCGGCAACACCATAACCTGTAATTAAATCGGCAACTGTTATTTTTTTAGCCGCGTCTGGCGTGTACGCAGGATTTACAACTTCCATTAAAACACCTTGACGTAACTGACCAATACGGTTGATTTTTTCTGCTTCGGTTGGTTTAAAATGTCCGTTAAAAACACCTTCTTGCGGATGCCATAAACCACAATCTTCGGTCATTGGGATTACTTCGTGAATTTCATCAACATTTAAATCTCCACCTGTTCCGTAATAATTTTTCAATAAAGGAAAAACCGCTTTGTACCAACGACGTAAAACGCCTTCTTTACGCGGATCAGCAGGATCGAAATTAATACCAGATTTTGCACCACCAATAGCCGGACCTGCAACGGTAAATTTCACTTCCATAGTTTTAGCCAAAGACAAAACCTCGTTCATATCTAATCCTTTACGCATACGTGTACCACCACCTGCAGCACCGCCGCGTAATGAATTAATTACTGTCCACCCTTCTGCTTCTGTTTCAGAATCAGACCAATGAAAAACAACTTCTGGTTTTTTATCTTCGAATTTCTTTAATAAATCTTTCATTATATTGATTACTTTTTATTTTCCCGACAAATATAATTCATTACAAATCAATTTAGCAATTACTTCTTAATAATTCCTCATTAAATATAGTACCCGAACAATGATTTTTTGATGCTCCCGTAACGCTACTCAACACATTATCTGTATTTGTAACACGCAACACTCCCAAAAAAGCAAAAATTACAGCTTCTTTAAATTCTATTAATTCTTTAGATCCTAACACAACGGTTGTATTTGGTGCGTAAAATTTTAACCTATTGATAAGATGTTCATTGAATGCACCACCGCCTGTAACTAATAATTTTGAGTTTGATTTTTTTAGGATTGATGCTATTTGATACGCGATATGTTCTGTTACTGTTGCCAAATGATCTTGAGAGGTTAACTGATATTTTTCGATCAATGGAAGATAAACAGCATTTACTTGTTCTATTCCTAATGATTTTGGACCTTGTTGATTATAGAACGATAGATCATTCAATTCATTCAACAAATCTTGATTTACAGTTCCTGATGCTGCGAAATTTCCGTTTTCATCGAAATCTTTACCTAATTTTTTTGCAAAATGATTCAACAAAGTATTAACCGGACAAATATCAAACGCGATTCGTTCCTTATTTTCTTCAAAAGATATATTAGAGAATCCGCCTAAATTCAAGCAATAATCATAATCGTCAAAAAGCAAACGATCACCAATGGGAACCAACGGAGCTCCTTGTCCACCTAACCGTACATCCTGCACACGAAAATCGCACACAAAAGGCAAAGAAATCATATCAGTAACAGTTGGTAAATTTCCAATTTGCAGGGTAATTCCATTTTCGGGCTGATGCAAAACCGTATGTCCGTGCGATGAAATGAAATCCAGATCAGTCAAATTATTATCAGCAATAAAATCAGCTAAAAATTCGGCTAAAAAATAAGTATATTCAATATTTAAAAGATGTAAATCGGTATCAGAAAGATGAATGGCATGCTGTAATTTATTCTGCCAATCTTTAGAATAAGCAGTTGTTTTTCCTGAAATAAAATCAAAACTCCAAATGTTGTTATTTTTTGTAAATTCTACAACGGCGCAGTCAATTCCGTCTAACGATGTGCCTGACATTACACCAAGCACTTTAAATTTTTCTGTATTCATAAATTAAAAATAGATATAATTTTTGAAAAATTGGCAATATTCAATTATATTTGGTGCGGAAAATTAATATGTTTACAAAAACAATAAAATAGATGGATTTTAAATTAACTGAAGAGCAATTAATGATTCAACAAGCTGCTCGTGATTTCGCTCAAACTGAATTATTACCTGGAGTTATTGAACGTGACGAGCACTCTAAATTTCCTGCTGATGCAGTAAAAAAAATGGGTGAGCTTGGATTTTTAGGAATGATGGTTGACCCAAAATATGGTGGCGCTGGTTTAGACAGTGTTTCGTATGTTTTGGCAATGGAAGAAATTGCTAAAGTTGATGCATCGGCAGCGGTTGTTATGTCTGTTAACAACTCGTTGGTTTGTGCGGGAATGGAAAAATACTGTTCAGAAGAACAAAAACAAAAATATTTGGTGCCGTTGGCATCTGGTGAAGTAATTGGTGCTTTTTGTTTATCGGAACCAGAAGCTGGATCTGACGCTACATCGCAAAAAACAACTGCGGTTGATATGGGCGACCACTACTTGTTAAACGGTACTAAAAACTGGATTACAAACGGTAGCACCGCATCAACTTACTTGGTTATTGCACACACGCACCCAGAAAAAGGACATAAAGGAATCAATGCTTTTATTGTTGAAAAAGGATGGGCTGGTTTTGAAATTGGTCCTAAAGAAAAGAAAATGGGAATTCGCGGAAGCGACACGCATTCATTAATGTTTACAGATGTGAAAGTTCCTAAAGAAAACAGAATTGGCGAAGACGGCTTTGGTTTTGCTTTTGCTATGAATGTTTTAAATGGTGGACGTATTGGTATTGCTTCACAGGCTTTAGGTATTGCGCAAGGTGCTTACGAATTGGCATTAAAATATGCTAAAGAGCGTAAAGCGTTTAAAACCGAAATCATCAACCACCAGGCAATTGCTTTTAAATTGGCAGATATGGCAGTTAACATTACAGCAGCACGTATGTTGTGTATGAAAGCGGCGAGTGAAAAAGACAATGGCGAAGATATTTCTATTTCTGGAGCAATGGCAAAATTATTTGCATCGCAAACAGCAATGGATACTACGGTTGAAGCAGTTCAAATTCACGGCGGTAACGGTTATGTAAGCGAATACCACGTAGAACGTATGATGCGTGATGCAAAAATCACTCAGATTTACGAAGGAACTTCAGAAATCCAAAAAATTGTAATTTCAAGAGGAATTGCTAAATAATAGCAACTTTATCATATCAAAACATAAAAAGGCTATCGTTTTCGGTAGTCTTTTTTTATTTTAGTAAAAAATTTCGACTATGACCACCGAGCAGAATTTAAAAGTAAAACTTACCTTAGGATACATATTTTTAATTGGTATTTTCAGTTTATCGATTCTTTACATATTGCGTGAAGTTAAAAATCTGAATGTTTCTAAAGACGATCTTTTAACCGAAAACACTAAAGTTATTGAATTAGGTACTATTGTAAGCGATTTGTATTCTACTGAAAACTCGGGCAGGTTGGCGTTACTTTCTTACGATAAAAAAGCGGCGAAAGTATATCACGATCAGTTAGATTCGTTAATTTCAAGAATAAATGTTTTAAAGACAGATAATATTCAAAACGAAACTCTTAAAAACAAATTAGATACGATTACCAGCATCATAAATCTAAAAAGTTTAACGTTTGATCAGGTTTTAGATGTTCAGTCAAAATACATCAATTTTGATCTTTATAGTGAAACACAATCTCGCTTAAAAGAAATTCAAACAACAGGCGAAACTCAAAAAGTTGCGATTGATACTATTGTACAAAAAACAAATCTTTGGGGACGACTTAAAGAATCATTTGTAAATAAAGATGAAGAAAATAAGCAGAAAATAGCTCAACAGAATGCTAAAATTATTGAACAGCAGGAAGCAATTCAAAAAGAAAATCAACAGAAATTAAGTGAAGCCACAGAAAGTATCTTTTCGGCAGCCAAGAAAAACGAATTAAAACTACTGAAAAGATATTACGACAAAGAAGCTTTGTTGATTAAACGAAACCAGGAATTAAGCAACCGTTTACGCGATTTACTGGCAGAAGTAGAGAAAATTGTGGTAGAATCATCGAACACCAAATATGAATCAAGCAAAAATGTAATAGATAAGGTTAGTAACAATATTGCAAAGATCGGAATCATAATTTCGGTAATCGCTTTGTTTTTTGGTTTCATCATTCTTCGTGATTTGAACAAATCGGCTTTAAACAAACAAAAGCTCGAAAAATTAAATCAAGATATGCAGGATTTAATGAAACAAAAAAGCTTTTTTATGGCAACTATTTCTCACGATATGGTTTCGCCCATAAATTCGTTACTTGGTTTTTCGGCACTTTTGCAAAATACTCTTAAAACGGCAAAACAGAAAGAATTCCTTAAAAACATCATTCAATCAACAAAATACATTAAGAAAATGGTGGATGATCTTTCATTGTTTTCGAATTTGGAATATAACAAAATTAAGATCAAAACCGGAAAATTCAACTTTAACGATTTGCTTCAAAACATATCAAACAATCTTAGAAACAGTGCCGATAAAAAGCAAATTGATTTGGTATTTAATATTGATGAAAAACTAAATGCAGATTTTAATTCTGATGCCTTTAGAATTCAGCAGATTTTAACCAACGTAATTTCTAACGCCATAAAATTCACACATAAAGGCGAAGTTCGTGTTGATGCCAATTTAGATAATAATTTGGCAATTATTAAAATTACCGACACCGGAATTGGAATTAAAATTGAAAACAAAGACGATTTGTTCGTAGAATTTGTACAGGCTCATAACAATAATGAAAGTTACGGCGGATCTGGTTTAGGACTGAACATTACCAAACGTTTGGTTGGTTTATTAAATGGATCTATTCATTTTGAAAGCGAGCATAATAAGGGAACTATTTTTTATATTACCATTCCGTTGAAACCTTTTGAAGAGGATGCTGCTATTGAAAAAGAAGCCGATTTTGAGTATGATAACGCCAAGAAATTAGAAAATAAAAAGATTTTGGTTATTGATGATGATCAGCTGCAATTGAAATTAATCGAAGAAATATTTGGTACGAAAGTTAAAAAACTGACTACTTTAGAAAACGGCGCACTTGCAAAAGAAATTTTGCAACAAGAACAATATCAGTTGATTATCACCGACATGCAGATGCCTTTTTACAGCGGATTAAAAGTGATAGAAGATATTCGATCATTAGAAAATTATAAAAATACGCCTGTAATTGCCCTAACCGGAAAAATTGATTTTGACGAACATGAATACAAAAAGCTTGGATTTAACCATTACATGCGAAAACCACTAAATATCAACACGTTATACAATACTATTTATAAGATTTTGCGTATTAAAATAAAGGAACCGGCAATAGCATCGACCCAAAATATTCCGACTATGAAATTAAATTATGATGATTTTGATTTAACTGATTTATTTAATTTGCTGGAAAATGACAAAGAAGCCGTTAAGCTTATTGTGGAATCATTTTTTACAAGTTCTAAAGCCGATATTGAAGTTTTAAACAATTCGTTCGCCAATAATGATATTGAAACCGTGAAACAAACCGCACATAAAATGTTGCCCATGTTCCGTCAGTTAAAAATAAACGAAATTGTAGATAAATTAATTCTTCTGGAGCAAAAAACATCCGATTTATCTACTGAAGAAATGCAGAAAACAATTTTAGAAATTAGCGAAAAGACGCCATCAATAATCAAAGAAATAGAAAAAGTAATCGTTTAAGAACTTATAAAACATAAAACACTCATTTATTCTTATGGATACTAATTGGAAAAGAAAATTTACCATTCTGTGGATTGGTCAGTTTATTTCTTTAATAAGTAGTTCTGCCGTAAATTTTGCCATAATTATTTGGTTGAGTTTAAAAACAGAATCAGCCGAAGTAGTGGCTTTTGCTGCTATTGCAGCTCTTTTACCGCAAGCATTGATTGGTCCGTTTGCGGGAGTTTATATTGACCGTTGGGATAGAAAAAAGACCATGATTTTTGCCGATGGTTTTGTTGCTTTGTGCACATTATTCATGTCGATAAGTTTTTATTTCGGATACGAAAGCTTGCCACTTATTTACGTAATGTTGGGTTTACGATCGGTAGGATCAGCCTTTCACATGCCCGCTATGCAGGCTTCGATTCCTTTATTGGCACCACAATCCGAATTACTGCGAATTGCAGGTATCAACCAGATTATTCAATCGGTTTCGGGAATCGCAGGTCCGGCTTTAGGAGCTTTCGCGATTGGGATGTTATCCATTGGTAATGTGTTGCTTTTAGATATTTTCGGAGCAGCATTTGCCATTATTTCGCTGTTGTTTATCTATATTCCAAACACCATTCCCGATGAAAAAGCGGCTGCAAGTTTCCGTAATATCTGGAATGATATGAAAACGGCTTTTTACGAAATTACGCGCAACAAAGGGTTGTGGTATCTGTTTTTATATTCAATCGTAGGGTTATTCTGTATTATGCCGGTTGCGGTGCTTTTTCCGTTGCTAACGATCAATCATTTTAAAGGCGATAAATTCGAAATAAGTATTATTGAAGTTATTTGGGGCGTTGGAATGTTAGTAGGTGGTGGTTTATTAGGAATTTGGAAACCAACAATAAGCAAGGTAATCATTATAAATCTAATGCACATAATAATCGGCGTTACGTTTGCTTGGTCGGGCTGGTTATCGGCAGATCAATTTTTGTTTTTTGTGATCTTGACTGCAATCGGTGGAATTTCAGCATCACTTTATAACGCAAGTTTTACAACGATAATTCAAGAGGAAATCCAGCACAATATGTTAGGTCGTGTTTTTTCTTTGTACTATAGTTTTTCGGTGCTTCCATCAATCATCGGATTATTGTTTACAGGTTTTATTGCCGATTTTATAGGAATTAACCACACGTTTATTATACTTGGATTGGTAATTATTTTAATAGGAATTTGTTCGTTTTTTACACCTGCATTAATGAACTTATCAAAAAACAAAAATTTGTAAAAGCTGTTTTAAAATATACTACATTTGTTTTACAAAATTAAGTATTATGCAATATGTATATTTAGCAATGGCTGCTATTGTTTTGGCTTTATTTGGCTATAAAAAATTTACTGCTTCAAAGAAAACCAACGAATATCTTCCTAAAAACGAGAAGAAATAAAAAAGGGATTGTTTAAAACAATCCCTTTTTTTTGTAATATATATTTTAATTACTTTTTGAACTTGTACTGAACACCTAAACCTACATTAAAGTAACTTCCTGATCCTTGTTTAATAGCGGCACCGTTAAAACCGTAATCCTGACTGAATTGGTTTACAAAAGTTCCATCGATAAATACAGAAAACTGAGAAGTAAAGTTGTATTTTGGCATGATACCAATTTGTGCAACACCTGCCAAATCATTATCACCTCCTAATTCACTTTTACCAGATGCCAAACCAAAACCTGCGTGTGCTGTAACATCAAATGGTTGCATCATTCCACCGTTAACAGCTGCAAAAATGTTATAAGTAGCTTCTAACATTAATCTGCTGTACTTTACACCATGATCTTCTACATCTTTATGCTTAAAGTTTGAACTTGCAAATGTTCCTCGAACTCCCCAAACATCATTAAGGTGGTAATTAAGACCTAATTGGAAAAAGTTGAATCCGCTGTAATCGCTTGTTGTAATTCCTTCGTTTGGACTTAATGCAGAGTTTAATCCATATTGCGCTTCAACACTTAAATTATCGAATACACTACCTTGTGTTTGTGCCTGAGCTTGCACATTTGTACCAGCTAAAGCAATAAAAGCTAAAAGACCTTTAAAATTTCTTTTCATGAACTTTTGTTTTTGATTAAATCATTTAAACGCACAATTTACAATTTTTAGTATTTAAAATGTAATTTATTTGCATTAATCGCAAAGATTAACAATTTCATAAAAAAAACCTTGATAATCAAGGTTCTATTTTAGGGGATTATACGGTTCTGGTTTCCAATCTTCGCTTAATAAGTTTATAGACGAATAATGAACAGCATCTTTAGAATCGAATTCACCATTTTTATTGATGTCTTCTATCGATCTGAAATACAATTTCTCATCAATTACCTGCCAATCTAACAACTCGTGCAGATCGGGTGTAAGTTTGGTGAATCTTGTTCCGTTGATTTTAGATATATACAGCGTTTTAATATCGTTATCGTCATACCTGCCATCCTTATTTGTATCAACATCAACCAAGGTGTACACCAAAAACTGCTTGTTGGTTTTTAATGCCAATTCGTCTAAATAATTGATCGACAAAATTTCCATTCTATTTTCTGTCAGTGGTTTTAAATCTAACGAATCTTTGTGCTGAAACATTACGTTTGTGATAAAACCGGTAATTTCAGGAGTAGAATAATTAGATATTTTATAACTAACCTGATTGTTTATTTTTGAACTTCCCGATCGTGACGATCCCGTATTATATACACGAACATTACCAATTGGGTGCAATAAGTAATTGGTACCGCTGAATTTTATAGGTAAATCGGCAATTTTAATTTCGGTAGAATCTATTTTCTGATAATTAACTTCGGCAGTGTTTTTTTCGTTTTCGTAAATTACTTTTGGCGTTTCTGTTTCTTTTTTACAAGAAACAACGGCAACCAAACTAACTGCTAAAAGGGCTATGTACGATTTCATAAGCTTTTAAATCTTCATTCAAATATAACGAAATTTCACGTTTACCAACGCATATTTAGTTTTAAATTAAAGGTACGCATGGTCATTCGGTTTGGAATGGCGTACATTGTTTTTGTATACACGTCGCGAACCCACGTATTTGTAATGGCGTTTTCGTTATTAAACAGGTTATAAATTTCAAAACCTACCGACATTTCTTCAAACGGTTTTAACCATCTTTTTTCTGATTTAAACGTTTGATCTTTGAAAATATAAGAGAAACCAGCATCGGCTCTCATATAATTTTTCAATCGCAACTGATAATCATACGGATCAACATACGATGGCGATCCGCCCGGTAACGGCGTATTGTACACCAGATTTAAATACAATTTTAAATTAGGAATTGTTGGCATGTAATCTTGAAACATCAATCCTAACTTCAAACGCTGATCGGTTGGGCGGGCAATAAACCCTTTGTTATTATAATTTTCTTCGGTTTTTAAATATCCAACAGAAAACCACGATTCAATTCCCGGAACAATTTCTCCGTTCATACGTACATCGGCACCATAAACATAAGCTTCAGCATTATTATCGGCTCTGTATCTTATTCTAACATTCTCCAAAGTATAGGTATTTATGTTTGATAAGTCTTTATAATACAATTCGGTAAACAACTTAAACGGCGTGTTTTTTATTTTGAAACTATAATCGTTCGATAAAACGATATGTATTGATTGCTGTGCTTTTACGTTTGGATTGATCGATCCGTCCATGGCACGTAATTCACGATAACTTGGTGGCTGATGATACAAACCACCCGACAAACGGAAAACCATATCGGTATTTTCCCAATTGGGTTTTATGGCAAATTGCGCTCGCGGACTAATGGTAACTTGTGCGTTCGATGTTTCGTATCCTTCTGCATCAACACCCCAATAATGCGCTCTTGCTCCAACATTTAAAAACGTTTCGTGCTCACCGATTGATCCACGTCTGCTCCACTGTGCAAAACCGTTTAAACGATTAATCTTTACAAAATTTGTCGCACGAACATTCTGATAAGGCAATAATTCGCCTTGATATGGCTCGTAAGGCTGATTGTTTGGTGTTGAAAAATACGGATGTGCCAAAGAAAATCCTGCCGAATCTACCACTTCCCATTCAACCAAACGGTCGCGAATATCTTCAGAAACATAACGTACGCCCCACTCTATTTCGTTTTCATCTAATTTATGTTGACCTTTAACTTCTGCACTAACAATTAAGGCATCGTAATTATTTCTACCATGATTTAATTGCGACCCTAAACCAACCGTGTATTCTACTTCACCTGCATTTCCGCCTAAATCGCCGCTTACATTTCCTAAATCATACTGCCCCCAAATATCATAGTATTCTTGTTCTTTTGTATGATACGCCGATGCAATTACTTTATAACTGTTTTCTAAATTCGGTTTAAAAACACCTTTGAATGCTCCGAAATATGTTTGGTATTTATCTATTTCTGAACCTTCATAGTAAACCGACATTTCTTTAGAATCGCCAATAGTTCCGAATTTTGTGCGTTTAACCTGCGGTGTGTATTCATACACATTTGAAGAGGCGTTTAAAAGCAAACTCCACTCCCATTTTGCTGAAGGTTGAAAAGTTATTAACGATTGCGCATCTAAATAACGTGGTTTATAATCTACTTCAACATCTTGCGAATTTACCAGCAACGCATTATTTCTGTATCTGAAACCGGTAATTGCTGTCCATTTTTCATCTTTCGATGCTAAATCAACCGTAACACCGCCACCTAAAATACTGGCATCTAACTGACCGCCGAATTGTTTTGGCTTACGATAGGTAATATCTAAAACAGACGACATTTTATCGCCGTATTTTGCTTGAAATCCACCCGAAGAAAAATCGACTTTATCGGTCATTGAAGTATTCGTAAAACTTAAACCTTCCTGCTGACCAGATCGAATTAAAAACGGTCGATAAACTTCTATTTCGTTTACATAAATTAAGTTTTCATCGTAATTTCCACCACGAACTGCATATTGCGTTGAAAGTTCATTGTTTGAATAAACCCCTGGAAGTGTTTTCAATATATTTTCTACACCAGCATTTGCTCCGGGAATTCTACGGATAACATTGGGCGAAATAATGGTTGTACCTTCAAACCGCTGCTGTAAATTTTTATCGATAATCAATTCAGTCAATTCTTCAGAATGATCACTTAAACGAATATTCAGCTCAAAAGACTGATTTTCTTTTAACGATTCTGTGTAAGTAACCGTTTGATAAGCATCTGCCTGAAATTTTATGGTAACTTGATCTGACGGAGAAACTTCCAAGAAATAAAATCCGTTGGCATTTGTATAAACCTGCTTATCTTGCGCTTGTACCAGCACATTTTGTACGGGAGAATCTTGTTCGTTTAATACAACACCCTTAATTTGAGCCGTTTGCGCAAACCCAAATGCAGAGATTATAAAAGCCGAAAAAACATATATGCTTTTGTTCAAAATATTTTATTTAGTTAACAACTATAGTTTGTTCAAATGTAGTATTATTTCCAACACGGTCGGTAACTTCTAATCGTAAAGTATTGGTACCGGCTGTAAATTTTTTATCGCTTAATTTATGAATTAATTTCTTTGTTTTGTAATCGTAATCAAATAAAATCCACTCGTTATTTAAATATCCGTTATAAGTATCAATCCCCGATAGTTTGTCTTCAATTTCAAAAACCAAAACATCTTCTGCCATAAATTCACTTTGACTGCTTGTGAAACTAACAATGGGATCTTCTGTATCTTGCACCAATTTGTATGTTCCCAATTCTTTTGTTCGAATTCTGAAATCGTTATCGCGCTTCCATGTATCAAAAAACTTGATTTTCTTGCCGTCGGTTTTTCCTATAAAGGTTTTGTCTTTGTTTGGATAATCATCTGGCACAATCATTTTTATGTTGATATTTTTCTGAACCGGATATTCGTCTTTATGCAAAATAAGTGTATTATGTGCAAAATCCATCTTTAAATAAACATCTTCAAAAAAAGTTCGCGCATCCCATTCAACCGAAACATTTTTATCTTCAAACGCATAATCCTTTAAATAATCAATGTATTTGCCTGCTGGTTTTGGTTTTTCTACAGTTTGATAATCGTAATACTTTATAGGAATATTTATCGTCTGTTTATTATCATGAGCATCAAAAACTTCAATTTTAAAATTAAAATCTGCATCGCTCTTAACATTTATATGTCCGTTATTCTTTTTTGTTTTGATTAAACTCAACGGCAAATCGTTAATAATAAACAGTTTTTGAATTCGATTTTCTGTCAGCTGATAATATTTATAATCGATATACTGATTCAAGTATTTAGATTCATCAAACGAAAATTCATCAAAAACCACTTCAAAATACTTCGATCCATTCAAATAAGTCACAATTCTATAAATTCCGTTTTTACCACGACTGCCGTTTTGTGTATCGTGCGTGTTAATCCCGAAACCAATTGTTCCTTTTGCCTGAATTGTTTCACTTACATAGGTATTATTTGCTTTGTTTAAAGCTATTTCAAAAAACGAATTTTCGTTATTAATTATTGTTTCATCTGTCAACGGATACACGTAAACGCCGTTAATAATTGCTTGTTCAGTATCGGTAATTTTATCTTTTAAAGAAACTGCAATTGGGTTTAAAATGTGCTCGGTTTTAGTATCGCGAATTTCATAATGCAAATGTGGTCCGCCAGATCCACCTGTGTTGCCAATATATCCAATAATTTCACCTTTTTTTACCGGAAGCTCGTTTGCAAGCGGAAACAATTCCATTTCGAACTTTTTATTTTCGTAATGTTTCTCGTTTACATAAGCAGCAATTTTATCGCCATAAGCACTTAAATGCCCGTAAACCGTTGTATAGCCGTTGGTATGTTTTAAATAAAGTGCTTTTCCGTAACCAAAACTGCTCACCTTCAATCGATTTACAACACCATCGGCAGGAGCGTAAATAGGATCGCCAATTTTGTAATTTGCAGTAAAATCTACTCCGGCATGAAAATGATTCGGACGCAATTCGCCAAAACTGCCTGCAACCAGCAATGGAATTTTAATAGGAACATCAAACTCCGGAATATTTTTTTGCTGTGCAAAGCAATTTGCAC
>CAJYTF010000004.1 GCA_913777665.1 uncultured Myroides sp.
CAAAGCAATTTGCACCCATCAACAACAAACAAATTAATCTGTAAATCATACTTAATTTTTTAATAAAGAAGAAGATAACAAAAATTTAATTATCTAATTTAAAAATACAGAATTAAATTAAAACAAATAAAGCGTGGTTATTTCATTTTTTTTTTTTATTTTCGGGTAAAGAATAGTAAATTTGTATAATTATTTAAGTGTTGGATAATGGAAAAACTAAGTGATATCACTTTATCGATTGAAACGAAGTTAAACAAATTGATACAGCATTTAGAAAAAGTTGTAAAAGAGAACGATCAGTTAAAAAGTGAACTTTTACAATACCAGACACAGCAGACAATTTTGCAACAAAAACATATTGAATTAGAAAAACAATATGAGAATTTAAAAATGGCAAATGCGTTATTGGGCAGTGAAGATTTTAAAAAAGAAACAAAACTAAAGATAAATTCATTAGTTCGAGAAATAGATCATTGCATATCACAATTAACAAAAATAGATTAATTGTTTATGGAAAAATTAAAGATAAAAGTTTCTATTGCAGACAGGGTTTACCCTTTAACCGTTAATCCGGAACAAGAAGAAGGGATACGTGCTGCGGTAAAAAAAATAGAAGCAATGACCTTACAACTCGAAGAAAATTTTGAAATGCGCGACAAGCAAGATGTTTTAGCCTTTTGTGCTTTACAGTTTGCATCGCAAGTAGAACAAAATAGAATACAAAACGAAGAAGGTTTAGACAATTCTAAAGAAAAACTAATTGAATTTAATAACAGTTTAGACAATATTTTATTAAAATATCATATAAAATAACAGCTTTTTTTAAAGCTCAAAAGTACTGCTCACATTAGCTTCTGTTTGATAAACTCAACACTAACAAATTAAAATGGGTGAACCATTGCCACTAAAGCAAGCCATCTAGAATGGATCCTTGAACGGCAAGATAACTCAAAACTTGTTTTCCAGAGTTTATGCAACTCTTCTAATGTGGGCTTTTTTTATTAACTTTTTACACACTAATGGAAACAGTAATATTTATTATTTGCGCAATTATAGTGGGTGCGGGAATTGGTTTTGCAATTGCAAAATACCTTGAAAAAAACAACGCGTCATCTATACTTAAAAACGCAAACAGCGAGGCCAAGGTAATTTTAAAAGATGCACGAGCAGAGGGAGAAACTATTAAAAAAGATAAAATTCTTCAGGCAAAAGAAAAGTTTATTGAGCTAAAAGCAGAACACGAACAGATTATTTTATCGAGAGATAAAAAAATGGCAGAAGCCGAAAAACGTACGCGTGATAAAGAATCGCAAGTTTCAAGCGAATTAAATCGTGCGAAAAAAGCAGCCGAAGAAAGCGAAAAAACAGTTAAAGATTACGAGGCTAAATTAGAATCTTTAGAGAAAAAACAAGAAGAAACCGAGAAATTACACCGTGTTCAGGTTGAAAAATTAGAGCAAATTGCCGGTTTAACTGCAGATGAAGCGAAACTACAATTGGTTGACAGTTTAAAAGCCGAGGCTAAAACACAAGCAATGGCTTATATACAGGATACTGTTGAAGAAGCTAAAATGACGGCTCAGCAAGAAGCTCGTAAAATCATCATTAACACCATTCAACGTGTTGGTACAGAAGAAGCTATTGAAAACTGCGTATCTGTATTTAATATTGAATCAGACGATGTAAAAGGACGTATTATTGGTCGTGAAGGACGTAATATTCGTGCTTTGGAAGCAGCAACAGGTGTCGAAATTATTGTTGATGATACTCCGGAAGCTATTATTCTTTCATGTTTTGATCCGGTTAGAAGAGAAATTGCACGTTTGTCATTACACCGTTTAGTAACAGACGGACGTATTCACCCTGCAAGAATTGAAGAAGTTGTAGCAAAAACAGCAAAACAGATCGACGAAGAAATTGTTGAAACTGGTAAACGTACTGTTATTGATTTAGGTATTCACGGTTTACACCCAGAATTAATCAAGATGGTTGGACGTATGAAATACCGTTCATCATACGGTCAAAACTTATTACACCACTCTCGTGAAGTTGCAAGACTTTGTGGTTTAATGGCTGCCGAATTAGGATTAAACGTAAAATTGGCAAAACGCGCAGGTTTATTACACGATATTGGTAAAGTGCCAGATACAGAAAGTGATTTACCACACGCATTATTAGGTATGCAGTTGGCAGAAAAACATGGTGAAAAACCAGAAGTTTGTAATGCCATTGGTGCTCACCACGATGAAATTGAAATGAATTCTTTAATATCGCCAATCATTCAGGTTTGTGATGCTATTTCAGGAGCAAGACCAGGCGCACGCAGACAGGTTTTAGATTCGTACATTCAGCGTTTAAAAGATTTAGAAGATATTGCTTACGGTTTTGGCGGCGTGAAGAATGCTTACGCAATCCAAGCCGGTAGAGAACTACGTGTTATTGTAGATTGTGAAAAAGTTTCTGATGAATTAGCATCTAACTTATCGTTCCAAATTTCACAGAAAATTCAAACTGAAATGACGTATCCAGGTCAAGTTAAAATTACTGTGATTAGAGAAACAAGAGCTGTTAATATAGCGAAATAATTAAAAATAAATGAACCAAAACCTCCATTCGCATTGAATGGAGGTTTTTTTATGGCAAAAATCATATAAAATCACATTATTTTTTTATGTTATCAAATGTAAAACATATCATTTCTAAAACATAAATTTAATGTTAAGTACATTTCTTCATAACATTAAGTTAACACAACAGAACACTAATGTTAATAGATTTGCAGCAGAAAAATACAACGTAACAACAATGAAAATTTTTAAAGTACTAGCACTAGCTTTGTTAACCTGCAGTCAGTTAAGCGCTCAAGAAACAATTAACGATTCAATAGCAAAACCAGCTAAGAAAGAAAAAGAATGGTTTAACTCAATAAAACTACGTGGTTATGCACAAGTGCGTTACAACCGCTTATTAGAAACCAATCCTGATTTAGGTTGTGAGCAATGTGATAAATCGTGGGGCGAAGACGGTGGTTTCTTTTTAAGACGTGTACGTTTAGTATTTTACGGACAAATCTATAAAAATGTTTACTTTTATATTCAGCCCGATTTTGCCAGCTCGGCGAGTAGTACCGGATTACATTTCGGGCAGTTACGTGATGCATATTTTGATATTGGTTTCGATAGAAAAAATGAATTCCGTGTAAGAATTGGTCAAAGTAAAATACCTTTCGGATTCGAAAACATGCAATCGAGTCAAAACCGTTTGCCTTTAGACCGTAACGATGGTTTAAACAGTGCTTTTTCAAACGAACGTGATTTGGGAGCATTTTTCTTTTGGGCACCTGAACGTGTTAGAAAAATTTATTCAGATGTTGTAAAAAATAATTTCAAAGGATCGGGCGATTATGGTGTGTTTGCATTTGGTGCTTTTAACGGACAAACGGCTAACAAACCCGATTTAAACAACAATTTACACGTTGTTGCACGTGCATCTTATCCGTTCGAAATTGGCGATCAAATCATAGAACCAGGAATTCAGGCATATTCTGGTCGTTGGGTAATGCCAGAATCAGCGGTTAGCGACGGCGTTACTACAACACACGATGCTAATTATACAGATCAACGTGCAGCGGCATCATTCATCCTTTATCCAAAACCATTTGGTATTCAGGCAGAATATAATATTGGTAAAGGTCCTGAATTCAATAAAGAAACCAATACCATCGAAACCAAAAGTCTTGAAGGTGGTTACGCAACGTTATCGTACCGATTGCAGCATAACGATCAATACATTTTCCCATTTGCCCGTTATCAATATTATAAAGGTGGAAAAAAACATGAAACCGATGCACGAAGCTATAAAGTAAACGAAGTAGAATTAGGTGTTGAGTGGCAGTTGAACGAACATTTAGAAATTGTTGCCATGTACACCATTTCTAATCGTAAGTACGAAGATTTTATTTTAAGAGATAATCATCAAAAAGGAAATCTACTGCGTTTACAAGCACAGATAAACTTTTAAAATATTTAAGAAGAGTTCGAAGCGTTTATTCACTTCGAACTTTTTATTTATACCTTTGTAAAAAATAAATCCATGTTAAATAACTATATAGCATATCATTTTAAAATAGAACCAAAATATCCAGGAGCCGAAATTTTATTGGCAGAATTAGGTGAATTACCATTTGATAGTTTTGTTGAAACCGAGGAAGGTTTATCGGCTTACATTCCATCAAACGATAATTCAACCGATTTATTGAACGATGTTTATATTTTAAACAATCCTGAATTTAGTATTTCATTTCAAACCGAAGAAATAGAACAAGTGAATTGGAACGAAGAATGGGAAAAAAACTTCGAACCTATTAATGTAGATGATGTTTGTTATGTACGAGCGCCTTTTCACGAAGCAAAAAATGTTCCTTATCAAATCGTTATTGAACCTAAAATGAGTTTTGGAACGGGGCACCACGAAACTACTTTTATGATGATGAAACATTTATTAAATATAGATGTTACCAATATGGAAGTGTTAGATATGGGTTGTGGAACAGCTATTTTAGCTATTTTAGCATTGATGAAAGGAGCCAAACATGCCGATGCTATTGACATTGACAATTGGTGTTATTTAAATTCCATAGAAAATGCAGAACGCAATAATATTACAAATATTGACGTTTATGAAGGCGATGCAGAACTTTTGGCAGATAAAACAAACAAATACGATTTGGTTATAGCCAACATTAACCGCAATATTTTGTTGAATGATATGGAAGCTTACGCCAAAACATTAAAAACTGGCGGAATTATTTTATTCAGCGGCTTTTATACAGAAGATATTGCTGCAATTAAAGAAGCTGCAAACCAACAAAATATGTTTTTAGATTTTCAGTTAGAACGAAATAACTGGGCGTCGTTAAAATTTATAAAAAAGTAAAAAATGAGTACAAAGGAACAAATTCTAGAAGAAGTAAAGATAGAAGAACTTTTAGGTAACCAAAATACAATTGTTCTTTTTAATGATGATGTAAATACTTTTGACCATGTTATTGAAACATTGGTTAAAGTATGCAATCACGAAGCCTTACAGGCAGAACAATGTGCTTTGTTAGTACATTACAAAGGTAAATGCGATGTAAAATCGGGCGAAATTGCTGATTTGGTTCCAATGTGTTCTGCTTTGTTAGATGCCGGTTTAAGCGCCGAAATACAATAAAAAACTCCCGAAGTTTAAACTTCGGGAGTTTTTTATTCTTTATATTTTAATACCTGCAGCAAGTAGTTCGCGATAGCTTGGGTTTTTCTTAAAGAATGATACAATTCCAGAATTTACAGGAACAATTTTCAAACGTTTTTCTTCTGCCTGATCTAAAATTCCTTTAATAAAATCGTTTATTAAAACTTCGTCCTCGCACCCATTAGGATTTAGTTTTGTTAAAAACAACTTTCGTTCCTGTATAGAATATTCAATAATAATCAGTCTATCACCACATCTGC
Organism: uncultured Myroides sp.; assembly: GCA_913777665.1. Classification (GTDB taxonomy): domain Bacteria; phylum Bacteroidota; class Bacteroidia; order Flavobacteriales; family Flavobacteriaceae; genus Flavobacterium. The sequence continues at coordinate 5,496 of CAJYTF010000004.1, forward strand.
ACTCAAACTGTCTTAACAGTTCATTGTTTTTAAATTCCATATAACAATTTTTTCTATTTTTATATATTTCAAAGGTTCTTTCGGTAAGAAATGAATTTTAATGAAAATAAAGCATTATTAAAAATTAAAATATAATTTCTTATTTATTTTGATTGCAAATTAATGAAATAGTTTTTAATAATGCAAAATAGTTATTATAATTACAAATTTATTTTAGATGAAAAACATCTATTTTATGCCGGGAATGGCTGCAAATTGTGACATTTTTGAAAATATTAAACTTGATAATTCAAAATACAATCTTCATTTTATTGAATGGTTGGAACCAGAGAAAGATGAATCGCTACAAAAATACAGCGAGCGTATTGCTCTGCAAATTACTTTAGAAAATCCTATTTTAATCGGCGTTTCGTTTGGAGGGATCATTGTGCAGGAAATTGCCAAAATTATAGCTGTTGAAAAAGTGGTTATCATATCAAGCGTAAAAGATCCATCGGAATTTCCTATTAGAATACATTGGGCTAAAAAATGGAAACTGTATCGTTTTTTTCCAACATCATATATCAATTTAATTGAAAATGTTACAAAAAAAATAGTATCTTCAAAAAAAATCCATCAGCGAATCGATATGTATCAAAAATATTTGTCGGTACGTTCGGTTAATTACTTGGATTGGGCATTTAAGTCTGTTATTTCTTGGGAAAATATAAATCCGGTTGAAAACGTATATCATTTACACGGAACAAAGGATCATATTTTTCCGCACAAACGAATTAAAAATGCCGAGTTTTTGGAGAATGGAACACATGTTATGGTGCTTGTAAACGCTAAATGGATCAATAAAAAGCTATTGGAAATTCTAGAAAAATAAATATGAAAAAGACGTATAAAAAAATTGCTTTAATAGTTGGTGTAGTTGCATTGTCGGCTGGTTTTTATCAGTTTACGACTGTTGAAAGAAATGCATCTGAAACAAATTTTTACATAAAAAATGCTGATTTCTGCGGTGAACGTGTGCCATTGGAAATTATTGATGTGAAAGAACGTTTAGATCGCGAAATGATGGTTAACATTAACCTGCATTCAGCAACAAGTCTGATTATTAAAAGGGCAAATAGACATTTTGTTGATATAGAACCTATTTTAAAACGTAACGGGATTCCGGACGATTTTAAATATCTGTGCGTAATTGAAAGTGCGTTGACCAACGCTACATCTACTGCAGGTGCGAAAGGTTTTTGGCAGTTTATGCCCGAAACGGCTAAAGAATATAATTTGGAAGTAAGCAGTACGGTTGATGAACGTTACGATGTTATTAAAGCCACCGAAGCTGCGTGCGTTTACTTAAAAAGAGCTTACGCAAAATTTGGAAGCTGGACATTGGTTGCCGCTGCTTACAACAGAGGAATGGCGGGTATTGAACGCCAACAAATTGCGCAAGGTGTAACCGATTATTACGATTTGTATTTGAACGAAGAAACATCGCGCTACGTTTTTAGAATTCTGGCATTGAAAGAAATTATGACCAATGCAGATAAATATGGTTATGTTTTTGGTAAAGATGAATTGTATCAGCCAGTGAAAACCAAAATCGTTGCAGTAAATGCTAATATTGATGACCTGCAAAAATGGGCATTGGATCAAGGTATTAACTACAAACTTTTAAAGTTGTACAATCCTTGGTTAATTGATACTTCGTTGATTGTTCAACCTAATAAAACGTACAATATACAAATACCTACCGAAGGTTTTAAAAGAAAGTGATTTATAAAAAAAGCCTCAATTAATATTGAGGCTTTTGTATTCTTAAATATCTTCTTCTTCCAGATTTTTAATTACAGTTTGCAAACAGCTTTCGTTATAAGCCAGCCAATTGTCTATAAACTTTGGAGGTTCTGCTGTTCTAAATGTGTTGCGTAAAAGTTTAAAGGCTTTTTCAGCATCTTTTTCATCATAAAACACATGTTTCCAAAAATAAGGTACACGTTGCCATTCATACAAAAACAAACCGTTTCTTGCGTATAGAAAAGGCGAATGAATACCAGCTGTATGAATTTGATTGAATCCGCCGTACATGTGCACGCGCATGTAAGCAGCAATATATTTTAAGTTTAAAATTAATCGGTTTTTAATTTGTTCGTCGGTTTCTTTTTGCTGTGGTTGAAAACGCCATTGGTTGAATGCTACAGATCGAATATCATTTTCTTTTCCCAGTTTTTCAAAATCGGTGTTTAAATTCAAATAATACTTCGTATTTCCGTCTAATTCAATCATCATATCACTTTTGTAAGCTTTAAAATCTCCATGAATTTGAATGCAACCATCTTCTTCCTTCATAATTTTTAAAGGAATTTCTCCAAATTCTTCAGATTTTAATACAATTTCGTCTTTATTTATTACAGAATAATTCCCGTACATAAACTTGTTTCCAATTAAAAAAGTGTATTCTTTGTTAGCTTTAAGCGATAAATAAGAATAAAAAGCGTACGATTCTTCGCTCTCGGAATTGGGTTTGATGTTGTTTGGAAGCCTTTGTTCTAAATCGGCATAGGTTTGTTCATTAAAAACATTGATAATTCTAAAATCGCGGTCTTTAGAAAAATCAATAGTTCTATTATTTTCAGATTTATTACAACTAATAAAGAAAATACATAATAAAAAAGGTAGTAATTTATGATACATAATAGTGTTTGGTTCTTGATGAAAAAAATTATAAAAAAAGCCACTCTGTAAACGAATGGCTTAATACTTATGTTGTAAAGAAATTAAAAACCTCTTTTCTTACTTTGGTTGTACCACATAGGAACTTTTTGTCCTCGGGCTTGTTTCATTTGACCTTCGATCATTGAAATTTGTTCTTTTAGCATTCCTTTGGTATCGTGTTGTTTTGCTTCGGCAATTAATTTCTGCGCTTCAGCCGGACGGTTTTTACTCATTACAATTCCTGCCAACTGCAATTTAGATACAGCCAAATCTTCTTTCTGGTTCAAACCTAAATCAATTGCCTTACGAAAATCTTTTTCTGCCTGATTTAAATTGTTTTGCGCATTGATGATACCGTTTAAATAATGGTAATACCCTTGTTGATTTTTAACTAAAGCCGTTTCGGGATTAATTTTAGACAAAATCTTTTTAGCGCCATCCATATCTTGCTTTCTAAACTTAAACAAGGTCATAATCAGCATTTCGTTCTTAAAATAAATCAGTACAATTAACAGTACCAAAATAATTAAAAATATACCGTTGCCAATATTGTTTTCTGTAAACTGCCAAACTGCTGTAGCTAATAAAAGGGCTGCAACTATAATTTTTATATTCTTGTTAATCATGTCTGTTTTATTTTTAATTTTGCAAATGTAGTAAAATCCTATAAGCAACAAAAGGTGTTTTTAAATTATAGTACATTTAGTAACATAAAAGTAAAATTATTTTAAAAAACAATTTGTAGGTTTTAAAAGGATTTGTATATTTGCACTCGGTTTTGAAGCTGCTTGATTTCAAAGCTGAACATTTGTAAAATTTATAGATTTAAAGATAAGAAGCAATGAGTAAGAGAACGTTTCAACCATCAAAAAGAAAAAGAAGAAACAAACACGGTTTCATGGACAGAATGGCTAGCGCTAACGGTAGAAAAGTATTAGCACGCAGAAGAGCTAAAGGAAGACATAAGTTAACGGTTTCTAGCGAACCAAGACATAAAAAATAATGATGTTTCATCATAAATAAAGGCGTTACTTTAAGTGTATCGCCTTTTTTTATACCTTTTCGTTTTTCTCTTTTTTTAAGATGAATTTCAACTAATTATCAATAAATTTACCTAAATAACAACACCAATTATTTACAATGCCTAAAGATAATTCAATTAAAACAGTTTTAATCATTGGTTCTGGTCCAATCATCATTGGTCAGGCTTGTGAGTTTGACTATTCAGGGTCGCAATCGGCACGTTCTTTACGTGAAGAAGGAATCAAAGTAATCTTGATCAATTCAAATCCTGCAACCATCATGACCGATCCTTCAATGGCGGATCATGTATATTTAAAGCCTTTAAACACAAAATCGATTATTGAAATTCTAAAAGCGCATCCGGAAATTGATGCGGTTTTACCAACAATGGGCGGACAAACAGCTTTAAATTTATGTTTGGAAGCAGATGAAAAAGGTATTTGGCAAGATTTTGACGTGAAATTAATCGGTGTTGATATCAATGCCATTAATGTAACTGAAGATCGCGAACAATTTAAACAGTTATTATCAAGAATCGATATTCCATTTGCTCCGGCTAAAACAGCAACTTCATTTTTAGAAGGAAAAGAAATTGCACAAGAATTCGGATTTCCATTAGTAATTCGTCCGTCATTTACATTAGGTGGAACGGGTGCTGCTTTTGTTCATAAAGAAGAAGATTTTGACGGCTTACTAACATACGGATTGGAAGCTTCTCCAATTCACGAAGTATTGATTGACAAAGCGTTGTTGGGCTGGAAAGAATACGAATTAGAATTGTTACGAGATAAAAACGACAACGTTGTAATTATCTGTACCATTGAAAATATGGATGCAATGGGAATTCACACCGGTGATTCTATTACTGTTGCGCCTGCAATGACCTTATCAGACCGTACATTTCAACGTATGCGCGATATGGCAATAAAAATGATGCGCTCTATTGGTAATTTTGCCGGTGGATGTAACGTTCAGTTTGCAGTATCTCCAGACGAAAAAGAAGACATTGTGGCAATTGAAATCAACCCGCGTGTATCTCGTTCATCTGCATTAGCATCAAAAGCGACAGGATATCCAATTGCTAAAATTGCTACAAAACTGGCGTTAGGTTATACGTTAGACGAGTTACAAAATCAAATTACAAAATCAACCTCAGCTTTATTTGAACCGACTTTAGATTACGTTATCGTAAAAATCCCTCGTTGGAACTTTGATAAATTCGAGGGTGCAGACCGTACATTAGGTTTACAAATGAAATCGGTTGGTGAAGTAATGGGTATTGGTCGATCTTTTCAAGAAGCCTTACAAAAAGCAACACAATCGTTAGAAATAAAACGTAACGGAATTGGCGCAGATGGTAAAGGATACACTAATTACGATCAAATTTTAGATAAATTAGAGCATGCTTCATGGGATCGCGTTTTTGTGATTTACGATGCTATTGCATTGGGAATTCCGTTAAGTACCATTCATCAGATTACAAAAATAGATATGTGGTTCTTAAAGCAGTACGAAGAAATGTATGCTTTAGAACAAGAAGTTTCTAAACACACGTTGGCTTCCTTACCAAAAGATTTGTTGTTAGAAGCGAAGCAAAAAGGATTTGCAGACCGCCAAATCGCTCACATGTTACGTTGTTTAGAAAGCGAAATTCATGCACTGCGCGAACAAATGAATATTAACCGCGTTTATAAATTGGTTGATACGTGTGCGGCTGAATTCGTAGCTCAAACTCCTTATTATTACTCGACTTTTGAAGCTGATATAGAAAAAGCAGATGGAACAATTTACTCTGCAAACGAATCTGTTCGTACCGATAAAAAGAAAATCGTTGTTTTAGGATCGGGACCAAACCGAATTGGACAAGGTATTGAATTTGATTACTCTTGTGTACACGGCGTTTTGGCAGCATCAGAAAGTGGTTACGAAACTATTATGATCAACTGTAATCCTGAAACAGTTTCTACTGATTTTGATACGGCTGATAAATTGTACTTTGAACCAGTTTATTGGGAACATATTTACGATATCATTCGTCATGAAAAACCAGAAGGAGTTATTGTTCAATTAGGCGGACAAACCGCTTTGAAACTAGCTGAAAAGTTAGATAAATACGGAATTAAAATTATTGGAACAAGCTACGAAGCTTTAGATTTAGCTGAAGATCGCGGACGTTTCTCTGAATTGTTAACCGAATTAAATATACCGTTCCCTAAATTTGGTGTGGCAACAACGGCAGACGAAGCATCGAAATTAGCTGATGAATTAGATTTTCCTCTTTTAGTACGTCCGTCTTACGTTTTAGGTGGTCAGGGAATGAAGATTGTAATCAACAAAAAAGAATTAGAAGAGCACGTAATTGATTTGTTGAAATCGATTCCTGGAAACAAATTGTTGTTAGATCATTATTTAGCTGGAGCTATAGAAGCAGAAGCTGATGCTATTTGCGATGGCGAAAATGTGTACATCATTGGAATCATGGAACACATTGAACCATGTGGCGTTCACTCGGGCGATTCAAATGCAACATTGCCTCCATTCAATTTAGGAGAATTTGTTTTACAACAGATAAAAGATCATACTAAAAAGATTGCGGTTGCCTTAAAAACAAAAGGTTTAATCAACATACAGTTTGCTGTTAAAGATGATACGGTTTATATCATTGAAGCAAATCCACGTGCATCTCGTACGGTTCCGTTTATCGCTAAAGCGTACGGCGAACCTTATGTAAACTATGCTACAAAGGTAATGTTGGGTGCAAAAGTTACCGATTTTACTTTTAATCCTAAATTAGATGGATATGCTATAAAGCAACCTGTTTTTTCATTTAATAAATTTCCTGGTGTAAACAAAGCATTAGGACCTGAAATGAAATCAACTGGAGAAAGCATTTTGTTTATTGATAGTTTAAAAGACGATGCTTTCTACGATTTATATTCACGTAGAAAAATGTATTTAAGTAAATAATCTTATTTTTATATCATAAAAAACTCCGTTTCTTAATTGATACGGAGTTTTTGTTTTGATATACTTTCTTGTTATTTTTTAATGATTTTGATAAATTGAGATCCTTCCGCAGTAATTACCTTAACCATGTAAGTTCCCGAACTAAATCTAGAAAAATCAATAGTGATCGATTTACTTTCATATTTCTGTTTGAAAACGCGTTTACCCGTAACATCATAAATCTCTACATTTTCTAAAGGATCAATATAACTAATTACCAATTCGCTATCTACCGGGTTTGGATAATATTTCAATTGTTCCAAATCAAGATCGTTTGTTCCTAAAGTAACTCCCACCTTAACAGCGGTTGGGTAACTGTTACAAGAATTCGCATCGACTGTAACTCCGTAATAAGTAGTTCCATCAACCAACAAATCCGATGTATCTAAAGCATTCATTTTATTAATAGCATCGTTATAACTTAAATACCAAACAATATTAGGCTGATTCATTACCAAATTAGAAACTTTTGCCTGATAATTAAAGTTCTGAACCAAACTACCTGTAGGAGAAGCTGGTCGTTTATTTACTTGTACATGAACACTTGTTCTATTAGAAATACATCCGTACGACTCTATTGCAACATAATAATAACCACTGGTTAAAACATAGGTATCAGGTAGTTTTGTAGTTGTTGTACTGTTTAAATACCATACATATTTTGTAGATGTAGATGCTGCCAAATACAAATCTGCTACAGTAGCATCTTCGCATAATTTAAAATCGGTCATGGTTGGAGCTGTTGGAGAAACCACACGAACCGCAACTGCAATTCTTGGCGATTTACAAGGCATCATTTCTTGCTCCACATAATACGTACCGCTGTAAAGAGGGGTAGTTGCAGTAAGCGGAGTTGTGGCTTGTGCAGAATTATACCATTTAATTGATGCCCCGTTAATACCCGTTGCAACCAAATCTGCAACTGTTGCGCTACTACAGAAAGCTTGCAATGTACTTACTGTAGGAATAGGTACATTGTTAGATACTACTATTTGAACTGCTTTACGTGCCGATTCGCATAAATTATAATTGAATGTACTGATATAATAAGTTCCGCTTGCTAACACTTGCGATTTACTTAATGGGGTTGTTGCAGTTAAACTGTTGTACCATTTTAATTGCGAACTGGTATATCCTTCAATAGAAATATCGTTAATAGTTGCGACATCACAAATTGCCAAATGACTTGTAACGAGTTGCTGATTTGGATAAACATTTACTTTTACTGCAAATCTTGTAGTACTTTCACATCCGTTTAGTGTTTGTGACGCATAATAGGTTGATCCGTTAACCAACGTACTTGCATTTGTTAAAAGTGTGCCCCCTACAGCTGCTGTGTACCATTTTATATTCGTTCCTGTAATTTGTAAATCGGAAATTTTTGGTACGAAAGGTTCACAAAATTCCTGAACACTATATCCTGATGTAATTGAAGTACTATTAATCACCACATTTATTCCTGTTCTTGCAAAACTTTCACAACCATTAATGGTTTGCGATGCATAATAATCTCCTGAAACCAATAAATCATTAGGACTTAAAGGTGTACCCGCAACTGCTGATCTATACCATTTTATATTACTTCCACTAACAATCAAATTACTTACGGTTGCATTATTATTAACACAAAAAACCTGATTAACTGCGGTTGGTGTAGCAACATCTGCCGGTTGCGTAATGGTTACTGTGTGAGGCAATGTACAATTATTACTATCGGTTACAACAACCGTATAAGTACCTGCCGGAAGTTGGTTTAACGAAGCTGTTTTAAATCCGTTTGACCATTGATACACATAAGGAGCCGTTCCGCCTGAAACCGCTAAAGAGATACTACCCTCTGATAATCCGAAACAATTAACGTTTGTTTGCTGATGCGTAGCTGTTAAAATATCAGGTTGACTTATATCAACGGTTTCCGTAACAGAACATCCGTAATCATCTGTAACCGTTAAAGTATAAATTCCTACTCCTAAATTATTTATAGACGGATTGATTGATCCTGTTGACCAACTGTATGCAAACGGAGCTTTTCCACCAGTAACTATGGCTGTTGCATTACCGTTTGATAATCCGTTACAGCTGATATTTTTCTTATTAAAACTTAAAGATAAATTTGCAGTAGCAACTACAGAAACCGTTTCGTTCACTTTACATCCGTTGGCATCTGTAACGGTTAAAGTATAAGTTCCTGGCAACAAATTATCAGCATTAGCAGTCGTGAAACCGTTAGACCATAAATACGTATAAGGTTGCGTTCCGCCCGAAGGAGTTGCAATAACCGAATTGGTTGTGGCTCCATTACAACCAGCTTTTGTCTGTTTAGTTGAAACAGTTAATGCAGTTGGTTCTATAATAGTAACAGAGCTGTTTACTGTACATCCTTTTGCATCGGTTACTATAACAGAAAAAGTTCCCGGTCGTAAACCACTGTTCGCTGCAGTAGTAATGCCGTTATTCCAACTGTATGTATAAGGTGCAGTTCCGCCAACTACATTAACAGTAGCTTCTCCGGTATAGGTTCCGTTACAGCTAACATTTTTTGAAACAATTGTTGCTGTTAAAATATCTGGCTGCGTTATTACAATTTGTTCATTTTTTATACAATTATTTGCATCTTTAACCTGAACATTATAAGTACTCGCTACTAATCCCGTAATTGTTGCTGTTGTAGCATTATTATGTGACCATAAATAAGTGAACGGAGCCGTTCCACCAGAAGGAGTTACTTCAATACTAGCGTCATTTCCTCCGTTACAGCTAACATTTTTAATTTTTAAAGTGTTTGAAATTACTGCAGGTTCTGTAATTATCACACTTTTGTTCGCTGTACAGCCGTTTATATCTGTAATAACAACATTGTAAGTTCCTGGTGCTAAATTGCTAATAGCTGAATTTGTAGATCCATTTGACCATACATAGGTATATGGTGCCGTTCCACCAGAAGCAACAACTGTTGCAGATCCGTTTGTTAGTCCAAAACAAGATACATTTACGGATGTAAGTGTTGCATTCACTTCGGGTACAATTAAAACCACTGTATTAGAATCTAAATTCGGTGAACAGTTACTTTTAACCACAAGCTTGTAGCTGTATCCGTTTAAAGTTCTGGTTGCGTTTGTTATGGTTAAAGTGTTTGATGTTACACCAGAGTAAGTAGCATCATTTACTAAATCTACAAAACCGCTACCCATATTAACCTGCCACTGATAACCAATTTCATTTATGGTAGTTATACTGAATGATGTGGTACCACCGATACATACCAATTTGTTAGTTGGTTGTGTTATAATCGTTGGTGTTAAGGTAACCGTAAGATTAATTGTTGCTATTTTTGAACAATTGCCCGATTTTACCAAAACATACACTACTCCACTACCCGATGAAAACGCAACAGGATTTGTAATAGTATTCGTATTATCTGCAGCTGCATCGGTTTGATTTTGATAGTATTTGAAAGTAATACCCGGAACAGAACTTATTTGAGATTGAACCGAAGTAAGATCAAAAGTTGTAGTAGCCGAAGTTGAACAGATATTTATAGAAGCATTCTGAACAGCAGTCAACGGATTTTTATCTACAACCACCGTTTTAGAAAAAGTACAATTATTACTATTGGTAACATTAACGGTATAGCTTCCAGCTGTTGTAACTGTAATATTTGGCGTTGTAGCACCTGTTGACCATGAGTATGAAAGTCCGCTGCCAGTACCTGAAGCTGTTAATGTTGTTGAAGATCCATCACAAAAAGTAAGATCGCCCGATATTTGAACATTTGGATCAACACTTGAATTAATTATAACACTTGCCGTACTTGTACATATTCCATTTGTATTCGTTAAAGAGTAAGTTCCGCCATTCGTAACTGTAATTGACTGTGTAGTTGCTCCGTTTGACCAAGTGTTTCCGGTAGGCATATTTGATGTAAGCGTTGCTACATCGCCAGGACATAAGTTTGTAGAACTGGCAGTTATTGCTAAAGATATAGATTTATCAACAAACTTAAAAGCGCCGATTTGTCTGCAAGAAACCGTACTTCCATTTGGATCTTGATAACTAATGCTATAATAATAAGTTGTTGATGTATTAACGGTAATTGGCGAAGTTATTGGACTTATACCTGACAGTGCATTGTTAGATGTTGTATGATAGCTAACAGCAAAATTTTGATTGTTATTTAAGATTGAAGCCGATAATGTACTAAAATCAAATGATGAAGAATTACTGCACAGATTGATTTCTCGCGGTGCACCTGTTGTAGCTCCCGCATTTCCCGGAGGTAAAAAAGGATTTGGAGCAGTTGTACTATTCAAAAAAGGATCATGCAACGTAGCCGTTCCTCCCCAAGTTAAACTAAATGGTGCTACTCCATTAAACCCTAATCCTACCCAGTTATCAATAAATAAATAGTAGGTTTCACCAGCAATTACATCCATATACCTACAAAAAGGAACATTAGATCCAGGTGCACCAACGGTATTGGTATTGGTCATGTTTAACCCTGTGTTTCCATAAGTTCCTGCAGCATTACAACGAATGGGCGATCCAATATTACCACAACTTACATTGGGACCAAAAACTGCCCAATCATAATCTACGGCAGCAGTGGGCGAAATTACAAAAGTTAATGTTCCGCTTGTGGCAACTTGAAATTTATACCAAACAGAATTATTTTCTCCGCCTGTTGACAAACATCCACCCAACGACTCATAAACATTGCCATAACCTATTGGCGAATAATTTATATTTGAATTACCACAAATACTTAACGCTGTACTACAATCTTGTTGTGCACTAATTAAATTTGACAGTAAAATGAATAATAAATAGGTAATTTTTTTCATATCAGTTTGCTATAAAGTACAAAATCATTTTTCCATTGAATTAACAACCTAACCTATCTTCTTATAATGCTGAAAATTCATTCTTTAATGATACAACGTTATTAGAGCAACTTAAGTATTTGGATATTAAATATTTTTGATAATTTTTTTTCAAATATATAATTTAAAGCAATATAGATTATGATATTACTATTATTTAATAAAAAATGAGGTGTATAGATTATAATAGTAGGTATATAAAAAAAGAGAAAACTAAGTTTTCTCTTTTTGCTTTAATGATTTATTTCATTTCCCTAACTACTTGAATATATCCGGTTTTATATGGATTATTCAACATAAACACTGAATAAAAATAAGTTCCGGATGGCAGTATCTTACCGTTATTATCCTGACCGTGCCATTCGTTTCTATAATCGTCTTTGGTGTAAACAGCATTTCCGTATCTGTTATAAATTGTCAGTTTGCTTGCAAAATAATCAGACAGATCTAAATAATCATTTTCGCCGTCGCCGTTTGGAGAAATACCTTTTGGAATTTCGAAATGTGGAAAGTTCGTATCCGAACATCCTGTACATCTTTCAACAGGATCAACAATATAAATAGAACTTATATTAACGGTATTTGTAAACAACCCTTTATGATCTTTTGGAACACGCAATTTAACTGTATAAATAACTTCTTGTTTTACATCTAACAAATTAATTACATCAACCAAATCGCCTGTTCCAGATTTTCCGTTTCCTTCCCAAGTCATTTCTGTTGTTTGATGTGGCATTGGATCATTAACCTGAACGTTTAATGCTTTTTGCGGACCATTATTAACAACTTTTATGGTATAGTTTAAATACTCGTCTGTAAAAAACATTTCTTTTCCATCGGTTTTAAAGGCGTCGATATCTGCAACAAAAGCATCAACTGTAGCAGAACTTTTGTTATTTTTCATGTCTGTATCTTCTAAATCGCCTTTCGCTGTTGCCGTGTTGATGTATTCGCCAGAATTTCCAATTCTACAATCTACAACCAGGGTTTCACTTTGTCCTGGAGCTAAAGATCCAATATTCCAAAGTCCGGTAACATTATTATAAGTTCCTTTAGAAACACTTGAATTCACATAAATTAAACCTGTTGGAAGTAATTCGGTTACCGTTGCGTTAGGTTCTGTAAAATACGGATTTAAATTGGTTACTGTGATTGTAAAAGTAATATCTAAATCGTCTTGAAAAGTACGCTCTTTAATAACCTCCAAATCAGAACAAGGAACAACTTCTACATCTAAAGCAATAGATTTACCAGATAAACCACAATCTCTTCGCACCTGAACGGTATAAGATCCTGATTCGGTTACAATTAGCGTATTTCTTGTAGTTGTTTCATATAATATTTCATCTTTATACCAAACATATTCGCTATATCCCGCTTCTGCCTCTAAAGTTACACTACAATCGTTGTTCCTTTTTGCATATACAGGCGGATCTGCTGCTTCCCCGAAAGAAGAGAAAAATGCCGACATAGAAAAACCACCACCTTGTTGTACCAAACTAGTTGTTAATGGCATAGCCGATGTTATGATTAAATTCGCCGGATTGTTAATTTGTGTGTTATCAAAAGTAATCAGATAAAATCCTGTACCGCCAATAGGCACTCTTAAATTACCTGTTACAACTTCAATATTTTGTCCGTTTACAAAAACGGGAACTGTATTACTTTCTATTACACAAAATCCGAAGTAAGGGAGATTTCCGTTAGCATAATCTATAAATTTTGTTGTTTGTATATTTAAAGATCCTGCGCAACCGCCAATTGGCAATACGGTTGATATATCGGTTTCACAATCAACAGCAGTTCCCGAATAAACAATAACGGGATTTTCTGCAGTAATTAATGATGATGAGAATAAATCTATTCCGTTACCATGATAAAAAGTGTATGAATTACCTGCTACTGGTAAATTCATATTAAAAGGAGGTCCAAAAGGAGT
>CAJYTF010000005.1 GCA_913777665.1 uncultured Myroides sp.
AAAATAACCGCATTGGTGTGTAAAGGACGAAGCCTACCGAAACTTAACCACGGAATATTGTCTGTGATGTTCGGAAATATAAACATAATTGCTAAAAGCAATCCTACCAGCATACCTACAACTCCGAAAAGTATTGCGGCATACAGGAACTTCTTAACAATTTTGTTATCGTAATAAAATTGTTGCACTTCCATAAATAATAATTAATTTGATTGTTTTTGTTTTTTTCCTTTTTTTTCTTTGATCTCATCGTCGAACAGCATTCTCACCGACGGTGTGTACTGATCATCGAATTGTCCGCTTTTTACTGATTTTATGAAGAGGGTCAGAAAAACGGCTGCTACAAATATGCTAATGCATATTAAAATGTAAATTACGCCCATACCTTAAATCTTTGTACAAAGCTATAATTGGCAGATTTAATAAAATATGATAAATGTCAGTTTGCAATTTTAATTTTAAGATTTTATTTATTAATCTAGATTAAGTTCATAATAGAAACATCTTACTAAATTTGAAACTTATTAGGTCTTTATTTTTAATATTTTCGAAAGACACCGGCTTTTCAGTTGGTGTCTTTTTTGTTTGGATATATTTTTCGACTACTTCTCTCCTACTCAAACATTTTTTTTCATTCTATTTTTTAAATCAAAAACAAAACAGTTTTAATCGTTTCAAATCAATATCCTAAAAAAAATCTGTTTTAAACTTATTAATAAGAAAAATAATCCTAAAAACATATTTTAAAAACTATTTAAACAGATTAATTTTCTTAAATAACACTTGTTTTTAGAAAATATATAATTACATTTGCTTCATCAAAAAATAAAAATGACAACAACTAACCTTTATAAAATGTACATGTTTATGATGATGCGTAAAGCGTCGTAATAAACTATACCTTAAACCCAAATTTGTTTAATCCTTTAGGTATAGCCCTGAAGGATTTTTTTATGGAATTTATCATGAACAAAAAAATAATACCAAAACAGTTTACTCATCATTTTGCTGATAAAGATTGCGAAATTAGTTATCAGTGGATTTGTATCGACAATGAAACGAAACCAACGCTTGTGGTTCTACATGCTTTAACTGGAAATAGTACGGTTACGGGCGAAAATGGTTGGTGGAAAGAATTGGTTGGAACATCAAAAGTTATTGATACCGCCAAATACAACATTTTATCGATTGATACTTTAGGAAACGGATACACTACCAATACGCACGAAAATATTCATTCAATAGAAAAAATAAGTGTTAACGATATTGCAAAAATTAATCTGTGGTTGTTGAACGAGTTAGAGTTGAAAAAAGATATTTCAATTATCGGTGGAAGTTTGGGCGGAACGATTGCGTGGGAAATGTGGAAAGAAAACCCAGAATTGTTTGATAAGTTGATAAGTATTGGTGGCAATCCGTTTGAGGATCATTGGATTAAAGCAATTACTTTTTTACAAAGTGATCTTTTGCAGAATGATAATGGATACGAACAAGCGCGAATGTGGTCGATGCTTTTTTACAGAAATGCTTTAGGAATCAACGATAAATTTAAAAGCAGTAATCAGGCAATAGAAGATTGGTTGGTGTATCACGGAAATTCCTTAAAAAAACGCTTTTCGAAAAAATCATATCAAATTATGAATCATTTGTTAGGATCGATAGGAAAAGGATCAAATAAAGATCAATATCTGAAAGCATCACAAAAAAGCAACACGAAAATTATTGTTGTAAGCATTTCTTCAGACTGGTTGTTTTATCCACAACATCAAATAGAATGGACAAATGAACTAGCAAAAACATACAAAAACATAACGCATCATTCTTTAGAATCAACACACGGACACGATGCTTTTTTAATAGAATTTAAAAAATTAGAACAAATAATAACACCTTATTTATGAGCAAAGTATTAAAATTCGGAGGAAAATCACTGGCAAGTCTGCATACCAACAACAACTTGCTGAACATTATAGCCAATTACTTAGAAACCTCATCGTTAATTATCGTTGTATCGGCAATTGGCAACACAACCGATTTGCTGTTGGAATTGCTTGAAAAAGCAAAAGAAAACAAACCTTACACAGATCAATTACAAGAACTTAAAGCATTAAATTTTTATCCACAGATAAATACCGAAGAGCATTTTAAGTTGATCGAAAACATTTTGCAAGGCGTTTCTTTAATTCAGGATTACAGCGTAAAAGTTCAGGATTTATTGTTGGCTCAAGGCTAATTAATCATTTCAAAAGTAGTTACACAATTACTTATAACTCAAGGTTTACAGGCAACTTTTGTAAACAGTACGCAACTAATTAAAACCGATGCTTATTTTACCGCAGCAAACGTAAACGAAACATTGACTGAATTAGCTATTGGTTCGGAATTTGAAAAATTAACTGATAAAAATCCGATTGTTTTAGGTGGATTTATTGGCAGTACTGCAGAAAATGAAATTACAACTTTAGGCAGAAACGGCAGTAATTTAACCGCAGCGCTAATTGCAAATTATACTCAGGCTGAAGAATTTTTAAATTTTACGCATGTCGATGGTATTTACACCGCAAATCCGGAATGGGTTGCATCTGCCAAACGCATTGAACAATTAAATTACAGCGAAGCGAATGAATTGGCTACTTTCGGGGCTTCGATTCTACATGCAAAAACCATTGTTCCGTTGATTGAGAAGAAAATTCCGTTACGAATTTTAAACACCTTGAATCCTGACAGCACGGGAACATTAATTTCTGCAGAACCAACACCAAACGGAGTAAAATCGTTAACAGTTCTTCAAAATGTTGCCTTGATAAATTTTCATGGTAAAGGTTTGTTTGGAAAAGTGGGAGTCGATGCTCGAATTTTCAATGCATTGGCAAAAAACAACATCAGCGTAAGCGTTATTTCTCAAGGTTCGTCTGAACGCGGATTGGGATTTGTCGTAAATGATTCAGAAGCAACTTCGGCAAAAGAAATTTTAGAACAAGAATTTCAGCAAGATTTTTATACAAAAGATGTCGAAAACATCAGCATTAACAACAATATCGCCGTAGTTTCAATCATTGGGCAAGATTTAAAATCATTTCACAAACCTTACAGCGCGTTGGTAAAAAACGGCATTGTTCCTATCCTTTTCAACAATTCGGTTTCGGGAAAAAACATCAGTTTGGTGATCGAAAAAGAACAATTTAAAAAAGCATTGCACGTAATTCACGGACAAATTTTCGGCGTGAACAAAACCGTAAATATTGCTGTTGTTGGCAAAGGAACTGTTGGCAGTGTGTTGATCGATCAAATTGTTGCATCGAAAAATCAGATTGCCGAACGTAAAAATATCGATTTAAACATTTTTGCAATTGCCAATTCAAAATCGGTGTATTTCAGCACCAACGGTTTCAACGCCAATTGGCAAGATCAATTCCAAACACCACAACCAAATTCCCTTTCATCAATCATAGAATATGCAAAAGAGCATCATTTAGAGAATTTAATTTTAATTGATAATACGGCGGCAGAATCACTTCCAAATCGCTATAATGATTTTATTGATAATGGATTTGATATTGTTTCATCAAACAAAATTGCAAATACACTTTCATTTGAATTCTATAAAAATTTGCGCGAAAATCTAAAGAAAAATCAGAAACAATATTTATACGAAACCAATGTGGGTGCAGGATTGCCTTTAATCGATAATATAAAACTATTGCATTTATCGGGCGAAAATATTACCAAAATAAAAGGAGTTTTCTCTGGAACGTTAAGTTACATTTTTAATCTTTTTTCGGTTGAAAACAAACCGTTTTCTGAAGTTTTAAGAGCAGCAATCGAAAAAGGATTTACCGAACCTGACCCTCGTGATGATTTATCGGGAACCGATGTTGCCCGTAAATTATTGATTCTTGCCCGCGAATTAGATTTAGAAAATGAACTGCAAGATATTTCCATTCAAAATTTAATTCCTACTGAATTTCAATCATTAACCGTTCAAGAGTTTTTAGCACAATTAAGCGGATTAAACAATCATTACGATGATTTAAAGCAGCAGTTAAAAGTGAATGAAGTTTTGCGTTACGTTGGCGAATTATCGGGTGATTTACAACAACAAAAAGGAGTTTTAGAAACCAAATTAGTAAAAGTAGATAAAAATTCTGCTTTGGGACAATTATCGGGATCTGACAGTATTTTCGAGATTTATACCGAATCTTATGGCGACAGACCAATTATTATTCAAGGAGCCGGAGCCGGAGCACATGTTACCGCACGCGGCGTTTTTGGAGATATTTTACGTTTAGCAGAAAAAAAATAGTCATGAAAAAAGAAACATTAGCAATACGAAATCAAACCGAACGCACGCACTATTTAGAACACAGCACGCCGTTATTTTTAACATCGAGCTTTGTTTTTGAAGATGCAGAAGACATGCGTGCATCGTTCGCAGAAGAAAAAGACCGAAACATCTATTCGCGCTTTAGCAACCCAAATGTATCCGAATTTATAGAGAAAATGGTATTGCTTGAAAATGCCGAAGACGGCGTTGGCTTTGCAACCGGAATGGCAGCAGTTTACAATACGTTGGTAACTTTTTTAAACAGCGGCGACCACATAGTTTCGGCAAGCAGCGTTTTTGGTTCAACTCATACTTTGTTTACCAAATATCTGCCAAAATGGAATATCGAAACCAACTATTTCAACATCAGCGAACCGGAAACAATCGAATCTAAAATACAGT
Organism: uncultured Myroides sp.; assembly: GCA_913777665.1. Classification (GTDB taxonomy): domain Bacteria; phylum Bacteroidota; class Bacteroidia; order Flavobacteriales; family Flavobacteriaceae; genus Flavobacterium. The sequence continues at coordinate 4,727 of CAJYTF010000005.1, forward strand.
CGAACACCAAAATTTTGTTTGTTGAAACACCTACAAACCCTGGAGTTGAAATAATTGATCTTGAATTTTTGGGTGATTTAGCAAAAAAGCACAACCTTTTATTAATTGTTGATAATACGTTTGCTACGCCAATTATTCAAAACCCGATTGATTTTGGTGCGCATTTGGTTATTCACTCGGCTACAAAATTAATCGATGGTCAAGGCAGAGCTTTAGGTGGTGTAACCGTTGGATCAAAAGAATTGATACGAGAAATTTATCTGTTTTCTCGCAACACAGGCCCTTCATTAGCACCTTTCAACGCTTGGATTTTTTCTAAAAGTTTGGAAACATTATCAATCAGAGTAGAAAAACACAGCGAAAACGCTTTGAAGGTGGCTCAATTTTTAGAAAGTCATCCAGCTGTTTCCAGTGTAAAATATCCTTTTTTACCATCGCATCCGCAGTATCAAATCGCAAAAAAACAAATGAAGTTGGGTGGCAACATCATCGCTTTTGAATTAAACGGAGGAAAAGATGCCGGCAAAAAGTTCATCGATTCAATAAAACTGTTTTCAATTTCGGCTAACTTGGGCGATACACGAACCATTGTAGCACATCCGGCAACCTCAACACACAGTAAATTAAACGCAACCGAACTTGCCGAAGCCAATTTAACTGAAGGATTGATACGAATTTCGGTTGGTTTAGAACATATCGACGATATTATTACCGAACTAAATACCGCCTTTTTATAATGGAAACGCTCTGTAAAAAATCAACAATTTCAGAAATCATAAAGCACAAAACTTTGGTGCTCGATGGCGCTATGGGAACCATGCTGCAGGCGTATCAGTTTACCGAAGAAGATTTTCGCGGCACGCAATTTCAAGATTTTCAGCATCCGTTAAAAGGTAACAACGATTTACTGTCGATCACGCAACCAGAAGCTGTTAAAGAAGTCCATAGAAAATATTTACAGGCAGGCGCAGATATTCTGGAAACCAACACATTTTCTTCAACAACCATTGGTATGGCTGATTATTATCTGGAAAATTATGTGTACCAGTTGAATTATCAGTCGGCAAAAATTGCCCGTGAAGTTTGTGACGAGTTTGATATTATTACACCCGATAAACCGCGTTTTGTTGCAGGATCCATCGGTCCCACAAACCGTACGGCGTCTATTAGTCCCGATGTAAACAATCCGGGTTATCGTGCCATTACTTTTGAGGATTTACGAAAAGCTTATAAACAGCAAGTTGAAGCGTTGATTGACGGTGGTTGCGATTTGCTTTTGGTGGAAACCATTTTTGATACTTTGAATGCAAAAGCGGCTTTATTTGCGATTGAAGAAGTAAAAATCGAACGAAATATCGATATTCCAATCATGGTTTCGGGAACGATTACCGATGCTTCGGGCAGAACGTTATCAGGACAAACAGTCGATGCTTTTTTAATTTCGATTTCGCACATTCCGTTGTTAAGCATCGGGTTCAACTGTGCTTTGGGAGCGGAACAGTTAAAGCCCTATTTAAAACAGTTGGCACAACACACATCGGTAAACATTTCGGCGCATCCAAATGCCGGTTTGCCTAATGCTTTTGGAGAATACGATCAGTCGCCGGAAGAAATGCAACATTTAATAGCCGATTTTTTAAAGGAAGATTTGGTGCAGATTATTGGAGGTTGTTGTGGAACAAATCCAGATCACATCCGCTTAATTGCCGATGCCGTTACGCAATACAACGCTTTAACAAATCATATTGAAGTCGATGAAATCAAACCGCAACCTATTTTAACGCTTTCAGGTTTAGAGCCACTTTTTGTCACAAAAGAATCGAATTTTATCAATATTGGCGAACGTACAAACGTAACCGGTTCTCGAAAATTCCTTCGATTGATAAAAGAAGAAAAGTTTGATGAAGCTTTGGATATTGCCCGATTACAAGTTGAAAACGGTGCACAGATCATCGACATCAATATGGACGAAGGTATGTTGGATGGCAAAGAAGCAATGGTTAATTTTTTAAACCTGATCGCTTCTGAACCTGACATTGCCCGAGTTCCAATAATGATCGACAGTTCTAAATGGGAAATTATCGAATCTGGTTTGCAGACCATTCAAGGTAAAGGCGTTGTAAATTCCATCAGCTTAAAAGAAGGCGAAGAACTTTTTATTCATCATGCCAATTTAATTAAACGTTACGGAGCTGCGGTGGTAGTAATGGCGTTTGATGAAGCCGGTCAGGCTGATACCTATCAAAGACGAATCGATATCTGTAAAAGATCGTACGAAATTCTGGTTCATCAGGTTGGTTTTCCCCCGCAAGACATCATTTTCGATCCGAATATCTTCCCAGTTGCCACAGGAATGGAAGAGCACAACAACAATGCGCTCGATTTCTTTCTGGCAACAAACTGGATTCGTAAAAACCTGCCATATGCAAATGTTTCGGGTGGTGTAAGTAATGTTTCGTTTTCTTTTCGTGGGAATGATCGCGTAAGAGAAGCCATGCATGCCGCTTTTTTGTATCACGCCGTTCAGCATGGTATGAACATGGGAATTGTAAATCCTGAATTATTGGAAATTTACAATGAAGTTAATCCTGAATTATTGGTTTTTGTTGAAGATGTACTTTTAAATCGAAGAAGTGATGCCACCGAAAGATTGCTTGACTTTGCCGAACATTTAAAAGGCGAAACCAAATTTAAAGAGGAAAAAGTTTTAGAATGGAGATCGAACGCTTTGCAAGAACGTATTACGCATGCGTTGGTTAAAGGTATTGAAGAATTTATTAATACTGATGTAGAAGAAGCCCGACAAACCGTTGATCGACCAATTCAGGTAATTGAACAACATTTAATGAACGGAATGAATATTGTGGGCGATTTGTTTGGTTCGGGAAAAATGTTTTTGCCGCAGGTTGTAAAATCGGCTCGAGTAATGAAAAAAGCGGTGGCTTACTTGTTGCCTTTTATCGAAGAGGAAAAACTGAAAAACGGAGTAACAAATAATTCATCGGCTGGTAAAGTTTTAATGGCAACCGTTCGCGGAGATGTACATGATATTGGTAAAAATATTGTTGCGGTGGTTTTGGCTTGTAACAATTTCGAAATTATAGATTTAGGAGTGATGGTTCCGCCCGAAAAAATTATAGAAACCGCCATTAAAGAACAGGTTGATGTAATTGGTTTAAGCGGATTAATTACTCCTTCGTTAGACGAAATGGTTTATTTGGCTAAAGAATTAGAAAAAATTGGGGTTAAAATTCCAGTAATGATTGGTGGTGCAACCACATCGCGTGCACATACCGCCGTGAAAATTGCACCGGAATATACGCAAACAGTTGTTCATGTGAACGATGCTTCGCGTGCGGTAACAGTCATCAACAATTTATTGCAGCCCGATAAAAACAAAATTTATAAAGAAGATATTCGTGCCGAATACGAAAAATTACGATATGATTTTTTACACCGAGCGCGAGATAAAAAATACTTATCTATTGCCGATGCCCGTAAAAATAAATACAAAATAGATTGGGATTCACAGCAAATTACAAAACCAAATTTTCTTGGTAAAAAGCAGATTAGCGTAGAATTATCAGAATTGGTTCCATATATAGATTGGACTCCGTTTTTTAGATCTTGGCAGTTGTTTGGTAAATATCCAGAGATTTTAACTGATGATATTGTAGGCGAACAATCGACTATTTTGTTTGCTGAAGCACAGGAAATGTTGAAAAAGATTGTTTCAGAAAAATGGTTTGAAGCCAAAGGAATCATTGGGATTTATAAAGCAAATCAGGTAAATGATGATGATATTGAGTTGATTGATGAAAATAATGAAACTATCGCAACTTTGTTAACTCTTCGCCAGCAGGCACATAAATCGGGCAGTGTACCAAATATTGCCTTGGCAGATTTTATTGCTCCGAAATCAACAGGAATAAACGATTATGTTGGTTTGTTCTGTGTAAGTACCGGTTTTGGCGTTGAAGAAAAAGCCAAAGATTATGAAAATGCTCAAGACGATTACAATTCTATCATGGTTAAAGCGTTGGGCGATCGCTTGGCAGAGGCTTTTGCGGAATATCTGCACGAAAAAGTACGTAAAGAAATTTGGGGTTATTCGGTTTCGGAACAATTAACTAATGACGATTTAATTAAAGAATCTTACGAGGGGATTCGTCCGGCACCTGGTTATCCGGCATGTCCCGATCATTTAGAAAAAAATACTATTTGGGATGTTTTAAATGTTGCCGATGAAATTGGTGTAACACTAACCGAAAGTTTGGCAATGTGGCCGGCTTCATCGGTTTCTGGATATTATTTTGGAAATAAAGAAGCGAAATATTTTGGTGTGGGGAAAATTAAAAACGATCAGGTTGAAGATTATGCCCGCAGACGAAACATCAGTTTTGAAGAAGCTGCCAAATGGCTTGGACCAAATATTAATGAATAACTTTTGAGAATACCACAGATTCACAGATTTCATCAGTTTTAGCTTGTCGAGAACTTTATTTAGACCTCACAGGTTTTAAAAACCTGTGAGGTCTTGATAGAGATTTCAAATTTTATGATGTATCAATAAATAATAGAATACTAACAACCAGTTGCGTTAGGGATTAAAGTGAAAAGCCTTTTGTGAAGAATGAACAAAAGCTTGTAGCGAAAAGCCCGACCCGTCCTGATAAGGCGGGGAACGCCCAAATAATTATAAAATGAAAGTTACCGAACATATACAGAATGCCGACGGAAAAGCATTGTTTTCGTTTGAGATTTTACCGCCTTTGAAAGGGCAGAATATTCAATGTATTTTTGACACGATTGATCCGTTAATGGAGTTTAATCCGCCGTTTATTGATGTTACTTACCATCGAGAAGAATATACGTACAAAGATGTTGGCAACGGTTTGCTGGAGAAAAAAGTGGTAAAAAAACGTCCGGGAACGGTTGGAATTTGTGCCGCTATTCAGAACAAATACAAGGTTGATGCCGTGCCGCATATTTTATGTGGCGGGTTTACGAAAGAAGATACCGAGAATTTTTTGATTGATTTGGATTTTTTAGGAATTGACAACGTGGTTGCTTTGCGTGGCGATGCGGTTAAAAGCGAGATTTATTTTAAGGCTGAAAAAAACGGGCACAGATATGCATCGGAATTGGTAACACAGATTTCGGAATTGAACAACGGTATTTATTTAGATGATGAACTGGAGAATTCTCACACAACCAATTTTTGTATAGGTGTTGGCGCGTATCCGGAAAAGCACATGGAAGCTCCGAATTTTGATACCGATTTGCAGTTTTTAAAGCAGAAAATTGATAAAGGTGCAGATTATATTGTTACGCAGATGTTTTTTGATAATGCCAAGTTTTTTGATTTTGTGGACAGATGTAGAAAATCGGGTATTGAAGTTCCGATTATTCCCGGACTGAAACCGTTGACAACTAAAGGTCAGCTAAATATGATTCCGCATCGTTTTAAAGTAGATCTGCCTGATGCTTTGGTTATTGAAATTTTAAAAGCAAAAGACAACGATGCTGTAAAACAAATTGGTATTGAATGGTGCATTGCGCAAAGTAAAGAGATTATTGCTGCGGGAATTCCTATTGTACATTATTATTCTATGGGAAAATCGGATACGGTAAGAAGGGTAGCGAAAGAGGTTTTTTAAAATTGAAAAAAAAAAATACTCACTGCATCATTCAAAAAAGTATATCTTTAAAAATAATAAACACAGATTTTAATCAATGGATATTGATCTAATATTAAACAAAATACATTCGCTTCCAAAGGATTCTTTAAAAGTACTAAAAAGCTATATCACCGAAGTTTCGTACCCAAAAGGTCATATTTTGCTTGATACAAAAGCGGTAGAAAAGAATATTTACTTTATAAAAAAAGGAATTGTCAGAGCTTTTGCACGCACTCCCGACAACGATATTACTTTTTGGATTGGTCGCGAAGGCGAAACTGTTATATCAATGAGAAGTTATGTGGCGCACGAAAAAGGTTATGAAACTATTGAACTTTTAGAAGATGGCGATCTTTATCAGATTAATACGGTGGATCTGAATTTGCTTTACGAAAAAGACATTCATATTGCTAATTGGGGCAGAAAATTTGCCGAACAGGAATTACTTAAAACCGAAGAACGGTTGATATCGCGACAGTTTAAAACGGCATCAGAACGTTATAAAACGCTTTTGACAGAAAATCCCGATTTAATTCAACGCGTACAATTGGGTTATATCGCATCGTATTTAGGAATTACTCAAGTGAGTTTAAGCAGGATCAGAGCCGAAATTAAATAATTTTTATAAGTTTCCATGAACAATAACAGCAATTTTGCATAAATAGTGCTAAATTTATGTAACATCGTTTAACCAAATAGTACACATGGAAACAATTATAGGAACAATTGCAGGCATATTAACATCGGTATCAATGATACCACAGCTCATTAAGGTGTTAAAAGAAAAAGAAGTAGAAAATCTTTCGTGGGGAATGATCGCTGTTTTACTTACAGGCGTGTCACTATGGGTAGTTTACGGAATCATGAAAGATGAATTACCTATTATTCTTTCGAATGGATTTTCGGTTTTGGTCAACACAACTTTACTTATTTACTATTTCAGATACAAAAATCAGTAGCATGAAAATGTTAGCAATCATGCTGCTTTTTCGTTTTTTTTGGTTAACTTTAATACAGATTATAAAAAATTAAGACTATGAAAAAGTATTTTTTATTCAGCTGTACCATTCTAACTTCATTACTATTAACAAGTTGTAGTGCTGTAGAAACTATTTTTAAAGCCGGCATGTGGTGGGCTTTTATTTTAATATTTCTAGGAATTGCATTAGTCCTTTGGATTTTTTCTAAAATGAGAAATAAAGACTAAAATTCTTACATTACCAAGATGCGGATTTTTCTATTTACAGAAAACCGCATCTTTTCTTCCCTTATAAAAACATTCAGAACGCCATTTTTTTAGTTTTAATTTGATAGTAAGCAATTCAAAAAATGCAAATATTAAATTTTACAGACAAAGGCATTTACTGTATTCCGGGTAAATTTTATATCGATCCTTGGAAACCCGTAGACTATGCGTTGATAACGCACGGTCATGCCGATCATGCGCGTTGGGGAATGAAAAAATATTTGTGTCATCACCTCACAGTTCCCATTCTTCACATTCGCATTGGTGCAGATATTCAGGTTCAGGGCATTGGCTACAACGAACCTATCGACATAAACGGCGTAAAAGTGTCGTTTCATCCGGCGGGTCATATTATTGGTTCGGCACAGATTAGAATGGAATACAAAGGAAAGGTTGCGGTTGTTTCGGGCGATTATAAGTTACAAAACGATGGACTTTCTACTGTTTTCGAACCTGTTAAATGCCACGAATTTGTTACCGAAAGTACTTTTGGATTGCCAATTTATAAATGGGCATCAACCGAGAAATTGAATGAATCCATGCAAAACTGGGTACTTCACAATCAAGAGATAGGGAAAACTTCGGTTTTTGTGGGATATTCTTTAGGCAAGGCACAACGTATTTTGAATGCTGTAAGTGGCATCGCGCCGGTTTACACACATTATTCCATCACTAAATTGAATCAGGCGTATGAAAATGCAGGAATTCAACTGCCATATTATGAATCGCTCGATTTTCGAGAATCTGTTCAACATGTAAATAAGGGCATTGTTATTGTTCCGCCATCGCTTGTTGATACCAACGTTTTAAAGAAAATTCCGAATATGGTTTACGCTATTTGTTCAGGATGGATGCAGGTTCGCGGAGCAAGAAGGTGGCGCAGTGCCGATGCCGGTTTTGCCGTGAGCGATCATGCCGATTGGGACGATCTTTTAAAGGCTGTTAAAGAAACAAATGCCGAAAAAGTGTATGTAACCCACGGGCAAACTGCGGTATTTGCCAAATATTTGAACGAAAACGGAATTGAAGCCGTTGAACTTCATACTGCTTTTGGAAATGAAGAAGACGAATCTACACCCGAAAGCCTATGAAAGCATTTGCTCAACTTATAAATTCGTTAGACAGCACCAATAAAAACCTGCAAAAAATAGCGGCAATAGAACTGTTTATTGATACCGCAAGTAATGACGATAAATTATGGTTTTTATCACTTTTCACAGGTAAGCGCCCAAAACGAAGCGTGACCACCAAACTTTTAAAACAGTGGGTTTTAGAGGAAACGCAGCTGCCCGAATGGTTGTTTGCAGAATCTTACGCGGCTGTTGGAGATTTGGGCGAAACCATTGCGTTGTTGCTACCCGATAACGAACATCCATCGGAAAAAACGCTTTCTGAATGGATGAACGAAATTACTGCCTTAAAAGATAAATCCGACGAAGAAAAAAGAACATATGTCGTAAATAGTTGGAAAGCCCTAAACACTACCGAACGCTTTATTTTCAATAAGTTGTTAGGCGGAAGTTTCCGTTTGGGTGTCTTGGCAAAAACGGTTATTAATGCTTTTGCAAAACATTTTGATTTGGAAGCTGCTGCCGTAACGCATAGTATCATGGGCGATTGGGATCGAACCGAAGTCGATTTTGAAGGTTTGATTAAAGGTAATTACACCGAAATCAACAAAAGTAAACCCTACCCTTTTTGTTTGGCGTATGCCTTGGATAAAGATTTGATTGATTTAGGATCGATCTATGATTGGCAGATTGAATATAAATGGGATGGAATTCGTGCGCAAGTGATTAAGCGCGAAGGAGAATTTTTCATTTGGTCGCGTGGCGAAGAATTGATTACGGCTCAGTTTCCCGAAATAGAAAAAGCATTGATTGATTTTCCTGATGATTTTGTGATCGATGGCGAACTGTTAGTGGTTAAAAATAATGAAGTATATAATTTCAGTGAACTTCAAAAACGGTTAAACAGAAAAAATCTGCCTAAAAAAATGCTCGAAGAACTTCCGGTATCGCTTTATATTTACGATGTTTTAGAATGGAAAGGGGAAGATATTCGCACAAAACCGCTTTCGTACCGACGATCTATTTTAGAAAGTCATTTTAATATAGATACAAATTCATCACTGCATTTATCGCCTGTTATCAAAGAAATCAATTGGATTAAACTGCCCGAAATCCGTAGCAATGCTCGTTTAATAAACAGTGAAGGTTTAATGTTGAAAAACGTTGATTCTCCTTACCACACCGGACGAAAACGGGGCGATTGGTGGAAATGGAAAACCGATCCTTTAACCATTGATGCCGTACTTATTTACGCTCAAAAAGGCAGTGGTCGCCGCAGCGGTTATTACACCGATTATACGTTTGCCGTTAAAAGTGGTGATGCGTTGGTTACGATTGCCAAAGCTTATTCGGGCTTAACAGATAAAGAAATTCAAGAGGTTAGCAAATTTGTAAACAAAAACGCAATCGAGAAATTTGGTCCGGTGCGAACGGTAAAGCCCGAGTTGGTTTTCGAAATTGCTTTTGAAGGAATTGGCTACAGCAGTCGGCATAAATCAGGCGTGGCATTGCGTTTTCCAAGAATTTTGCGTTGGCGTAAAGACAAAACCGTTGCTGATATCGATAGTATTGACGAAGTTAAAAAACTGATTACCTGATTATGGAAAACTTAAAAACATCCGAAGGTTATCAGATTATAAATAATTGGATGACCGCCGACCAAAAAGTTCCTTTTGAATTTCAAGAGCGAACCTGGAATTACTATCACAAAGGTTACAGCGGAATGGTGGTTGCGCCAACAGGTTTTGGTAAAACATTTTCGGTTTTTCTGGGCGTTGTAATCAATTACATCAATCAATACCAAAAAATGCAGTCAGGCTTAAAATTGTTGTGGGTTACCCCTATTCGATCGCTTGCAAAAGATCTGGCGCGTGCCATGCAGGAAGCAGTTGACAGCATAGGAATTGATTGGGTTGTTGAAGTGCGTAACGGCGATACCGATCCCAAACAAAAAGCCAAACAAACCAAGCAAATGCCCGATGTGCTTATTGTAACGCCCGAAAGTCTGCATTTGTTGCTGGCACAAAAAAGTCGCGATAAATTCTTTAAAAATCTTCAATGCATCGCTGTTGACGAGTGGCACGAATTAATAGGAAACAAGCGTGGTGTATTGGTTGAACTGGCTTTGGGGTATCTTCAAAAAAACGTATCAAACCTAAAAATTTGGGGAATTACTGCTACAATTGGTAATATTGATGAGGCGATAGAAGTTTTACTTCCGAATGTTTCAAAAAAGATAAAAATAGTATCAAAAGAAAAAAAGCAGATCGAAATTATTCCGGTTTATCCCGATAAGGTTGATGTATTGCCGTGGGCAGGTCATTTGGGTGGAACTTTGGCTGATAAAGTTGCCGAAATTATTTCACAAAGTCGATCTACTTTGGTTTTTACAAATACCCGAAGCCAGAGCGAGCTATGGTATCAGTTGCTTTTAAATGCCGATCCCGATTTGGCTGGTCAGTTGGCACTGCATCACGGTTCTATAGATCACGCATTGCGGCAATGGATTGAAAATGCCTTGAGCACCGGTCAGTTAAAAGCGGTTGTTTGTACTTCGTCTTTAGATTTGGGTGTCGATTTTAAACCCGTTGATACAGTTGTTCAAATAGGATCGAGCAAAGGAATTGCCCGTTTTTTGCAACGCGCTGGTAGAAGTGGTCATTCGCCTTACGAAACATCGAAAATTTATTTTGTACCAACCCATACTTTAGAATTGTTAGAAGTTGCAGCACTTAAAGATGCCTACAAAAATAAAGTCGTGGAAAAACGAGAACCAATGGTTCTTTGTTATGATGTTTTGGTTCAGTTTATGGTTAGCATTGCTTTGGGCGGCGGTTTTAAATCGAACGAACTTTTTCCGATCATTCAACAAACACATGCTTTCCAATATCTGCAGGAAGAAGATTGGAACTGGTGTTTGGCATTCATTACCAAAGGTGGAAAATTGGGCGAAAATTATGAAGAATTCCATCGGGTTGATGTGAATGATGATGGCGTTTACGAAGTTAAAAAACGACGGATTGGTATGCTTCACCGGTTAAACATCGGCGTTATTGTTAGCGATGCCATGTTACGGGTTAAATATACTTCGGGCGGATACATTGGCATGGTTGAAGAATATTTTTTGACAAAACTTAAAGTGGGCGATAAATTTATTTTGGCTGGAAGAGTGTTAGAATATGTGCGAATGAAAGAGCTAACCGTTTACGTTCGCAATAGTTCGGGCAAGGCAATTACCCCTAGCTGGTTAGGCGGCAGATTGCCTTTAAGTGCCAATTTAAGTATGTTTTTGCGTGAAAAATTATCAGAAGCTGCCGTAAATCAATCCAAAAGTAAAGAAATTCAATTTTTAAATCCGCTTTTAAGTTATCAGCAAACTCATTCTGCATTACCGCTACACAACGAACTTTTGGTGGAACAGATTCACACACGCGAAGGTTATCATTTGTTTATGTATCCGTTAGAAGGTAGATTAGTGCACGAAGTTATGGCAACCGTTATTGCGTATAGAATCAGCAAACGCTTTCCGATCAGTTTTTCGATCGCTATGAACGATTATGGTTTTGAATTATTTTCGGATCAGCCAATACCTGTCGATCTGGAATTTCTTACCGAATTATTTCAGTTAGATCATTTAATGGACGATGTGGTTGCAAGCATCAACGCAGCCGAAATGGCTCTGCATAAATTCCGGGATATCGCAGTAATTGCAGGCATGGTAATACAGACATTTCCGGGGAAACAACGAAATAATAAATCGCTTCAGGCATCATCAAGCATCATTTTTAAGGTGTTGGAAGAATTTGAACCATCACATCTTTTAGTTCGTCAGGCTTATAACGAAGTTTTCAATCAGCAATTGCAGGAAGTCCGTTTGGTTGATGCTTTCAAACGCATTGCATCCAACAAAATTGTCCTTAAATTTACCGACCGATACACGCCAATGAGTTTCCCGATAAAAGTAGACAGTTTACGACAGTCTCTTTCAAGTGAAGATCTTACAACCCGCATTAACCGAATGATTGAACGAAATTTAAAGAAACGTAAAAAATGAATCTGATTGAACAACCAATTTGTTTTGCCGGTAACGATTTGCTGTTAAACAACCAGCGAAGTATTTATTGGCAGGCACAAAACGCTTTGATTTTTTCTGATTTGCATTCAGGTAAAAGTGCCCATTTTAGAAAGCACGGCATGGCAATTCCATCGTATTTACATTACAGCGATTTAGAGCGATTGCAATTTTTAATTCAACATTATCAACCAAAACAAATCATTATTGTTGGCGATTTAATACATGCTGCTACAAACAAAGAAGTGATTGATTTAAAACGAATAACCTCTACTTTTTCTACTATTGATTTTCATTTGGTAAAAGGAAACCACGACCGTATTTCCGAAAAATTAATCAAAGATTTAGGAATTGCTTCGGTAACCGAAAATTTAGTTATTGATGGTATTCAGTTTGTGCATGAACCAAGTTCACACAACACCTTACCAACGATTTCAGGACATATTCATCCCGGAATACAAATTCCCTTGTTAAAAAACAGTCGAAAAAGATTACCTTGTTTTGTGGTACAATCTTCGCAAATAATATTACCTGCCTTTAGCAAATTGACTGGTTTAGACATTAAAACAACCTTTGATGAAGCCATTTTTTACGGTTTTCACGAGGAAGGATTTTTTATACTACCATCTTAACTAGTAACTTTACCCAACAACTCCCCTGCTTCTTTTAAAATCAGCTCTTTTCTTTTTTTATCAAATTTAAAATGATCTAATAAAACCGGATTTTTAATTAATTCACGTACCAAAATACAATTTTTAGACAACAGAATTTGTTCTTCATCTTTAGTCAAAGTGGTTAAACAAGTAATCGGGTACAAACCTTGTTGATCGGTTAAACGTTTAATGCTTCTATCTTCGGGATAATTCCAACTGATTAAATTTATATCATAACACTCTGCAAAAGCAATACTATCGCTTGTAAAAAATGCATTGGTAATTAAAAAACCTTTTTGTGGTTTAAAAGGTCGGTTAAAAAAAGTAAAATCGTTATCTTTTAAATCGATAAATCGCGATAAAAAATACATGGGTGTAGTTACACTTATCTTGGCATCAATATCGTTTCTAAACTTACATTCACAGATTATATCTTCGTTTTTATTAGAAATAATGACATCTATTTCATGATTAATCGTTGATTTTCCTGTTAAAGTCTGACTTGTAATGGTGTCATATCCTTGAACTTCGAAAATTTTTGCTACCCATTTTTCAAAGAAAAATCCTTCAGGTCCCAAATCTTGTAAAGCCCTTTTTAAACTATATCGCGCTGCTACAGACGATTTCGATTTTTTCAATAAATCGAACGCTTTCTGATACAATTCTTTGGTTGAAATACCGTTGTAAAGTTCCTTTGTAATTGTATCGCATACTTGATTAGCAACTTCGATGGTAGCACCAGAATTTACTAATGATCTATGCAAACTTTTTTCGTTAAACGGAACGGTTTCTCCCGATTGTTTTTTTATTTGAATACTCATTAAATACTATTCCTTTTTTGATAAACGTTCATGCACATACTCAATTTTTGTTTTACCGTGTGGTTTGGGGTTTCCTTCGGAATCTAAATTAACCATGGTGATTTTATCAACAGTAATAATAGTTTCATGAGTCATTTTATTGCGAACCTGACAGTTTAAAACCAGCGAGGTTTTTCCAAACTTCACCACATCCAATCCAATTTCGATAATATCGCCTTCTTTAGCCGATGCCATAAAATTAATTTCAGACATAAATTTTGTAACAACATGTGGGTTTTCTAACTGAATAATACTATATAAAGCAGCTTCTTCATCAATCCAAGCTAATAGTTTTCCGCCAAAAAGTGTTTTATTCGGATTTAAATCTTCGGGTTTTACCCATTTTCGTGTATGAAATTTCATTGTGTAATTCTTTTCACTAAAAATAAAACAAAAAACGGAAATTACTGTGGATATTGATAAAATATCAAAATCTCTGTTGCTTAAACCAAAATTTAATCTTCACAAAAATAATCCACAATAAAAAGTTCATCTTTTATTTTTTTTCTAAATCTTAGTTGTATATTTGCATCATAAAATTTCGAGGAAAAATTTGACTGATTGCAACCTCTTTAAAAAAATGCTAAAGCAGAAAACTTCTTTAGTAAAAGCGTGCAATTTAGTTTCCTCATTAACATTTAATCTAAATTATGGCATATTTTTTTACATCAGAATCTGTAAGTGAAGGGCATCCTGATAAAATTGCAGATCAAATTTCAGACGCATTAATCGACAACTTTTTAGCTTTTGACGAAAATTCAAAGGTTGCTTGTGAAACTTTGGTTACTACGGGGCAGGTTATTTTGGCTGGCGAAGTAAAATCGAACACTTACTTAGATGTTCAGCAAATTGCACGTGATGTGATCAAGAAAATTGGTTACACAAAAAGCGAATATATGTTTGATGCGAATTCATGTGGAATTTTATCGGCAATTCATGAACAATCTGCAGATATCAATCAAGGTGTTGACAAAGCAAATAAAGAAGAACAAGGTGCGGGCGATCAAGGTATCATGTTTGGTTACGCTACAACCGAAACCGAAGATTATATGCCTTTGGCTTTAGATTTATCGCACAAATTATTGCAGGAATTAGCAGAATTACGCAGAGAAAACAACGAAATCACTTATTTGCGTCCCGATGCAAAATCGCAGGTTACGTTGGAATATGACGATGATAACAAACCAAAACGTGTGGTAACGATTGTTTTATCAACTCAGCACGATGATTTTGTAAAACCAGAAAACAATTCTGCCGAGGCGAAAAACACAGCAGAAAAAGCAATGCAGGATCAAATTAAAAAAGATATTGTGTCAATTTTAATTCCTCGACTATTAAAGAAATATCCGCAATATCAACCTTATTTTAATGAGGAAATAACGTATCACATAAACCCGACAGGTGTATTCATTATTGGTGGTCCTCATGGCGATACAGGTTTAACAGGCAGAAAAATCATTGTTGATACGTACGGTGGTAAAGGTGCGCACGGTGGTGGAGCTTTTTCCGGGAAAGATCCAAGTAAAGTAGATCGTTCGGCGGCGTACGCTGCAAGATACATTGCAAAGAATTTAGTTGCTGCTGGTGTTGCAGACGAATTGTTGGTTCAGGTTTCTTACGCTATCGGAATTGCAGAACCAATGGGCGTTTTCGTGAATACTTACGGAACTGCTAAAGTAAATTTAACCGATGGTGAAATTGCAGATAAATTACAGCAATTATTCGATTTACGTCCGTATCATATCGAGCAAACGTTGAAATTAAGAAAACCTATTTACAGTGAAACTGCGGCTTATGGGCACATGGGTCGTAAAAATGAGGTTGTTACTAAAACTTTTAAAAACCCGAACGGTGAAGAAAAAACTATTGAGGTAGAATTGTTTACTTGGGAAAAGTTAGATAAAATTGATGCTGTAAAACAAGCTTTTAACTTATAATCGATACCATATAAATTTTTAACGAAAGTCGCTTTTAAAAAATATTAAAAGCGACTTTTTATTTCGATTGATTTATAAAATATTTCATTTTTTTTAAATACTTTAGTTGTAAAGTTGTACAAAGAAAAATTATGATTGATAAAGTTATTGTTGGTAGTGAAGAATGGTGTTCATTGCCAGAATTAAAGGTGCCTGCGATAAAAGTTCGAGTAGATTCTGGTGCAAAAACTTCCGCATTACATGCCGAACAAATTACACCTTTCGATAAAAACGGAGAAACCTGGGTGCGTTTTGTTATCCATCCTATCCAAAGAAATGTAAAAAATTCTATTGTTTGTGAAGCTAAAGTAATTGATAAACGCATTGTAAAAAGCAGCACGGGTACTCGTGAAAGTCGATACGTTATTAATACCGAAATATCTCTTGGAGAAAAATCGTGGGTTATTGAATTAACGCTGACAAATCGTGATTCAATGGGTTTCCGCATGCTTTTAGGTCGTGAAGCTATGACCGGTAAAATCATTGTAGATCCAGACGAACGTTTTAAATTCGGCGTTGTAACTCCAGAGAAAATCAAAGAATATTACAATACAACCAATATAGAAAAACACGGTTTACGAATTGGTTTGCTGGCTAGTAATCCCGATTTATATTCGAACAAACGAATTATAGAAGCCGGCGAATTGCGTGGTCATCAAATGCACTTCTTGAATATCAAGCATTGTTATATGAAATTAGATGCGCATCAACCTGAAATTCATTATCGTGGCGGACGCATTTTGAACGATTTTGATGCGATCATTCCAAGAATTCGTCCAAGCATGACATATTACGGTTGTTCACTAATCCGTCATTTTGAATCGTTAAAAGTATTTAGTTTGAATAATGCAACATCTATCACTCAATCGCGCGATAAACTGTATTCACTACAAATGCTTTTAAATCACGGTGTTGATATTCCTACAACAGGTTTCGCCAATTCACCATTAGACACCAACGATTTAATAAATATGGTAGGTGGATCGCCCTTAATTGTTAAGTTGTTAGAAGGAACACAAGGTAAAGGTGTGGTTTTAGCCGAAACAAAAAAGGCTGCAGAATCTGTAATCAATGCCTTTAAAAGTGTTGGGGCAAACATTCTAGTACAAGAATTTATTAAAGAAGCCAACGGAAAAGATTTACGTTTATTTGTTGTTGATGGAAAAGTGGTTGCAGCTATGCAGCGCGAAGCTTTACCTGGGGAATTTAGAGCAAATATTCATTTAGGCGGGAAAGCATCAATAGTAAAAGTTACTGCTGAAGAGAAAAAAATAGCAATAAAAGCAGCAAAAGCAATGAATTTAAAAGTTGCGGGGGTTGACATAATACGCTCATCTAAAGGACCTTTACTGTTAGAAGTAAATTCTTCTCCCGGATTAGAAGGAATTGAAGGTGCAACTGGCAAGGATATTGCAGGGGAAATGATAAAAGCCATAGAAAAGAGTTTTAAATGGCTTAACCTTTAATCTAAATTTTTAAAAACATGAAAAAGATTGTTTATTTATTTACACTTGTATTAGTAACATTTTCAGCAATGGCACAAAACAACAACAACAGTATAACACCGCAGGTTAACGTGAACGGAGAAGGTTCGATAAAAATCAAACCAGATTATGCCGTAATAACAATGGGTGCAGAAATTAAAGATCTTGATTCGGCAAAGGCAAAAAAACAAAACGATGAAATTATTGCCAAAATGATTCAAGTAATCAAAAAAAGTAATGTGGCAGAAAAAGATTATCAAACACAACGTGTAAATCTTTACAAAACAAGAGAATATCAAGAGAAAAAAGATTATTTCGTAGCAAGTCAAACAATCACTATTACGTTAAGAAGTTTAGATAATTACGAAAAATTAATGGCTGATTTAATGTCTGCTGGTGCAAATACCATTAACGGCGTTGAATTTAAATCGACTCAAACAGAAAAAGTAGCAACAGAAATTAGAGCGAAAGCTGTTCTTAATGCAAAGAAAAAGGCCGAAGATTATGCAAGTGCTTTAAATCAAACAATCGGGAAAGCATTAATCATCAGCGATCAGTCTATGGTTAACAATCCTCGTGTTTATATGATGAAAACGGCAATGGCTGACGAATCTGCAGGAATGGATCAAACATTGGCAGTTGGCGAAATTGAAATTGCAACGAACGTAAATGTTGTTTTTGAACTAAAATAATTTATGAACCCATCAAAAGAGCTATGGATTACTAAATTTTTTAAATTAAGTAATCCATCTTTTTTTATCAATCAAACCGAAGAAGAATTTTACGAAAACATTCGTAAAACAGGATTTATATACGGTTTTACCACCAAATCGATTCAACAAGTTTTTAATTCGTTTGATCTAACTCACGAAGAATATGCAAAGATTGTTTTGTTGGAAGCTTTGTACGGAACGTTTGTTCAAACAAAAAATAAAACTGATTTTAAAGAATTTACCAAACACGCTGAAGATTTCTACAAAAAAATGGGCGAAGCTAAAACAGAATCATACTTTTCTTTTATAAAGTTTGAATCTAAAAAAGCTTTTGCATCGCTTGAAAAAATTCTGAACGAACGCACTACTCGATCGTCAAATTATTTGAATAAAACATTTTCGCATCATTTATCGAATTTTTTAATTTTTACCGATGTACTTTGTTTTAAACGATATTTATTGAACGAAACCGAAATCTTGAACTATTACAAATATCTGGAACAAACCATTTCGCATTTGGTAATGATTAGTTTCAACCAAAAACAGAACGTTTCAAAATACGATGTAAAATTGCAAGAAGTTTTAAGCAGTTCGTTAAAATATGCTTCGTTAAAAAACTTCGATACGCAACTTTCTACGCTTGATTTGTGGAATATTAAAACGTTTTACGGCAAAGCCTACATTTACGATATTTCATTGATGGTTTTGTGGAACGATGAAAAAATTGATCAAAAAGAGTTTAAATTTATTCTTCAACTTCAAAATTTATTGGGTTTACAAAAAGATTTTACCAAAAGATCTTTAACCGATATGGTTTCTTTTATTGAAAATAATAGAAGTGAAATTCCGTATTTTCAATTTTCGCATCCATTAAAAAAATTATATAAAAACACCAACAAAACAGTCGCTTTACTGATTAAACGAAACAAAAAAAGTTTGATTAAAGAATTAGAAAACAATAAATTGCTAATGCAATTAGTGGTTAAGGCAACATACAGCAACCTTTCGGATAAAGAAAAATTACAGTTAAAAAATCAGTTTATAGAATTAGGAAAAACGGTTCCGGCATTTACCATTTTCTTAATTCCGGGTGGAAGTTTACTATTACCAATTTTAATAAAACTGCTACCGGAATTGATTCCTAATTCGTTTAATGAGAATAAGTAGTTTGGATAAATTATAACATATTTTCATAAATTTGTTGGTTTGTAATTAAAACCAATCGGGTGCGTAAATTAGTAGTACTTACTTTATTTTCATTGTTTTTTGCTGTATCGTGCAAAAAGCCGGCGAATGTTTACGACCATATTTTAATCCACAAAAAAGTTACCGATAGCAATTACAAAACTTTTCCTTTAGACGAGTTGTATTATTGTTTGCTGTACAATATTCAGTTTGCAGAACAGCCCGATAAAGCTAAAAATCTAATCGCTTATTACGAAAATCAATCACTGAGTAAAAGTGATTCTATCAATATTTATCGAGCAAATAATCTGCAGATTTTCTTAAATTCTGATTTAAATTCAAACGAAAACAGAAATCAACGTCTGTTTAAATCGGCTACTTATTTTGAAAACAATACTAATCAATACGATGCCTATTTATCGAACTATTTAATTTCAGAATACTACTTTAACTTACAATCGTTTCAAATTGCAGAAAATTATGCCTACAAAGCACTTGAAAATCTGGGTACTAATAATAAAGAATATGCATTTGAAAAAGCTTCTACATTTGTATTAATCAGCAATATTCATTACAATCAAAAAAAATATAATTCCGCGTTTAATGTTTTGAAGAATTATGATGTTTTATCTGATTATTTCAATAAAAAATTAATTGTTCAGCAAAAAATTAATTCATTACAAAGCACTTACATAAATAATTATGCAGTTATTGGAAACAAAATAGGGAAAATATCTTTACAACAAACAATTACAGATTTAGAATCGGCTTATAATTTAGCTTCGTTTTCTAAAAAAGCAGATAATCGACAAAAAATAACGGCTCTGCATAATTTAATTAATTATAAAATTGAGGCTGACGATTTAGACAGTTTAGAAAGTTATGTTGATCAATTTAAGCAAAGTATGTCAAGCGCGGCACGTATTCCCATAATGCAGGTAAATTTTGCAACCATTGGTGATTATCTTTTAAAAATCAAGAAAGATACAATTGCGGCAAAGCAATTTCAGAAAGATATTTTATCAGAAAACTCGCAAAAATTTAAAAATCTGTATTTAGAGAAACGTATTTTAGAGCAGATCATGCAAAATACCGATTCTACTTCGGTTGAACTGAACAATCATTATTTAAATGTAATAAGTAAAATTCAAAAAGAGAACGATAACAAACTGAATATCAACCAGAAAGTTATTTACGAAAATCATGAATTAGTAAGAAAAAACGAAAAACTTAAACGTGAAATATTTTACATAGTTGCAATTATTTTAAGTGTTTCAATTATTTCTTTACTGGTTATTTACAGCATTATTCAAAAAATCAATTTAAAAAAAATACAGCTTCGCAATAATTACATAGAGCAAGATACCAAAGCGCTTGAAGTTACGCTGACCTATAAAAACAATATTGAAAACAAGCTGAACAACAACAAAAAGCAGATTTTTATGGAGTTACATGATAATATTGTGAACAAGTTGTTTTCTACCCGATTTTTACTGCATAAAGATTTTATAAAACCCGAAAGTTTACAGATTGCCAAAAATACCGTTTTAGAAGTAAAAACCAGTCTGCTTGAAATTTGCGATAATTACAACGAAATAAATAATTTGTTTGAAAAAGATTCGTTTCATCACATGATTATAGAACTGATTGAAAATCAACCAAATAATATTATTGAATTTGATTATGATCTGGATTTATCAATAGAATGGTTTAAAACACATCCAAAAGTCCGCTTTCATTTGTACCGAATTTTACAGGAATTGTTGCAAAATATTCATAAACATTCATCGGCAACCAAAGCAACCGTAGAGATCTATCAGGAAAATTTAAACATAAAACTGATTGTTTTTGATAACGGTAAAGGCTTTAAAAAAACCGCTAAAAAAGGACTTGGAATTAATAACATTCAAAATCGTTTAAAAGAAATCAATGGACATCTAACTATTGATTCAATAAAAGGAACTCAATTTACTATTACTATTAACTTATAATTATGCATTTAATTAAAAAAAATATACTTTTTTTACTTGTTATTTGTCTTTTTACGGCATGTAATAACAAAAAAGTGTACAAAAATGCGAATTATAAAATTGACAGTATTACCATGCGCAAGAATTACAATAGTGAATATGAAGCCGATCCATACAATTTAAAAAAGGTGCATTCGCTTTATATGAAAGAAACCGACAGTATTCTTTTAGGTATCAACCACCAATTGTACAGCACCTATCTGGTAAAAAATAATAAATTCGACAGCGCCTATTATTACTTAACCCTTGCTAACAATCTGTTTAAAAATAATGACCGAAAAAAATTCTTTAATTCTATTAGAAAGGTTTCGTTAACAAACCGGATTGATCTTTTGGCACATTCTAAGATCGAAATGGAAAAATTAAAGGAAATTCAGCTTGAAGATGAAAAAATTAAGCAGCTCTACATTGATGTTTTTAGTCTGCCGATTTTAAAGCAATCCGATTCGGGTCAGTACGAAACAAAAATCAACCGTTTCATAAATATTGACGACGCGAATAATAAAATTGTTAAACGAGGTACATTGATTGAGAATTACCTTACCGGCGAGATTAATAAGTATCTTATTACAAAAGCAGATTACGATAAAATTATTGTTCGATCAACCGCAAGAATTAATGAACTTTTAAAGGAAAACAGAACAAATGAAGATCTGTTTTTTACCAATTTATTTTACAATATTTATGCTAAAATTGAAATAAGAGATCGTAGCATTTCTAACGATTTTGCGCATTATAAAGCTAATTTAGCAACGGCACCTACTAAAGAAAGCGAGGTTTTGTACTATTATTTAAAAGCAAAACAGTTTCAAACAACATCATTAAAAGATTCTGTACTTTATAATTTTTCAAAAGCTTTACAAGTTAGCAAGCAAACAGATAATTTCATTTACGAACATCAGCTTTTACAGCTTTTATTGGCAACAGATAATTTTAATACTAATAAATATACCAACGATTATATTAAGATTAACGATTCACTGCTTACCTACAAAAACTATGTAAACGATTTTATTTTTGCCACGAATTCAAACTTTTTAAAGCTAAAATCCGAACAACAATCCATTCAAAAACAGAATTTAAGCATCACAGCTTTTACTTTTATTTTGTTGTTTACTGTTGTGCTTTACTATTTTATTTACAGAAATATTAAAAACAGACAATTAGCCAGAAAGCACCGTGAATATCTTAATGAAAAGACGCAGATGTACAAATATTTGATTGAAATTAAGGAACAAATGGATGCGTCCATCTTGAATGAAAACAATAGAACGAAACAACTTATCAGTACGAATGCGCTATCAAAAATTGATGATTTATTGGTTGATTTTGATAAATTAGAAATTAATTTGGATCAACTTCAGGAAAAAATTAAAGAAGTAGAAGATGCTGCGCGAGCTATTTCGCACACCATTTCTGAAACAAATTATACAATTGTTGATATTGCTTACATTATTAACGATATTAAAAAGCAGTATGCAAATTTCATTAAAATTGAAACTTTTATAGACAACACCATAATTTTGAGCGATTTGGAGTTTAAAACACTGTTGCGAATTATGCTTTTTACCTATAAATTGATCGATAAAATTAAATATAAAGAAGAATTAACCTGTTTTCTATCGATTTACAAATCTAAAAACAAAAGCACTTACAAGATCTGGATCAATAAATCTATTAATTTAAACGAAGACCAACTGACTTTTTTAAACGATAGATCTATCAATTTTGAATTGAATAAGGATAATCAAGAAACTACCATTTTAATTTATATTAGTTAGTTTTCTAATTGATTTAGAACATCTTTTATTGAAATTTCTATTTGATTATTAAACCACAAATGTCCGTTTTTTACATATAAATTAGTATCAAAATTATTTATAAATAAGCCTCCGGTTCCTAAGCCTTGCGGCATATTATTTTCCAACGTAAAGGTCCATTGTGCAATGGCATTTAAGCCAATATTACTTTCTAAAGCAGAAGTAATCCACCAGCCAATACCTAATTTTTCGGCAACATCGATCCATTCTTGTGAACCTTTAAAACCACCAACCAAACTTGGCTTTAAAATGATGTATTGCGGCTTAATTTTTAACAATAGATTTTCTTTATCTTGTAATTTTGTAACGCCAATTAATTCTTCATCTAATGCAATAGGAATTAAAGCTGCTTTACACAAATCTGCCATACTGTCATACTGATTTTGTTTAATAGGTTGTTCAATGCTATGTATTTCAAATTCAGATAATTGATTTATTTTACATAAAGCATCAATAGAACTAAAACCACCATTAGCATCAACCCTAATTTCGATCACTTCAGGTGAAAAATCTCTTCGAATTCCCGAAATTAAATTCAATTCTTCTTGGAAATCAATCGCTCCAATTTTGATTTTTATACAGTTAAATCCGTTTGAAATTTTCTCGATAATTTGTTGCTTCATAAATTCAGGTGAACCCATCCAAACCAAACCATTTATAGGTATTGCTTTTGTACTTTCAGTAAATCTTGAAGGAAACAACACAAACGGATTATTATTTTGCAACGATAAAAATGCTTGTTCTACACCAAATTGAATCGATGGCCATTCTCTTAATTCATTCCAAAGCACATCAACACCTAAGTCAATATTATTACACACCCATTTCAATTTGTCTGAATAATCCAATCGGTCATCATAACTCAACCCTCTGAACAAACCACACTCTCCTATTCCAATTTTATCATTATCTTGAATAATTAGGAAATAAGTTTCTTTGGTATTCATAATACCTCTTGATGTTCCTGATGCCTGCTTAAAGTTTAATATATATTTTTTAAATGTTGCTTTCATAATTTAATTTTCGATTTTTTTCCTAATCTAAAAAAATGCCTGTTATCAATGAGCTAATTATATATATAAATACATCATAAGTAAAAACACCTTTTAAATCTCCTGACATTAAAGCAAATGTTACACAAATACCAAAAACAGATATACCTATCAATATAATTTTTTTGAGAGAAATTGATATAGTTTCTTCTTGTAAAGACTTAAATATAAGAGCGTAAAAAGCATACGTTGGTAAAGAAAATACAAAACCGAAAAGAAAACCTATCGCTAGTAATTCAATACTTTCATTATGAAGTATTTTAGTTAAAAGCAAAGGTAAAAGCAAAGTTGCAGACCTATGTTTAAATAAATAATTCCATTGCATTTTTGGTTTCATTATATTGTTTTTTTGGAAAGAAACTGTCTGAATTTATTTTTCCTGCTATTTCGAACTCCTTTTATAATCAAATATGTAAATACTATTGAGAAGCTGAAACAAGTTCAGCTTGAAAAAAAAGGAAAGATTAAGACATTTGCCTAATATCATTAAACTTCCATTGAATTACCCACAGGCAATAAAATCAGTTCTTTGTGTTTATTGGCAAATTTCTGTTTTGCTACTTCATGGTCAATTTTTATGTATCCGAATGTATCGTAATGATATCCCAAAATAGTGGTAACTTCTAAAAATTCGGCTGCAATGGCAGCATCATCAACATCCATTGTAAAATTATCGCCAATTGGTAAAATAGCTAAATCTAAAGAATTTCGCATAGAAATCAACTTCATATCGTACGTTAACGCAGTATCGCCGGCAATGTAAACGTTCTTATTATCGGCTTCAATCACAAAACCACCTGGTTGTCCGCCATAAGTTCCATCGGGAAAACTACTTGAATGTATGGCATTAACATACTTTACTTTACCAAAATTAAACTGCCAAGAACCTCCGTGATTCATTGGATGCGTTTTAAAGCCTTTTGCTTCGTAATATCCGGCAATTTCGGCATTAGAAACAATAATAGCTCCAGTATTTGTTGCTATGGTTTCAACATCTAAAATATGGTCACCATGTGCGTGTGTAATTAAGATATAATCGGCTTTTAAAGAATTTACATCGATATGTTTTGCCAGTTCGTTAGCAGAAATAAAAGGATCTACAATGATGTTTGTTCCGTTCACTTCAATTCCTAATGACGCATGTCCGTAATAAGTTATTTTCATAGTTTTAATTTAAAATTATAGCAATTGAGAATAATAAAGATATAAAAAATGTGGTTAATGCAATGCGTTTTAACTCGGGATCTAAATCTCGCGGATTTTTTGTTTTTGCTACAACTCCGATATTTTTAAACAGCGGAATCAATGCCAAAATGTAAGCAAACTGATACCATTTTGTAAAACTTCCAATAGCATACGTATTGAACAAGATAATTGATGCAATAATTAGAAAAAAGTGATACGTTTTTGCTTTATTATAACCCATTTTTACCACCAGCGTATTTTTATTCATGGCAGCATCATTTTCAACATCGCGCATATTGTTCATATTCAGCACCGCTGTACTTAAAAAACCTACAGCAACTGCAGGAAAAAGCACTTTTAAATCTAACAAATGCGTGTATAAATAATAACTGCCCAATGTGCTTACCAAACCAAAAAACACAAATACAAAAACATCGCCTAAGCCACGATACCCGTAAGCCGATGAACCAACCGTGTATTTAATTGCCGCACCGATACAGGCAACTGCCAACACCAAATAAATAACCGCTTGAACAAAATTTTCTTTACCAAATGAAAAATAAACAACAGTAACCGAAGAAATCATTCCTAAAACAGCTGTGACAATGATTGCCTTTTTCATTGCTGCTTTCGTAATTTCACCGCTTTGAATAGCACGTTGTGGTCCTACCCTGTTTTCGTTATCGGTTCCTTTAACGGCATCGCCATAATCGTTTGCGTAATTAGATAGTACCTGAAAAAATAAGGTTGTAAGTAAACACAAACCGAAAATAAGCCAGAATTTTGAGTGTGACGGAACTGCCTGATAAGCGCAAGCACTACCTAAAATAATGCCCGAAACAGATAACGGCAAGGTGCGTAAACGCGCGGCTTTAATCCATTTTTTCATGCAGATGTGTATTTACAAATTGAGTAATCGCTGAAAAAACCAGTTCTTTTTGTTCTTTGTGAGCGGTATGTTTGGCGTTTGTAACAATTAACTTTTCGACAATTCCAGATGATCTATCAAAGGCATTAACCTGATTCATAGATCCAAATTCATCAAATTCGCCTTGAATTACCAATGTAGGAACAGTAATTTTTGGAATAAAATGTTCGATATTCCAAGTTTGATGTTCATCTGAAAGCCACGTTTTTGTCCAAGCGTAGTATAAATCATAAACTTTATCGCCATGATATTTTTGTAAAGCTTTAGCGATTTGAGTTGTTTCCAATATATTTTCGGCTTCAACAATTCCTTTCAACGTTTCAGCTTCAATCAACACATGAACACCTTCAATAATCAGCAATTCCAGATCGTTTGGAAACATTCCTGCAAAAATGGTAGCAACCGAAGCTCCGTCTGAAAATCCGAACAAAATAGGTTTTTCAACCTGCCAATAATTCAAAAGATCCTTTAAAATATCTGCTTCTTGTTCTAAATAATTAATTGGTCTTTTAACGGTATAATTGTCCGATTTTCCGTAACCGCGTCGATCATAAGCAATTACATTACAGTTTAATTCCTTTGCCAATTCTTCGGGCCATTCACGCCATAAAACCGTGCAACCCAACGAATCGTGCAATAAAACAATAGTGTTTCGCGGGTTTTCTACTTCCCACTTTTTAAAATATATGTTCGATGTTTGTATAAAAACAGTTTGTTCGTGCGAACGTATTACATCCATGAATGTTTGTTTTTTTCTATTTTATAAAGAATTTCGTTAACCATTCGCTGTAGCATATTAAAATCGTAATAATACAAAGTAACTATGCCGGCAGCGGTGTACAAATTTAACGAACCTATTTGTCTTTTCTCTTGAAAATAACTTTGAGAAATGGAAACTTTTTGAATTTTATCGATTGGAAGATAAGTGGTAGAAATATCCCAAATTCCGCTTTTAAGAATTACAAAATCATCTTTAAAAATCATTTTTTCGTTTTTGTATCCCATGTAGATTAACAGACAACCTAAAATAAAAAACGGCAGAATAACCCAACTAAAAAGTAAAGAATCGGTAAAATATAATATTGTTAATGCAATGATTGCAGGTATGCAAAGTATCGCTATTTTAATTGCTAAAACTCGAATATGAGGTTTGTATCCGTTCTTTACATCAATTAAATTATTACTAAAAATAACATTAAACAATGTATTTAATTCCAAATAATTAGCTCCAGGAATAATTAATCCTTTTTTCTTTTTATTATCTTCGTTTGATTCGACTTGTTTGATTTTAACTTCAAACAAATTCATCAACTTTTGAAAGTAATTTTGCTGAAATTGAAACATTTGCACTTTGTTTGCAGGTACCGAAATAATATGCGAATCTGTTAAACCATAAGAAGCTGTAAGGTGTTTGTCTTTTAAATTTATCTGATAGTTGTAGTAAGTTAGTAAGGTTCTTGCCAAATTGAAAATCACCACCAAAGCTATCAATCCAAAAAACAGGGCAACACCTACCAAACCTAAATATTGATCGTACGAAGCTTCAAAAATATCATCGTAAACAGAAGCATCATCTTTATAGAAAAAATCTTGCAACTGATCAATTATCTGAAACGAGAAGGCAATCAACAAACCGAATGTCTGCAAATAATTACGAGTTAATCCGATTTTTATCAGACTGATCAAACTTATTTTTATTTTATCATTTGGCTGATCTTCAATTATTACTTGTTGATTTTCATCTGATAAAATAGTTGTTGATTCCTGATTTGTTTCAACCGAAGAAGTCAGCACGTCTTTCAATGCCAAAGCTTTTTGAAAATCAATTCCGTTGATTTCAATTTCGGTAGATGAGCTTCCGGCGGTATCGATATTCACCAAATAAAGTCCGATAATTTTGTGTGTAAACTTCTGATTGAGATTAACTTCGTGTATTTTATCGAGCTTTACAACCGTTGTAGATTTGTTTAACCAACCTTTTTTAATAATTAGTTCATCGCCAACAACCTGATACGAAAAATAGAAGTAATTGATTAATTTTGTTACAAAGGTCGCCAGAATAATCACACCAATAACCGCAAAAAAGTACCAACTTTTAAATTCGCGTTTTACCACCATTAAAGCAATTATAGGCCATGCGGCACGAGCAACCGTGTACAATGTAGTTCCTAAAACTAAAAACAGGGCTTTTTTGTCGAGTTTATTTGGAAGCGAAAAGTTATGACTGATTTTCTGACTCATCATTTAACTCTTGAATGCGGTTCATTAAAAAACTTTTCCATCTTTCGGCTTCTTCCAAAGTAAGTCCTGGAATTGAAATATCCGAGAAATTATTAGCTGCTGTGTACATTACCAAGGTTGCCAACCCTAACTTTTTAGCATACCAACCTTGCTTTATAACCACATGCTGCAACCGAATGTAAGGTGAAATATGTGTAGATTTAAAGATTAATCCTTTCTTAAAAAGTACATCGTGCTGGCGAAAAGCATATTTCTTTTTTTTGTAAGATAATAACGGCAATAAAACCAACAGACCAGTAAGTACAAGAATTGGAACAATTGCATAAAATTTTTCGATTTCATCAATCAGAAAAAATAAAGCAACACAAACTCCAACACCTAAAACTAAAGTAACCAGTGAATTAAGCAGTACTATTTTTTTATAATTATTATGTAAACCTGAAAATGTAATTTCCTGATATTGTGGAATTTCATCCAGTTCAACTAAAGTATTTTCGAACATAAGTTTTAATTTGTTTAAAGAGTATTATCTCTTTAAGTAATAATGGTAAAGTTAATAAAATTAAGTGTATTTTGTTTAAGATCGTTCACATTATAGCACAAAAAAAGAGTTCAACATTACACTGAACTCCTTTAATTTTAATTAGAAATAATAATTATTTCTTTTTAATATAAGTTGCAATTACTTTATTATTTGCATCTAACAATTGCAGTTGATCTTTTTTAATTTGAATTGATTTTGCAGTACCAAACGGAACGCTGTAAATTAAATGTTTCATTTCTTCGCCACAATAACGCATGGTTGACATGCCTTTATCAAAACTTACTTTATTGTTTGAAACGTTAAATTCGCCTCCTTGACCGTTACAACCATCGCTTGCACCGTAATTAGCATCTTGAAACGATAAAACCAATTCTTTTTGCTCATCGGTTGGAACAAAATCTCTGTTTTGAATATCTAATCTTTTTAAAACCCAAGAAGTATTATTAAGTGTATTCTTAATTTCTTCTGAAGTTGCTTTTTTAGAATCAAAATTTTGTGAACTTCCGCAAGAAGTTATTCCTAAGGTAAAAACGGATACCAATGCTATTGTGACAATTTTTTTCATTTGATTTTTATTTCAAATATACTACTTTTTCTTTTTTAAACTGAAACCATAAGCTAAACGAAGCGCAATTTGATCGGTTTCGTAATCGCTGTAATGTTCATATCGCACACTAGCGTCTAAAAATTTGTTGGCAAACCCGAAAACAGGTGCTAAAATTAACGAATTATCAATATTTCCATTAACTCCAAACGCAGCACCGGCTTCGCCCATTAAGTAAAACTGATTTCCAAGAAAATATTTAAAACCTAATTTTGCCGGTACAAAACCAACTTCTTCAGGTTCTGCGAACATATGTGTATAACCCGATGTTAATGTTATAGATGTTTTTTGAGTAAAATCGTACTGTGCACGGGCATCGATACCAACACTTCCGTCGTAAGCACCATCGGTAGGAAATCCACCATTTAAACCAAAACCTAATCTAAACCCTTTGTTGTATTCTGTTTGACTAAATGCTGCCGAACCTATAAATAAAGTTGCAACAGCGGTATAAAAAATCTTTTTCATAATTTCTATCTTTTTTAAGAAGATCTATTCAACTGTTGTGCCATTCCTGATTTTATATAAATATCTTTGCAAAAAAATTTGATGGATCTTAAAAAATATACCCAAGAATTCGGTTATAATTTTAAATTGGCATACCCGATTATCCTAGCAATGCTGGGACATACCGTTGTAGGAATTGTTGATAATATTATGGTTGGAAAAATTGGTGCTACAGAATTGGCTGCTGCGTCACTTGCTAATAGTTTTATATTCATTGCATTATCTGTAGGTGTGGGATTTTCCACAGCCATAACTCCATTAATAGCTGCATCAGACACTGAGAATGATATCATTAAAGGCAGAAATGTATTTGTAAACGGTGTTTTTTTATGTACGCTTTTAGGTTTGATATTATTCGCATTGCTGTTCTTTTTAAAACCATTTATCGATTTAATGAATCAGCCTGCTGATGTTACCCAAATGGCAAAACCGTTTTTAGATGTAGTGGCACTTTCGTTGATTCCATTAGTTATTTACCAAGGATTTAAGCAGTTTGCCGACGGAAAATCGCAGACAAAATATTCTATGTACGCAACCATAATTGCAAATGCCGTGAACCTACTTTTTAATTATCTTTTAATTTATGGTGTGTGGATTTTCCCCGAAATGGGTATGATGGGCGCCGCATACGGAACGCTAATATCCCGTATTGTTATGCTTATATACTTTATTGTGGTAATGCATCGTTTGGATATTTTTAAACCTTATCTGGAAAAATTATCGTTGAAAGAAATCAATCTAAAAACATCAAAATACATTGCGAGTATTGGTATTCCATCGTCTATGCAGTCTTTATTTGAAGTGGCTTTGTTTACCGGAGCCGTTTGGATTTCGGGAATGTTAGGAACCCAAGCACAGGCTGCAAACCAGATTGCGCTTTCAATGGCATCTATGACTTTTATGTTTGCATCTGGTTTAAGTGTTGCAGCAATGATACGTGTTGGAAACCAGAAAGGATTGAAAGATTATGTTAAAATGGAAACCGTAGCAAAATCAATTATGTTGATGACGTTTATTTTATATTCTGGATTTGCTTTGTTTTTTATGATTTTCCATAATTACATTCCGTTGCTTTTCTTGAATAATAACGATCCGAATCAATTAGTAATGAATCAGCAGGTAATAGAAATCGCAGGAAAACTATTGTTGATCGCAGCTATTTTTCAGATATCAGACGGAATTCAAGTAACAGCTTTAGGCACTTTAAGAGGCTTGCAAGATGTAAATTTACCAATGGTTATCACATTCATCTCCTATTGGGTAATTGGTTTTCCATTGTGTATTTATATGGCATTGTACACACCTTTAAAAGCCGAAGGTATTTGGTACGGATTATTGGGCGGTTTAACGGTAGCCGCAATTTTTTCGTATCTTCGCTTCAATTTCATGGCAAAAAAATACATTAATAATAACATAAAAATTTAAAGAATGGATTTACCAAAATTTGTTTTAGCTGATAATACCGATTTCCCCGATAATTTATTTGTGATACATTTAGAATATCCTCGTTTTATTATTGATTTAGAAACAGAAGATATTGAGTTTTTAGAAGAATTAGACGAATCTGAAGAAGTTGAAATTAAAGAAGAAATGGATCGTTTGATTGATCTTGCCAGTGAATTTTACGAAAGAGAAATTACCCGTTTTGCTGAAGAGGAATAAAGATCATCCATTTACGCCACAATCATCTTATTTTAAGTTAGCTAATAAATTAATCTTTTTGAAACTAAGAATATCAAGTGAGTTATCAACATCTAACAATTTAATAGAATTCCAAAACGATTCAATAATAAAAATTATTGAACACTTAACAGTATTTGGAGTTAATGATGGAGGAAGAACGGCACGAAGAAACAGTAATTTAGATACAGATACTATTTATATATCTAATTTAAAAAACAATAGCTATCAAATATATGCAAACGGTAAACTTTTAAAAACAAGTAATCAAAAATCAGTGATTATTAACGAAAGTTACTTTTACAAAATAAAGAACGTTACCGAAATGGTATATGCTAAATAATCTTTATAATGAAAGCCCAAAACCTACTCCATTTTGGTTGGATATTAACTTATATTCAACCTTTGGTGTATTGTTATAGCTGTTAACCGATTTTTTAATATCTCTGTTGCCACTGCTGGCAAGAACAATTCCGCCACCAATTAATCCGGCACCAACAACTGGCAATACAACACTTGCCTTTTCTTTTCCGGTTGTACCACCAACATTATAAATTTGCGCTGCACTAATACCTAAGCAAACTCCACCTGCAAATGACATTACGGTTGCAAAACCACGTTTGCTTCTACCTTTTTGAAAAATTTGATACGATTTATAATCGGTAGAAATTTGCTTTTTAAAATCGTTCATGGAAATTTTTTCTCCGTCAAGCGTTGCTGTGTATCCTAAAAAACTTTTCTTAATATCAAGATGTTGTGCGTTTGATGCAAAAGAAATTAATAAGATAAAGTAAAATAAAATTGTTTTCATTATGGTTATTTGGTTTTAAATTGATCTTTTTGGTTTTTGTGTTTCCAACGTTTATGCGTCCAGAAATAGTATTCGGGAACAGCGTTAATCTGTTCTTCCACATTATTTAAAAACATTCGGGTTGGTTTGTATTTTGGTTCGTTTTTAATATCATCGGTAATTTCAGAAAAACTAGCTTCATAATGCCCGCGTTTCACTTTATCAACCTTTAAATACAAAATATTCATATTCAATTTTCGGGCTAAAACTTCGGCACCCATGTGTATTGGCACATCAATCCCCATAAAAGGTTCCCAATGAAGTTTCTCTCTCAATAATGGCGTTTGATCACTTAAAAACAAATAGGTTCCATATAATCCTTTTGCCTGATTTTCGCGAATAACACCTGTTGTGTGGTGTGTATCAATCAATTCGGCATTAAAACGAGAACGAATATCTCTAAACAATTTATCGAAATGTTTATTTTTTAACGCTTTATAAATACCAAAACCTTTAAATTCTAAATGCTGCCCCAAACCTATCACCCATTCCCAGTTTCCGTAATGCGGTAACATTAAAATAATGCTTTTTTGTTTTTGTTCGTAGGCTTTCATTAGTTCTACATTTTTAAAAACAAAGCGTTTGCCTAATTCTTTTGGCGAAATGGTGATGGTTTTTATCATCTCAAGAAACAAATCGCATAAATGAATGTAAAATTTTCGTTCGATTGCTTTTCGTTCGATCGCTGATAAATGCGGGAAAGTCAATTCTAAATTGTATCGAACCGTTTTAACTCGATATTTTACTACTTTATATATTAAAAAATAAAAAACGTTCGAAAGTAGATACAATACTTTAAATGGCAACTTTGAAACGCACCACAACAAAGCATATATTACAATAAATAAAAGATATTTCATTAAAGAAATTTTTGCAAAGATAAAGTTATCCGTTTATTAACAAGAATTATTTAAAATGTTTTAACAGCGAATCTTTATAACTGGCAGAAACTTCTACTTCGGTATCGTTCAATAAAGTAACAAATCCGCCCGAACCTTTATGATATGATTTAATAAACTGCGTATTTACAATATGTGATTTATGAATACGGACAAACTGTTTTGGCAAAATATCTTCGAAATGTTTTAAAAATCGGCACACCATAAAATCTTTACCGTCTGTAGTGTAAACGTTGGTGAAATTACCGTTTCCTTTCAATCGAACAACCTCTTTAACGGTAACCACATCAAATCCTTCCAACGTTGGCAAAACCAATTGCTGCTGATCTGTTGAATGATGCAGATTGTGCATAACCATTTGGTTGTGGTTAAAATAAGTTTCTTTCTGCAGATTTTCTACTACTTTATTTACCGCAACAATTAATTCTTCGATATTCACAGGTTTTAAAAGATAATAAGCCGCACTGATATTTAAAGCCTGAATGGCATACTGCGTAAAAGCAGTTACAAATATTGTTTGAAAATTAATGTGTTTACACGCATCTAAAACGTCAAAAGCATTCGCAAAAGGCATTTCTACATCTAAAAAAACCAGTTGAGGATTGGTGTTTTTTATCAGTTCGATACCATCTGTGCCATTAAAAGCCATGCCGATAATTTCTACCTGCGGACAATATTTCTGAAGGTACGATTGCAACGCTTTCTGTGCCGCCATTTCATCTTCAATAATAACTGTTTTAATTTTTTGCTGCCACATTACAAATTAGTTTTTCCATGAAATAATTACTCTGTTACCCGAATTATCTGCTGTGTTTAAAACTTCGGTTCGGTATGCTATCGCACAATTATACAGTTTGTTCAAGGTTTCCATACGTTCCATCGTATTTTTTATACCGCGCGAATCATATGTTTGCTGATGCACCGTTTTTATTGCCTTACTTGCCTCTACTCCAATTCCGTTGTCTTCAATAACCGCTTCTATTCTATCATTACTTTTTTGGATCGATACAGACAGCAAACCTTTATCTTTTTTGTATCGCAAACCGTGCCAAATGGCATTTTCTATAAACGGCTGCAACAACATATTTGGAACTTTTGTTTGGTTATGATCCAGATTTTCATCAATAGTAATTTTAAACTGAAACTGATCTTCAAAACGCAAGTGTTCTAACGAAATATAATGCTGCAACGCTTCTCTTTCTTCCTGCAACGTCACAAAATCTTTGTTCGATGCATTCATAACATTGCGCATTAAAGTAGCGTATTTTGTAAGATAATTATTTGCTGCAATTTCATCGTTCGATGCTATAAACTGATTGACGCTGTTTAACGAATTAAACACAAAATGCGGATTCATTTCCCTGCGAAGTGATTGCAACTGAACTTGTAAATTCTTCTTTTTTAATCGTTTTAAAGTAATAAATATTGCCAAAACAGCTAAAAACAACACACTTAATAAAATCAACAAAACGGTATTAAACTTTTTAGATTTTTTATACAGAACCGTTTGTGTTTCTTTTTCTTTTTCCAATAACGAAATTCGTTGTGAAATTTCTCCGAAAATTTTATTTTGCATTAACAGGCTGTCGTTATTCACCAAATTCCAGGCACGCTGCATAAAAATTTGCGCATATTCATTGGCTTTTACCGTATTTCCCTTTTGAAGATAATAATTGTAAAGTTTGTTGTTTAAAGCACTTACCCATTTGGTGTTCGAAAGTTCGTATGCTTTTTTTAAAGATGCCTCTAAACTTTGTAGTGCTTTTTGAGTATTGTTTTCTTTAAAATAATAGTCAGACAATTTTTGCTGTAAATCAAAATAATTGTCCCAATCTTTTATATTGTATGCTTTTTCGCTGCTTTCTTCTAATATTTTAATCGCCGTTTTTAAACTGTCGGTGGCTACATAAATAAATGCCAATTTGGTAGCTGCATCTTTTTTAACATCATCATTAGTACTTGTTTTGGCTGCCTTTTTTAAATCGGAAATTGCTGCAAGCGTATCTTTATTGGCAAGCGATAATTTTGCTCGCTGCTGATAAGTTTGCGCAACTTCTTCTCTTTTGTTCGATTCTTCTAAAATCCGGATATTATCATTCAAAAAATCGGCTTGTTTAGAAGCATTTGTATTATTTTGAATTCGACTTAAATCATTCGAATTCAATTGTCGTTCCTGAACATTGGTTGCCTTATCTTGTGCCTGTGAAAAATACGAAGTTGCCAATGGAATATTATTCAAAGCCTCATTGTTTATGGCTATTTTTCGTAATATTTCAGCTTGCTTGTCGTTGTCTTTTAAATCTTTATAGATGTTTAAGGCACGCTGGTAATAAGTATTCGATACGGTGTATTGCTTACTGGCTGCGTATTGGTTACCCAAATTTGTGTATTGCACAGCAGTTTCCGTAGGATTATCTTCCTTAATAGCTTT
This sequence comes from uncultured Myroides sp., assembly GCA_913777665.1. Classification (GTDB taxonomy): domain Bacteria; phylum Bacteroidota; class Bacteroidia; order Flavobacteriales; family Flavobacteriaceae; genus Flavobacterium. The sequence goes on from CAJYTF010000005.1 coordinate 40,438, forward strand.
TTCAGCCTTTTTAAGACTGCCGACTTTAGATTCTTTACTCGATTTATTTTTGGTTTCCTGCTGTGCAATTCCCGCAAAACCAAACAGCATTAAAAAACACAAGCTTAAAAAAATACGCATCACCTATAATTTACAACACAAAGAAAATCAATATATTTTAAACTTCAACCTGTTTTACCAAGTCATAAAAGCATTTCACCAAGTTTGATTAAAACACCGTTTATTTCACAATACATTCGTACTAAATCTTAAATACAATTATTATGAAAACGAATTTAGTAAAAGCTTCGGCGCGAATGATCTTTTTTACAAGTTTAACGGTTACAAGTCTGCTTTTTGCAAACAATGAACCTAAAACAGAACAACCTGAAGTAGTTGTAGAAAAAAGTGAAGATACAAAAATACAAGTGGCTTTATTGTTAGATACATCAAGCAGTATGGATGGTTTGATCGATCAGGCAAAAGCGCGTTTGTGGAACATTGTAAATACGTTATCAACCTTAAAACACGAAGGAAAAACGCCTGGTTTGGAAATTGCTTTGTACGAATATGGAAATGACGGATTAAGTGAGAAAGAAGGCTATATAAGACAGGTTACAAAATTTACTACTGATTTGGATCTGTTGTCAGAAAAACTATTTGCTTTACGAACCAACGGCGGACAGGAATATTGCGGGGAAGTTATTAAAAAATCGATCAACCAATTGGAATGGGACAGCAAGAAAAACTCAATGAAATTGATTTACATTGCCGGAAACGAAAATTTTGATCAGGGAAGTGTAAATTATGTTGAAACCATTTCTACAGCGGTTTCCAGACAAATTTTTGTGAATACGATCTATTGTGGTGATCGTCAATCAGGAATCAGCGAATATTGGCAGGCTGGCGCAACAAAAGGTCAGGGTAAATATTTTAATATCGATCAAAACAGAACTATTCGTTATGTTGAAACTCCGTATGATGCAGATATCGAACGACTAAACAAAAAACTGAATGATACTTATTACGGTTACGGATCTCAAGGTGCAAGCAAAAAAGCAAATCAGTTGGTTCAAGATTCTAACGCAAACAGCATGAACAAAGCAATTTATGCAGAACGTGCGGTTTCAAAATCGAAAGTTGCTTATAAAAATGAAAGTTGGGATGTTGTTGATGCTTATAAAAAAGATGCATCGTTTGTTGATAAGGTAAAAAAAGAAGAATTGCCAAGTGAATTTAAGGATCTTACCAAAGAAGAATTGAAATCGAAATTAAAAGAAACAGATAAACAGCGTGCTGAAATTCAGAAAGAAATTGATGCAGTTGCAAAAAAACGAACCTTGTATGTTGAAGAAAACACCAGTAAAAGTGATGGTGATGATTTGGGTGCTGCGATTACAGCTTCAATTTTAGAACTTGCAAAAAAATATAACTATAAAGTAGAAAATTAATTTTTAGTGTGACACACAGTTGTCAAACCTGCTTCATAATTTTGAACTGAAAATAACATCTAATTCAATTATTATGAAAGCAAACATTTTAACAAACGAAGAATTATTAAATCACTGGCAAGGTCACAGAACATTAACTAGACGAGTTATTGAAGCTTTTCCCGAGAAAGAACTTTTTGAATTTAGTATAGGCGGAATGCGTACGTTTGCCGATTTGGTTAAAGAATTGTTGTCTATCGCAGTTCCCGGTTTAGAAGGAATTGTAAACAGTTCTACCGAAGGTTATAACCACAATTTACCATTGAACACTAAAGCAGAATTATTAAACGCTTGGGACGAAGCTACACCAAAAATCAATGACTTATTTGTGCAGATTTCTGAAGATCGTTTTAAGGAAGATTTCAATTTGTTCGGTGAATACAAATTTCCGGTAATTCAGAACATTCTATATTTTGTTGACAATGAAGTTCATCACCGCGGACAAGGTTACGTTTATTTAAGAAGCTTAAATATTGAACCACCTTTTTTCTGGGAGCGTTACTAATATTTAGATTTATAAACATAAAAAAACTTCAATCAGAATGTTGGTTGAAGTTTTTTTTATACAACTACACAATCAACAACCCAAAATCCCTCAATTGCTCGCCTTGTTTTGAGAAGATAAAGGGTTCAAAATCTTCGTTGGTTTGTGCTTCAAAACTGGTTTTCATCTGCTGAAAAGACAATGTTCCTTTTGGACTGATCTTTAAATCGTTACAAAACTGCACAAACCACTCGCCTACTTCTTTATCAACATCAATTTGCAGTAAATAATTTTTAGAGTGCACATTAATTCGGGCTTTTTCAAACGTTCTGCCTTTTTTCAATTTGGTAAAATGTTCCAACACAGGTTTTGTTCCCAACCAAACTACTTTTTGAGTAGATTTAAATGTAGGAAATCCTTCGCTTTCTAAAACCGATACAATATAATCGTGCGGAATTTTTGTTCGCGGAATCTTAAAATCGAACCATTCCTGAAGCTCAAAATCAAAACACAAACCGTGCATATAATTAAAGAGTGATTTTTTTAATCCGAACGAAAACTTGTCGTGAACCGCACCCGATTTTTCTTTATGAACCAAATCGTTGTTGGCAAACGTTCCTATTTCTTTTGAAAGATTGATCACATCGAACGCTTCGGGTTCTAAACCCACAGGACTATGAGCCGTCATTGCAAATTGATGCCAAAAGCCCGATTGCATAATTCCGACTTCAAACATTTGCCGAACCATTTCCAATGAATCAATCGTTTCCTGTGCTGTTTGTGTTGGGAAACCGTACATTAAATATGCATGTACCATGATTCCTGCGTCGGTAAAGTTTCTATTCACTCGCGCCACTTGTTCAACTGTAACGCCTTTATCGATCAATTGTAATAATCGATCTGATGCTACTTCCAATCCGCCTGAAACTGCAATACAGCCCGATGCTTTTAATAATCGACATAAATCTAGTGTGAAACTTTTTTCAAACCGAATATTTGTCCACCAAGCAACCGAAAGTTTGCGTTTTATAATTTCTAACGCTACTTCGCGCATCAATGCCGGTGGCGCAGCTTCATCTACAAAATGAAAACCACTGTTGTCTGTTGTGGCAATTAATTGTTCCATTCGGTCAACAATTTCCTTGGCAGCAATGGGTTCGTAAATCTTTATATAATCTAATGATATATCACAAAACGTACATTTTCCCCAGTAACAACCGTGCGCCATCGTCAGTTTATTCCAACGACCATCGCTCCATAAACGATGCATTGGGTTTACTACTTCGATCACCGAAATATATTGCGATAAATCAATATCGGTATAATCGGGACAACCAACCTGACTTTGTTTGTAATCTTTAATTAACGGATTGTTCATATACTTCAGTTCGTCATCTTGCAACAAAAAAGTCCGTTTTAATTCATTGGCAGAAATTTCTCCGTTTATATAACGAATCAGTTGTTCGGTTGGAGCTTCACCATCGTCTAAATTAATGAAATCGAAAAACTGAAACACACGAATATCAGACACCGAACGCAATTCGGTATTTGGAAAACCGCCGCCCATAACAATTTTTATCTGCGGATAATTTTGTTTGATGAACTGCGCACAACGAAACGCACTATACAGATTTCCCGGAAAAGGAACTGAGAACCCTACTATTTTAGGGTTTGTCTTTTCTATTAAATCATGCAGACTTTTAAGGGTAATTTGATCGATATACGTTGGTTTGCTGTGTAACTTTTCGTATAATTCATCAAAAGAATTGGCAGATCTTCCCAAACGTTCGGCATACCGACTGAATCCGAAATTTTCATCAACGGTTTCAATAATAAAATCCGACAAATCTTCTAAATACAACGTTGCAAAATGCTTGGCTTTGTCTTGAAAACCCATTGATCCAAACGCCCAATCTAATTCATCTAACTGCGAAAACCGGCTTGCCTGCGGTAAAAAATCGTCTTGAACAATGGCGTTTGCCAATGTAGGATTTTTCCCTTGAAGAAACGAAATTACCGAATCTATCGTATGAATATAATCGTCTTTTAAAGCAAAAATTCGCCGGGAGTTTTCACCCAAAACTGGATCAGATCGATCGATAAAATCAAACAAATCAATTAATCCCTGCTTGGAAAACAACTTCAAAATAACCTCTATTCCCAAATCGGACTGATAGGAAGAAATGTTCTTTGTATTTAAAAAGCCCTTAAGGTAAACCGTGCCCGGATAAGGCGTGTTCAGTTGCGTAAAAGGCGGTGTAACTAATAAAATCTGTGTTTCCAAACAATGAAAATTTAGGCAAAAATACAATTTAGTTGTCGGTTTTTCGATAAGATTTTCGTTTAATGTAGCACACTAATTTTACCAATAATTTATAGTTTATATGGTGCAACGGTTTTAGTATTTTACTAAATTTGAAAAAAATCAGATAAATGTTCCAAATTCCATACGAACAAACCGGCTATTTCTCTAAATTAATGATTGATTATCTTTGTAAAAGCAATCAGTTAAGCACTTTATACAACCGTTTTCCATCAATAGAAAATTTTAAAGACCAGATTTTAGAGAAACAGGCTAACTTTCCTTCAGCAAACAGACAAATACTTGCCAACAGCCTGCAAAATCAATATAAAAACTTTTCGGTAACAGTTGCCACTCAAACTAACATCAACAACCTTAAAAACAACAATACGTTTACTGTTGTAACGGGGCACCAGCTGAATTTGTTCACGGGACCACTTTATTTTTTATACAAAATTGTTTCTACGATTAACTTGTGTAAAGAATTAAAAAAAACGTATCCGGAATATGATTTTGTGCCGATTTATTGGATGGCGACAGAAGATCATGATTTTGATGAGATTAACTTTTTCAACTTCAACCGAAAAAAATTTCAGTGGAATAAAGAAGTTTCGGGTCCGGTTGGAAGATTAAATACCGATGGATTACAAGCAGTTTTTGATCAATTCAAAAAGCATTTACCTTTAGGAAATAATGCCGATGAACTTACCCTTTTGTTTGAAAACGCTTATTTAAAACACAGCAATTTAGCCGATGCTACCCGATTTTTAGCAAATGAATTGTTTGGAAACGAAGGTTTGGTTATTGTTGATGGCGATGATGTGGCTTTAAAGCAACTTTTTATTCCGCATATTAAGGAAGAATTGAACAATCAGTCGTCTTTTAAGGAAGTAGAGAAAAGTTATGATATTTTAAAGGATTACATTATTCAGGTGAATCCGCGCGAAATTAATCTGTTTTTTATTGAAGATGGTTTGCGTGAACGTATTGTTTTTGAAGACGATTTATACAAAGTTTTAAATACCGAAACACAGTTTACAAAAGACGAATTGCTGACTTTGGTTGATACGAATCCGGATAAATTCAGCCCAAATGTGATTTTGCGTCCGTTGTATCAAGAAGTTATTTTACCGAATTTATGTTACATTGGTGGCGGTGGCGAATTAGCTTATTGGTTAGAACTCAAAGAAGTTTTTACTCTACATAACATAACATTCCCGATGCTTTTGCTGAGAAATTCTGTTTTACTGGCAACCCAAAAACAAAACCAAAAACGCGAGAAATTAAACCTTTCTTGGGAAGAATTATTCTTAAAAACCGATGATTTCTTACAAAAGAAAACTAAAGATTTCGCCCAAAACGTATTTAATTTCGAACAGCAAAAACAATTTTTAAAAGAGCAATTTTCTGCTTTAAAAGAAGTTACCCTAAAAACCGACAAATCGTTTATTGGCGCGGTAAATGCTCAAGAAGCCAAACAGATTAAAGGCTTGGAAAATTTAGAAAAGCGTTATTTTAAAGCCGAACGCTTAAAAAACCAAGACGAATTAGACCGAATGCTTGATTTGAAAATTGCTTTGTTTCCTAACAACAGCTTGCAAGAACGTGTAGATAATTTTTCGACTTTATATGTTGATTATGGTAAAGAAATGATTGCTGTTTTATTAGAAAATCTAAATCCGTTGGATCAGAATTATGCAATAATTACTTTATAAGTTCCCATAGACATATTGAAGAAGATAAGCGTCACTTCGAGTAGCGCAACGGAGTGAAGCGTATCGAGAAGTTAAGTTCTCGACAGGCTCGAACTGACGAAAATCTTATATTTTCTGTTAAACACAAGGTTTTAAATAATCATCCGTTCATCTGTGGAAAAATTTAAATCTGCAGTAAAAAAACATATTATGCACGCATACTTTTTTGTATATTTACCTATCAACCAAATAGTAAAGTATGGATTTTTCTCAAAAAATGTTACGCGACAATGCGTTAAACGATAAAGTTATTATTGTAACTGGCGGTGGCAGCGGTTTAGGTAAAGCCATGACCACCTATTTTTTAGAGTTAGGTGCAAAAGTTGCCATTACATCTCGCGATATTGAAAAACTACAAAATACAGCAACCGAATTAGAACAACAAACCGGCGGAACATGTTTACCAATTGCTTGTGATGTTCGTCATTATGATCAGGTAGAAAGTATGTTGCAACAAGTTTTGTCGGCGTTTGGTAAAGTTGATGTTCTACTGAACAATGCGGCTGGTAACTTCATCTCTCCTACCGAACGTTTATCGGCAAATGCGTTTGATACCATTATAGATATTGTTTTAAAAGGCAGTAAAAATTGTACGCTTGCTTTAGGAAAGCATTGGATTGACAGAGGCGAAAAGAACAAAACCGTTTTAAATATTGTGACTACGTATGCCTGGACAGGTTCGGGTTATGTGGTGCCAAGTGCAACAGCAAAAGCCGGTGTGTTGGCAATGACACGCAGTTTGGCAGTTGAATGGGCAAAATACGGAATACGCATGAATGCCATTGCTCCGGGACCATTTCCTACCAAAGGAGCTTGGGACAGGTTATTACCGGGCGAATTAAAAGATCAGTTTGATATTACCAAACAAGTTCCGTTACGTCGTGTAGGCGATCATCAGGAATTAGCGAATTTAGCGGCTTATCTGGTTTCAGATTTCTCTCAATACATAAACGGTGAAGTTGTTACTATTGATGGTGGCGAATGGCTGCAAGGTGCCGGCGAATTTAATATGTTGGAAAATATCCCGAAAGAATTATGGGATATGCTGGAACAAATGATAAAAGCAAAAGGGAGTAAATAGTTATAAGCTTTAAGCAACAAGCATTTTTAACCCCAACGGAGTTTAAAACTCCGTTGGGGTCTATTTAAAAATTGTAACTTATGACGCTAACAAAAATCAAAAGTATACTTAAAATTACTGTTAATTAAAAAGTTCCAATTAAACCAATACTATTACCCGTAACAGAAAAGTTCCAGGTAATGTGTTTCTTCTGGTATTTCTCCCAAGGATTTTCATATTTCGTTTTTTCAAAACGTTTAATAACCGTTTTAGTACAAAAATAAGCCAGAATTCCGCCAAAAGCCACATCGCTTACCCAATGGGCGTTTGCATACATTCGGCTAGCCATAGTTACCGCAGCACCCGTATAAAAAAGTCCTTTTAACCAAGGCTGTTCTACCCTTTCAGCCAAAACAAACGCTGTTACAAAAGCAATTTGCGAATGCCCAGACGGAAAAGAACTAAAACCCGGATCGTTTCTAAAGGGTCTAAATTCGTAATTTCCTAAACCTTCGGTTGGTCGGGCTCTACCCACAATTTTTTTCATAGCCGTTTGCAATACACCAGATGTTGCATAAGCAGCTGTAAGTATCGCTGCCGTTTCTTTAGTCCATTCATCATTAATAATCCAACCGGTTGCGTAAAATCCACCTGCTACAATAACTGCAGCGTAAGGTTTTCCGTTTCGGTATCCAAAATCGCCTAATTTATTGACAAATTTTCCCTGATCTCTAAACATAAATTCGTTCATAGGTTTATCTGCAAGCGATAATAATGCGGTTCCGCCCAAAGTTGCTCCAAAAGTCAGCAAGTCCTTTTTCTGCCAGCGAACCGGCGATGAAAGTGTGTAAAAAAAGGCATCGGTAATTCGAATAATATCCGGTGTTTTCTTGGGTATTGTATATAACGAATCGGCAAAAACTTCAGTTCCCGTTAAACTATCTTTCGGTAGATCATCAATTTCAAAAGAATTTAGTTCAAAAATCAATGAATCTGTTTGCGCATAACAGCCTATTCCACAAACAAATAACACAATAAAAATCAATCTTTTAAAGTCCATTTTTATTTTTTAAGGATGCAAAGATAACGTACGAAACCGTTGTTTAAAAAAGCAACCGCAACGTATTAATGTTAATTTAACGCAAACTTAAACTATTTAGTGTGTTATGATAAATTGAATTTAAAGCACATACAAAAAGCTTAACAAAAATAGTTTCTAAAAGAAATGATAAAATAAAATAAGCATTTTTAGTTAAGATAATTAATTGTATTTTTACACTTCAAATTTTTGTCAAGAAAAAATGGGTAAAATCATTGCTATAGCGAATCAAAAAGGTGGTGTGGGAAAAACCACCACTTCTGTTAATTTAGCTGCATCGTTAGGTGCTTTAGAAAAGAAAGTATTATTGATTGATGCCGATCCGCAAGCAAATGCCACATCTGGTTTAGGTATTGATGTTGAATCGGTTGAAGCAGGAACTTATCAGATATTAGAGCATACCGTAGCACCAGAAGATGCTGCATTAGAATGTACGGCTCCGAATGTTGATTTAATTCCGGCGCATATTGATTTGGTAGCTATAGAAATTGAATTAGTAGATAAAGAAAATCGCGAGTACATGCTGAAACAGGCATTGGCTTCGATTAAAGAACAATACGATTATATTATTATTGACTGTGCGCCATCGTTGGGCTTACTAACATTGAACGCTTTAACAGCTGCAGATTCTGTTGTGATTCCTATTCAATGCGAATATTTTGCTTTGGAAGGATTAGGAAAGTTATTGAATACCATTAAAAGTGTTCAGAAAATTCACAACCCTAATTTAGATATCGAAGGATTGCTTTTAACAATGTACGATTCGCGTTTGCGTTTATCGAACCAAGTGGTTGATGAAGTTCAAAAGCATTTTAACGACATGGTTTTTGAAACCGTTATTCAGCGGAACGTTAAGCTAAGCGAAGCGCCATCGTTCGGTGAAAGCATTATTAATTACGATGCCGCTAGTAAAGGGGCAAGTAATTATTTAAGTTTGGCACAGGAAATTATCAAAAAAAATAGCAGCAACTAAAAATGGCAAAAGCAGTAAAAAGACAAGCAATGGGGCGTGGTTTATCGGCGCTGTTAAAAGATCCTACTAACGATATTAAATCGATAGAAGATACAAATGCCGATAAAGTTGTTGGAAATATTATTGAGTTAGAATTAGATTTTATCAAGGTAAATCCTTTTCAGCCAAGAACAAATTTTAACGAAGATACCTTAAAAGAATTAGCAACATCTATTAAAGAATTAGGTGTTATACAGCCTATTACGGTTCGTAAAATCGATTTTAATAAGTACGAATTAATTTCGGGTGAACGTCGTTTACGTGCATCAAAACTGGCTGGTTTACAAACTATTCCGGCATATATTCGTATTGCAAACGATAATGATTCATTGGTTATGGCATTGGTTGAAAATATTCAGCGTCATGATTTAGATCCTATCGAAATTGCGATGTCATACCAACGATTGATCGATGAAATTCAACTAACGCAGGAACAAATGAGCGATCGCGTTGGTAAAAAAAGATCGACTATTACAAACTACTTGCGCTTGTTGCGTTTAGATCCAATCATTCAAAGCGGTATCCGCGACGGATTTATCTCTATGGGTCACGGTCGTGCAATTATCAATATCGAAGATCACGAGGCACAGACAGATATCTACCATAAAATCATCAAGGAAAATTTATCGGTTCGCGAAACCGAAGCGTTGGTAAAAGCGTATCAGGAAGGTTTGTTGAACAACTCAACAAGTGTACCTGCAAAGAAAAAAATTACTTATACAATACCTGATTCTCAAAGAAAAATATTTACAGAATTTTTTGGAGCGAAAGTAGATGTAAAAATTGCAGCAAACGGCAAAGGCGCAATCAATGTACCTTTTCATTCTGCCGAAGATTTAGAACGTATCATTAAACTTTTAAACAAATAGTGTTTTCTAAGTTCTATATAATTGCTTGCTGCTTGTTTTTTGGAACTGTTTGGGCACAAAATGATACCTTAAAAATGGTTCAGCCCGAAATGCCCAAATTAAACGCACAGGCATTAAATCCTTTGGCTCCGGCTAAAGCAGCCTTTTATTCGGCAATTGTTCCGGGTTTGGGGCAGTATTACAACAAAAGTTACTGGAAAATTCCGTTGGTTTATGGAGGAATGGGAACCAGCCTTTATTTTTATATCGATAACCAAAGAGCCTACACTCGTGCCCGCGACGAATACAAATTGCGCTTGCGAGGTATCGAGCGAACAGACAATCCGAAAGTAGGATCATACACACAAGATCAGTTGGTTACCGTGCAGCGAAATGCACAAAGAAACCGCGATTTATCGTTATTTATTACTATTGGTCTTTACATTTTAAATATTGTTGATGCCAATGTAGATGCACATTTACAGCAGTTTAATGTAGATGAAGATCTTTCTTTTAAACCAAATTTAGAATACAATCCGCAAATCAACCAACACCACTTTAACGTTAACGTAAGTTACAGATTTTAATTATGAAAATAGCATTATTAGGCTACGGAAGAATGGGCAAAGAAATTGAAAAAATTGCCTTGGAACGTGGTCACGAAATAGTTTTAAGAAAAACAGAAGAAAACGATTACAGCGGATTGGAACATGCCGATGTGGCAATTGATTTCAGTATTCCAACAGCTGCTACAGAAAATATCAGTACGTGTTTTAACCACAATATCCCGGTAGTTTCTGGTACAACAGGTTGGTTGGAACATTACAATGATATGGTTTCTTTGTGTAAAGAAAAGAACGGTGCTTTTTTATATGGATCGAACTTTAGCGTTGGTGTCAATTTATTTTTTGAACTGAATTCGTATTTAGCAAAATTAATGGCGAACATTAAGGAATATAATGTATCAATGGAAGAAATTCATCATACTCAAAAATTAGATGCGCCAAGTGGAACAGCCATTTCTTTAGCCCAAGGAATTATTGCCGAAACCGATTACAAACAATGGACAATGGAAACTGCCCAAGAAAACGAAATTTTTATCGATGCCAAACGTATTGAAGATGTTCCGGGAACACACAGCGTTTTTTATAAATCAGCCGTTGATGAAATCGAAATTAAACATACCGCATTTTCTCGACAAGGTTTTGCGTTAGGCGCTGTAATTGCAGCTGAATGGATTTTAGGCAAAAAAGGCATCTTTACTATGAAAGATGTTTTGAATTTAGGATAATACAAACCACATAGACACATAGATTATTTAAATTTCTAAACAAAAAGTATCTTAATAAATACTATGTTTAGTTTTGTGAAAAACAAATCTCTATGTATCCTTATCAATAAATTTAATAGTAACTAAAATGCTATGTGGTAAAAAAACATTGGTTATTTTTGCTGCAACGCAAAAGTAATTTTACAAAAAAAAGTATATTCGTTAAAAAATATTTAGGTTATGACATTTACACAATGGTTTTTATTTTTCCTTGCAGTACAAGTGATTCACTTTTTAGGCACATGGAAATTATACGTAAAAGCAGGCAGAAAAGCATGGGAAGCAGCTGTACCTGTTTATAACGCAGTTGTTTTAATGCAAATTATTAACCGACCAAAATGGTGGGTTATTTTACTGTTTGTTCCTATTGTAAATTTAATCATGTTTCCGGTTGTATGGGTTGAAACCTTACGCAGTTTCGGAAAAAATTCAACAGTTGATACCATTTTATGCGTTGTAACTTTAGGCTTTTACGTGTATTATGTGAACTATTTTGAAAACGTTACCTACATACAAAACCGTAGCATAAAACCAAAAACCGAAGCGGGCGAAACCGTAAGTTCTATACTGTTCGCCGTTGTGGTTGCAACCATTATACATACGTTTTTTATTCAGCCGTTTACCATACCAACATCATCGTTAGAGAAAACTTTGCTTGTAGGCGATTTCCTTTTTGTAAGTAAAGTAAATTATGGTGCGCGCGTTCCACAAACTGCAATTGCTTTCCCAATGGTGCACGATACCATTCCGTTGGCAAAAGTAAAATCGTACAGTAAATTTCCACAAATACCAGAAATGCGTTTTCCTGGTTTTGAGAAACCGGAACACAACGACATCATGGTTTTTAACTGGCCAATTGATACCGTATATATGTTTTTTGATCGCTCGGGAAGAAGAGCCGATAAACCTTTGGATAAAAAATCGAACTACGTTAAAAGAACCGTTGGTTTACCTGGCGATAATTTAGAGATTAAAGACGGTGTGGTTTATATCAACAACAAAGTATTAGATTTAGGAGATCGTGCAAAGATTCAATATTCATATAACGTTCTTACGAATGGAGATAATTCAGGATTATTAAGTTTAATTAAAAAACATAACATTACTGACGGAGGTCAAAGTCCTCAAAATCCAAATTATTTTATGCTATCAATGACTAACGAAGCATATAATGATTTTAAAACATTATCTTCTATTACAAAAATCGAAAAAGATACTCGATACGGATCAGAACTAAACATCAATGATAAATTAGCTATTTTCCCGCATACAAAACCTTGGACTAGAGATAATTTAGGTCCCATACATATTCCGGCAAAAGGCGAAGTGGTTCAATTAACAAACGAAACGTTGCCTTTTTATAAAGCCATTATTACCGATTACGAACATAATAAGTTAGAAGTTAAAAACGGATCGATCTTTATAAACGATCAACCTACAACAACCTACACCATTCAGCAAGATTATTACTATATGATGGGAGACAACCGTCATAATTCAGAAGACAGCCGTTATTGGGGGTTTGTTCCAGCGGATCATATCGTAGGAAAACCTGTTTTCATCTGGATGAGTATGGATCCTAATGTGCCATTGGGCAAATTGTTCGATAAAATTCGTTGGGAGCGTTTGTTTACAACCGTTCACGGTACAGGAAAACCGCATTCATTCTTTATTTATTTCGTAGTTCTTTTAGCTGGCTGGGGAATTTACAGCTTCGTTAAAAAACGTAAAGCAAAAAAATATAATTATTAATGAGTATTTTAATACATCCTACCTATTTTCCATCGGTAAGTCATTTTGTAGCCATGTTTCAGGCTGATACCGTTGTTTTCGAGGCAGATGATAATTTCCAGAAACAAACAAACCGCAACCGTATGTACATTTACAGTGCAAACGGTTTGCAGTTGCTAAACATACCGGTGAAGCACAGTAAAGAAGATGTACACCAAAAATACCGCGATATTAAGATTGAAAACGATTTTAATTGGCAGAAACAACACTTTAAATCGTTAGAAGCCGGTTACAGAACATCGCCTTATTTCGAGTTTTTTGAAGATGATATTCGTCCGATTTTTGAAAAGAAACATTCTTTTTTAATGGATCTGAATTTAGAAATCCATGAAATTGTAACCGATTGTTTAGGAATTAAAATTCCGTACACCAAAACCAACGAATATTTTAAAGAACCTTCTCAGACCGATTTCAGATATCTGGCTAACGGAAAAAAAGACGAAAACGTTTTTGATAGTTACATTCAGGTTTTTAATGACAAACATGGTTTTTTAAACAATTTAAGCATTTTAGACTTACTTTTTAACGAAGGAAGACACGCAGTTGATTATCTGAAAAAACAAACTTTAATAAAATAAAAAAAGGAGATTTCAGATTGAAATCTCCTTTTTGCTTATAGCCAAAAGACTTATATATTTGTTAAAAAAGAGTTTTATAAAAATTTACTTCCTATTTTCGTTAAAACACTTATTTGATTAAAATGATAAAAACTCTCATACTATTTATCTCTCTTTTTTCGGCAACTTTTTGCGGGGCGCAAACCAAAACCGAAAATGATTTGTATGTTTTAAGATATGCCCTTGAAAACATTAATTATCCAACCAACTTTTTTCTTGAAATAAAAAATGACTCTATCTATTTTGTTGACTCTAATAACAAAATTTATCAAGCCTACAAAAATAATAACGTTTCAAAGGATTCTATACAAAATGTATTGATTGAAAAAAGAAAAGAATCTATAATATTAAAGTTTATAAATGATGATAATACAAAAGTAGATTATACTTTTTTTAAAGTAATACAAGATGTATCAATTGATTTCAAAAATATAAAAAAAACACTTCCAAAAAGTACATTTGAAACACAAATAGACAAAACATTTAGCAGCCCAAACAGCGATCTACAAATAAAAAAATCATTTACTTTCTCAAAAGATTCGCTTTTAATTATACATAACTATTTTTTACAAAATAAATTAATGTATGCAGAGAAAGAATTGGTTCCTTATGAATTATTTCAAAAAAACAACTCACTGTTTTTGGAAATTAAGCAATCAAAAGAAAATGATACTAAAAGACTGTATCAAATTATCAAATTAAATAAAAACACTCTTTCTTTAGTTTATTACGACCAACGAGAAAAAATTACCGAAACGTTTAAAAAATCAACCTTAAAAGATATTCCCGAAAAAGAATTTAGCGTTTGTTTAGACAGCCATCCTAAAGAATATTATGCAGCTAACCCCGATTACAAATACACTAAAGGCAATAATTACTTATTATCAAAGATAACAAAAAATGCACCTTTAGCTAAAGGTAACGGCTACATAACCATACATTTTACTATTAATTGTTCTAATGAAATTGGTAGGTTTGGTGTTGAACAAATGGATACATTGTATAAGCCTGCAACTTACAATCCTGATCTTATAAAATATTTAATAAACGAAATAGCTCTTTTAAAAGACTGGCCCGATTTTATAAAGAATTCTTACCACCATGATATTCACGCGTTTTTACTATTTAAAATTAAAGACGGTAAAATTGTAGATTTATGTCCATAAAAAAACTATCACTTATATTCTTCGTAATTGTTTTTATTTCTTGTAAATCAACCAAAAGCGAAAATCCGTTTGCACATCTTTCAACAGAAGAACGTTCAAAATTGGCAGATTATTATCATGAAGAATCAATGAAGTTTAATCCATGGTTTCAAACAGGAAAATTGCATAGAATCTATAAAGACAGTGCTTTATTGGCTGTTCCAGATCATGTGGAATATATGGAGCGAGCGTCATATTCCTACAAAAAAGCGGGCGAACATATTAAGGCTATGGAAATGCTTAACAAAGCCGTAGCAATTGATACGGCTAATGGTAAAACACGAGCCCTAGAATATAAAGCCTGGAGCATGCTGTATTATTACCGTGATTACGAAAGTACTATTAAAGATGTTGATAAAGTTATAGAAATTAGTAAAATTCCGTATAAAGGTTGTCATGGAGAATCGTGTTTGCTTTTAAAGGCACAAGCTTATTATCAATTGGGAGAATATAAAAAAGCAATTGAAACTTTTGATTACTTGTTTACCATTCTTAAAGAACAAGGTGTAAATCCAAAAGACGATTACCTCTCTAATTTCTATCTGGCACCGAGTTATTTTAAATTGAATGATTTAGACAAATCGCTTTTTTATTTACAAGAACAATTAAGTATGGCCTATAGTGTAAAAGCCGAATTGAACTTTTATGCGGGACAAATTTATGTTTTGAAAAATGATAAAGAAAAAGCAAAAGAACATTTTTTAGAGGCTAAAGAATTATACCTAAAAAACGATAAAATGAATGAGCCTTATGTTGAACGTTTCGATGAAATTTTTATGAATGATATAGACAATGAATTAGATAAACTAAAAAACTAGCCTTAAAGCTAGTTTTTTTTATCTTTCATATTTAACCGCGCCATAATGGGGAAATGATCCGAATTTTTAAACTCTTTAAAGGTTTTGAATTCTTTCACATCAAACACCTCATCAACCAAAATATAATCAATTCGGGCAGGATAATATTTGTAGTTATAGGTTTTTCCGAAACCTTTGCCGGCTTCAACAAACGCATCGTTCATATCGCCGATAATGTTTTTATAAACGTACGAAAACGCCGTATTGTTCATATCGCCACAGATAATTTTATGTCCTTTAAAATCTTCCATGTGTGCCTGAATCAACTCCGACTGCAACTGTTGAACTTTAAATGCTTCACTTAATCGGTTAAAAATTCGTTTTGATTTACTTTCATCGATCTCATTAATATCCGGACTAATATTTACCGATTGCAAATGAATGCTGTACACACGAATGGTATCCTTATTTTTAACGATATCGGCATACACTACGTTGTTATCGGAATTTGGCAAAGCGATTTCACCTTCATCAATAATTCTAAATTTAGAAAAAATAGCTTGACCGGTTTTGATCTTTTTTCCATGCATAATAATGTGTCTAAACTTGTAATCGTCTAACTCATAATCTGCCGATTTGGAATATTCTTGAAAACAAATAATATCCGGATTTTGCTCTTCAATAAAACGCTTAATATTTTCGGCAACATTTTCGTTTGGCATCCAATTAAACAGATTAAACAAGCGAACATTATAACTTAAAACAGTAAAATCTGATTCTACAACCTCTTCGTTTTTCGATGTAAACTTGTAGAATTTGGTAAAAAACGTGTATCCGATCAAAAAAACAATGATCGATAAAAAAACCTGTCTTTTAAGTTGAATTGCCCAATACACCACAAATACCAGATTTAGCATTAAAAGTGTGGGTAAAATTAGGGTAAGAACCGACAAAAACGGAAACAGTTTAGGCGCCATAGAAGGCAATAAATAGCCCAACAATGTTAGCACAACCAACATTATGTTTAAAATATAGGCTATTTTATTAAACCACTTTAACTGTTTCATAAGTTTATTTCTGCTTAAACAAAAACTCTTTTTCTTCTTTTGTTAAACTGTCGTATCCCGATTTGCTAATTTTGTCTAAGATAACATCTATTTGTTTTTGAACGCTATTATCTGCCGAATTATTTTTGGGTTGATTGATTTTATTATGAACCGTTCGCAAATTGGTTTTTACTTTTGATTTTTGAAGGTTGCTCACCGAAAATCCGCCTAACCATTTGCCGTAACAAAAACCAAATATGCTTCCGCCGATATGAGCCAAATGTCCGCCGGCATTATCAAAAAACAACTGCAACAAATCAAAACCTAAAAACGCAATCGCGATGTAATATATTGCAACGTTTCCAAAAATTATAAGCTGCACACGCATTTTCGGATTATATCCTACAACCGTAAAAAACACCGCCATTACAGCTCCCGATGCTCCTACAACATAACTTTGCAAGCCAAAAATATTGGCAATTAAAAAGTAAAAAATTCCGGCTGCAATACCACCTAAAAAATAGGCTTTTAAAAATTGCTTTGAATTAAAAAATGTAAAAAACAATTGACTAAAAAAATACAGCATCAGCATATTAAACAGCAAGTGCATAATATCGGCATGCAGAAAACTGTACGTTACAAACTGCCAAATTCGATAATTAAATATTTTAAAGTCGCTAAACAATGCTAATTGTTCGATAATAGCTTTATAAAAACTTACATCGGTAAACTTCATAAACATAACAAAAAAGCTTATTACGCTTACAACAATAAGAAGTTTAATTTCGACCGCAATATTTTTAATATCGAATTTTAGCATAGTATGTTATTTATCCCAACGGAATTGATCGAACTGTTTTTTCTTCCAGAACCACATCAACAAGAAACCTACAAGAGCTCCGCCAATGTGTGCAAAATGCGCAATTCCTGTTCCGCCTGATCCAAAAATAGCAGCGCCGTTAAATCCTAAAATTAAATCTAAAACCAAAATTCCCGGTACAAAATATTTTGCCTTAACCGGAACAGGTATAAAAAGTAAAGCCAAGCCGGCATTTGGAAACATGAAGGCAAATGCTACCAATAAACCGTAAATAGCTCCTGACGCGCCGACAGCTACTGATAAGTATGATGAACCTAATGCCTGAATTCCACTTTGTGAAACATATTCCTGCCAGCGTGTATCAATTCTTCCGCTATTTAGTAATTCAAAAATCTCATTCTCTTTAAAACCATTTAAGGTTAACGTACTTACAACATCATGTATCTGCCAATAATTAACGGCTGTATGTAAAAGGGCAGCTCCTAATCCACATAAAATATAGAAAAGTATAAATTTTTTGCCTCCCCATATTTGTTCCAACACCGATCCAAATGAATACAAAGCAAACATGTTGAATAGGATATGTGAAAAACCGCCATGCATAAACATGTGTGTTATAGGCTGCCAAAATTTAAAGTTTGGATTCTCAAAATAATACAGCGGAAAATAAACATTCAATACTGGCACAAAGAAATATGCCGCTAAAAATATTATAACGTTTACAATTAACAATTGTTTTACTACTGGAGTAATCTGATTCATTACATAAATTTTTTATCAATATCTTCTACCTTCATGGTAATAAAAGTAGTTTTGCCAAAGGGCGATGTTTGTGGATCTTCGCACCCAAACAAACTATTTACAATATTTTCCTGTTCTTTATCGCTTAAATACGTGCCGGTTTTTACCGCCAAACTCTGTGCCAGTGATTTTGCAATGCGGTCGTGCAGAATATCAACATCGGCAGGAGCATCGTCTTGCATATCGTTTAAAAGATCTTCTAAAACAATAGAAACCTCGCTTTCTGTAATCGATACCGGAATACCTAAAATTACAATTTTTTCGTTAGAAATTTCATCGAATAAAAATCCCATCTGAACCAGTTCGTTTTGCAAATTTTTAAGAAGTTCCATTTCATAAACGCCATAATACAAAGACAACGGAAACAACAACTGCTGACTTGCATTCTGCTTTACCGTGAACGAACGCATGTAATGTTCGTACAAAATTCGCTGATGTGCCCTGCGTTGATCGATGATAATCATGCCCGATTTTATGGGACTGATGATGTATTTTTTTTGAAACTGATACGATTGCTGATGATTTGTTGGTTGCGAAACATCGTCATCGAACAAAGATCCGGTAATTACTTCTTCATCAAACTGATGATTTGCCGATGTAAGAATGATTTCTTTTGCGTCTGAAATACCTTCGTACAACGTTTCCCAACCGCCCGATTTGTGTTTACGATCTTGAAACGATGCATTGCTTTGAAATGAACTTCCCGAAGTTTTTGGCTTGACACTTTCGAACGGATTAAAACCAGAACCCATTTGTCCTGCCAAACTGCTCCCCGATTTCATACTTTCAAACGGATTGAAAAACGCATCAACTTCAACCGTTGGCTCGGTAGATTTTGTTCCTTCATAACTATAAGGAACATCTAACTCATTATCCTTCTGAAAATCCAACACCGGCGAAACATTAAACTGACCCAAACTATGCTTGATTGTAGCTCGTAAAATAGCGTACAACGCCTGTTCATCGTCAAACTTAATTTCGGTTTTTGTCGGGTGGATATTAATATCGATACTATTTGGCGGCAACGTTAAATACAAAAAATAACTTGGGTGCGTACCATCTTTCAACAAACCTTCAAAAGCAGCCGTTACTGCGTGATGCAGATAGCCACTTTTTATAAATCGATCATTCACAAAGAAGAACTGTTCTCCCCTGCTCTTCTTCGCAAATTCGGGCTTTGCAACAAAACCGTGAACTTCAACAATCTCGGTTGTTTCCTGAACGGGAACTAACTTTTCATTGGTTTTTCCGCCGAAAACATTCACAATACGCTGACGAAAATTAGATGCCGGCAAATTAAACATTTCACTACCGTTGTTTATAAACGTAAACTGAATATTGTTATGTGCCAAAGCCACACGCTCAAACTCATCAATCACATGGCGTAATTCTACCTGATCTGACTTCAGGAAGTTTCGTCGGGCAGGAATATTAAAAAATAGGTTTTTAACCGAAAACGATGTTCCGCTTGGAGCCACAACAATTTCTTGCGACACAATTTTACTGCCTTCGATAATTACGTGTGTGCCTAATTCGGCAGCGTGTTCTTTAGATTTTAATTCTACATGCGCAATTGCGGCAATAGATGCCAATGCTTCGCCACGAAAACCTTTTGTCTGCAGTTGGAATAAATCTTCGGCAATGGAAATTTTAGAAGTTGCATGACGTTCAAAACACATACGTGCATCAATTTCGTTCATTCCTTTACCGTCGTCAATAACCTGGATCAGCGTTTTACCTGCATCTTTAATTACCAGTTTAATGGCAGTTGCACCTGCATCTACGGCATTTTCGAGTAACTCTTTAACTACCGATGCGGGTCTTTGCACCACTTCGCCGGCGGCAATTTGGTTGGCAACGTGATCGGGCAATAAACGTATAACGCTTGACATGTATTGTTGTACTTTTTCTAATGATTTACAAAAATACAATTTTATACGGGAATTCACTTATCAATGCCCTTTGCAGAAAGTTAAAGAAAACAAAAAAGCCCTGAAAAATTTCAGAGCTTTTGGTTTAATTATTATTCCACATTTCTTCTAAAGCCAAAACATCAAATTCTAATTCTTCTGTCTTGTGCTTGCAATTATGAATGATTAATGGATGCTTATTCAAATCTTTTGTAGAAATAGTTAAAAACAAATAATCAAAATCATTTATCTGAAAGCGAAATAAGAATTTATCTCCAACTATTTTCTTTAATAATTTACCGTTGTTATATCCATCACTCAGTGAATGTTCCATGATGTTTTTATGAAAAGAAATTTTGGTTATTTCATAAGTTTCTGTTTCCCCTAAACTTATTGTTACCTTATTTCCCTGAAACATAACACTTTTGTGATACATAAAATCGCACGGCACATAATTGTAAAATTGACCTTTTAATTGTTCTACAGAAACATACGATTGATTGTTAAAACGATTAAAAAACTTATTATAATGCTTACTACCTGGCTTTTCTATATAGACAAATTGTTTACTACACGAATAAAATAAAGCAGTTAAAAGTATGAATAGTATAACTTTTTTCATTCTAAATTTTGTTAATTAATAAACTGCACAAGTTCACAATATTAATGTTCTAAATATAATTATTCTCTAACAAATCAATAAAAACTTGCATAAAAAAAGCCCTGAAATTTTCAGAGCTTTTGTATTATTTATTTAATGCGATCATTTTTAATGCGGCAACCGCTGCTTCGGTTCCTTTGTTTCCGTGGATTCCTCCACTTCTATCGATCGACTGTTGTTCGTTGTTATCTGTAAGTACACAGAAAATGGTAGGTACATCGTAGATTAAGTTTAAATCTTTAATGCCTTGTGTAACACCTTCGCAAACAAAATCAAAGTGTTTTGTTTCGCCTTGAATTACACAACCTATGGCAATAACAGCATCAAACTGTTCTAACTGGTGCATTTTTTTGCTTCCAAAAATCAATTCAAAACTTCCCGGAACATTCCAACGTACAATATTTTCAGGTTTCGCGCCACAATCAATCAATACATCGTAAGCACCCTGAAACAAACCGTTGGTAACTTTATCGTTCCATTCCGAAACAACCAAACCAATCTTTAAATCTTTTGCATCAATTAAATCGGCTTTGTTGTATTCTGATAAATTTTTATTAGCTGTAGCCATAATTATTGAGCCATTCCTAAATAAACATCAATATTTGCAGCTTCTACAGAACCTTTGTAATTGTCTTTAATATTGGTAAACAATTTCAACGCTTCGTCTTTCTTACCTAATTCTAACGCCATTAAGCCGGCTTTGTAAGCGTAACGTGGCGTTGTAAAATCGTTTGTTGTATGTTCTGATGCTTTTTTGTAAAAATCAAAAGCTTCTTGTTGTTGGTTTAATTCTGCAAATGCATCGCCAATTGCACCTAACGACATTGCTTTTAAGAACAAATCTTTAGAGTTAAACTGCTCTAAATGCTGAATTGCTTCTTTAAATTTACCCATGTTAAGGTATGATGTTCCTGCGTAGTAATGTGCCAAATTAGCTGCATTTGTTCCGCTGTACTCTTCGGTAATTCCTAAAAAGCCCATTTTACCTTCACCACCGTTTAAAGCTAAATTATATAAAGAGTCGGTTGCTTGTCCGTTAATAGCTTGGTCGTAATATTGCTGTGCCTGGAACATTTCGTTTGCAGCTTCGTCTTCTTTTGGCTCTAAAATAAAATTAGTATAACCCAAATAACCAACTGCTACAACAGCCAATGCGCCAATTGCATAAAATACTTTTGACTGGTTTAATGTAAACCAATTGCCTATTTTATTTGCAGACGAATCTAAAGAATTAAATACTTCAGCTGTATCACTTTTATCGTTTAATACCGCCTGATGTACGTTTTCTTCTTTTTCAACCTCTGGTTTTTCTGGTTTATAACCTCTTTTATTATATGTTGCCATAACGATGTAATAATTTTAATCTGGGCAAAAATAGGATTTTTATCTAAATTTAAAAGTCTATTTGTTAGATATTTTTCAGAAATTTGCTTTTTAATTCAATAAATAAAACTGCTTTTGTGAATTTAGAGCAAATACATATCCTTAATTTTAAAAATATTCCCGAAAAAACACTTCATTTTACTAAAAAAATCAACTGTTTTGTAGGAAAAAACGGTCAGGGAAAAACCAACCTGCTCGATGCTATTTATTATCTGGCATTCGGCAAAAGTTATTTTAATCCGGTGGCTTTGCAGAATATTAAACATAACGAAGATTTTTTTGTGGTTGAAGGTACATTTAATAAAACCGACAAACGCGAACAAATTGTATGCAGTTTAAAAAAAGGACAAAAAAAGGTTTTAAAACGTAACGGAAAAATTTACGATAAGTTTGCCGATCATGTTGGTTTGATTCCTTTGGTTATGATTTCACCGAGCGATCAGGATTTGATTTCGGAAGGAAGTGAAACCCGAAGAAAGTTTATTGATTTGGTTATTTCGCAACAAAACAGTCAGTATTTGCAGCAGTTGATCCAATATCAGAAAGTACTGATGCAACGTAATGCTTTGTTGAAATATTTTGCTTTAAACAGAGTTTTCGAAACGGATACTTTAACAATTTACAACGAACAACTGCATAATTTAGGAACTGAAATTCATACGAAACGAAGCGAATTTATTGAGGAATTTAATCCGATCTTTCAAAAATACCACCAACAGATCACAGGCAACAGCGAATCGGTTGAAATTAAGTACGAAAGTCAGCTACATGAAAAACCTTTATTAGATCTTTTTACTGATTTTTTACAGAAAGACCGCGTGCTGCAATATACATCGGTAGGAATTCATAAAGACGATTTATTGTTTGAAATCAACGGACATTCCATTAAAAAATACGGATCGCAAGGTCAGCAAAAATCGTTATTGATCGCTTTAAAATTGGCACAATTCGATTTTATAAAGAAACAAAGCGGCGTTCTGCCTATTTTATTGTTCGATGATATTTTTGATAAGTTGGATGCCGATCGCGTGCAACAGATAATCGAAATGGTTAACAACGCCACTTTTGGTCAGCTTTTTATTACCGATACACATGAAGATCGAACGGAACTTATTGTAAAATCGACCAATTTAGATTACGAAATTTTTAAAATATCTAACTAAACAAAAAGGGTTTTTCGTTTATTTGTACAAATTTTCAGCTATGCAGTTCAATCAGTCTTTAAAAAATTTCAATACGTTTGGCATCAGTGTAAATGCAGCCGCTTTTGTTGATATTACTTCGGTAGATCAGCTAAAACACGTTATTGAGCAAAATAATAATAAATTGCCTTTATTTATTTTAAGCGGTGGAAGCAACATGCTGCTTACAAAAGATGTTAACGCGTTAGTGTTACATTTAAATACCAAAGGAATTGAAGTTGTTAACGAAGACCATGATTTTGTTTGGATACAAGCACAAGCGGGCGAAATTTGGCACGACTTTGTGTTGAACACGGTTGATAGAAATTTAGGCGGATTAGAAAATTTATCACTTATTCCTGGTAAAGTAGGATCCTCTCCTATTCAGAATATTGGTGCGTATGGCGTGGAAATTAAAGATACGTTTTACAGCCTAACCGCTTTGAATTTAGAAACCTTGCAAATTGAAACATTTTCAAATACCGATTGTGAATTCGGCTACCGAGAAAGTGTTTTTAAAAACAAACTGAAAGACAAATACATCATAACATCGGTTACTTTTAAACTGAAAAAAGCACCACATACTTTGCATACATCTTACGGAGCCATTCAACAGGAATTGGATCTTATGAAGGTATCAAACCCAACAATTAAAGATGTAAGCAATGCGGTTATAGCAATTCGTCAGTCTAAATTACCCGATCCAAAAGAAATTGGCAACAGCGGTAGTTTCTTTAAAAATCCGGTGATCGATAAAACTTTGTATCAATCATTATTAGAAAAAAATCCGGATATTCCACATTATCCTGTAAACGATGCTCAAGTAAAAGTTCCTGCGGGCTGGTTAATTGAACAAGCGGGTTTAAAAGGCTACCGCAAAGGCGATGCCGGCGTACATAAAAAACAGGCATTGGTATTGGTTAATTATGGCAACGCAACAGGCGAAGAACTAATTAATCTGGCTAAATACGTGCAAGCAACTGTTTTGCAGAAATTCGGCATTGAAATTAACCCCGAAGTGAATATTATTTAAAGATTACAAGAAAGTTAAGTAGTTTTTTAGACTCCGTCAGTTCGAGCTTGTCGAGAACTAATTATATAAAATTTCTTTTCAGTTGTAATACTATTCAAACTATGTCAAAATTAGTCCCGATTGCAGAAACTATCAAAATTTATTTAGATCATTGTTTTAAAATTGAAGCAAACTATACTCTTGAAAAGAAATTAAATTGGTTAACAACAAATCCTCTAAAAAATATTTCTGAAAATAATTGGTCAAATATTAACAATGTTTACAAGAATATTGTTGACAATAAACTTGATTTAGATGAGTTAATATTGTCAAGTAGTTATTCAGAACAAAATAATCTGCAATCTATAGATATTTGGTTTGGAGAACCATTTAATTTTATGGTTGAATTTGATGAAAAACAACATTTTAATCACTTTCGAGGACACACATTGTTCGAAAATCAGTTTGTAGGAGATTTTGATTTATATAAAAGCTTTGTCAAAAAGTTGCTAAATCCGGAACTTCAGGTTTTCAAAAAATTAGAGAAAATTTATTATTTCCATGGATGAATGACGGAGATAAACAAGATAATAGAATTAGGCAAAGAGCATTTAGAGATTTCTTGAAAGACGTTTTACCATTAGAAAATTCTGTAAATAAAACTTTTAGAATTCCGTATATAATTACAAACAAAAAAATTAAAGATTTTAATAAAGAAGATTTAAAAAATGTATTGATTTACGCAAATTCAAATAAATTATACGATAACTTTAAATAATAATACTGCAATAAACATCGGCTCGATACACTTCACTTCGTTACGCTACTCGAAGCGACGATTTATGTTAGATAATTGGTTAAATCTGTAATAAACTAGATTATCAAAATAAACAATTTATTTAATTTTTAAACTTGTAGTTCGATAACATTTAAAGTATTTTTGCAGCTATTTAAAACACCCTATGGCATTAACACTACTTTATATTTTAGCAGGTTTATTTATTGTTTTACTGGTATATTATTTGGGCATTTTTGCAGGATCGATATTCAGCAAACCGCACGAAACCAACGCCAAACGCATACCGGTTTCGGTAATTGTATATGCGAAAAACAACAGTGCTGAATTGCGAAATTTACTGCCTGTTTTACTAAATCAAAATTACCACCAATTTGAACTGGTTTTAGTGAACAACGCCTCTACCGATGATACGCTGCACTTAATTAAAGAATATGCGTTAATGTACCCGAACATTAGAATTGTTGATGTAGTGAACAACGAAACTTTTTGGGGAAATAAAAAATATGCCATTACCCTGGCAATTAAAGCCAGTAAATATGAATATTTGGTTTGCATTGATGCCGATAAGAAAATACATTCAAACAATTGGTTGGTTCAGTTAACATCACACTTTACTTTAAACAAAACCATTATTTTAGGATCTTTTTTTTACAGCAAACAAAAAGGATTCTTCAACAAATACTTGCGCTTTTTTCATACCATGCAGCAAATTCAGTCGGTTGCTTGGACAAAAATCAGTCAGCCTTACAGTTTAAATCTACAGCAAATCGCCTTTAAAAAAGAAGATTTTTACAATGTAAACGGGTTTATCAACCACATGCAGAAACCTTTATTCATGAACGAATATTTGGTGAACGATGCTTCAACATCAAAAAACACCACTATTTGCGAACATCCCGATGCAATGATTGAAACCGAAGCGTTGAATCGTAAAGATTTCAAAGCATTTAAAAACCAACAAATTAAACTATTATCAAACCTAAAAGGATCGGCAGCATTTAAAATCAAACTTTTCAATTTACTGCAATTTTTATTTATCGCAACTGCAATAGCATCGTTCATAACCCTTAAATATTGGTACGTAACGCTGGCAATTGTGCTTTTACGCTACCTTATTATCTGGATATTGTTTGCAAAAGCAGCTAAAAAATTCCGTTACAACGATCTGGCTTTTTACTTTCCTTTGTTCGATTTGTTTTATATCTTTATGCAAATTCGACTATTTTTAGGAAACCTTTTCAAAAAATCAACAACGTAACGTGGCACAAAAACCGGCAAGTGAAATTGCAGTATTAATAGAAAATGCAAAAACAGGAAGTCAGACTGCTTTTACTGCCCTGTTGGATATTTATTGGACAGAAGTATATCATTTTATCTTGAAAAGAACCGAAAATGAAACCGATGCCGAAGATATTACCATTGAAACTTTTGCCAAAGCGTTTGATAAACTTTCACAATACAAAACCGAATTTGCGTTTAATACGTGGCTGATTGCCATTGCAAAAAATGTTCATATTGATTTAATTAGAAAGCGAAAAAGCAATGATATGGTTAATTTAAACGAAAACGAGGAATTTTTGTTTGATACCCTTGCAGATGAAGACACCTTGGAAGACCAATTGATTTATGAACAAAATTTGGCGACTTTAAAACTTTGCATTAAACAGTTAAAACCTCATTATCAGCAAATTATTCAGTTGCGCTATTTTCAGGAACGCAGCTATAACGAAATTGCCGAAATAATCAACGAGCCGTTAAACAACGTAAAAATTAAGATTTTACGTGCTAAAAAATTGTTGACTGAATTGATTAAAAAGCAAAACGAACAGCTTTAAAAACGACATTATCTGACCTTTTATTGAATTATTTTTGAACCATAAAATCAAGTAAAAATGAGAAAAGTAATTTTAGATTTAGCGGTTAGTTTAGACGGTTTTATTGAAGGATCAAACGGAGAAATTGATTGGTGTATCATGGATGATGATATGAATTTTGATAGATTTCTTTCCAATATAGATACTATTTTATATGGCAGAGTAAGTTATGATTCATGGGGAAATTATCAACCTGATAACAATGCCGATGCTTCTGAAAAAGCATTTTGGCAAAACATTCATTCAAAAAAGAAATATGTTTTTTCGAGTGAAATCAGAAATGATGAAAATGCCACTTTTATAAATTCTGATATTGCCGATAAAGTTGCCGAAATTAAAAATCAACCGGGAAAAGATATTTGGCTTTATGGCGGTGCAAGCCTAATTCAAACTTTTATTCAGCTAAATTTGATTGATGTTTATAGAATTTCGGTTCATCCCATAGCTTTAGGAACAGGAAAACCGTTATTTGAAAATCTTACCAACCGATTGAATTTAAAACTTATCCAAACCAATACATTTAAATCGGGCGTTGTACAATTGATTTACGAACCTGTAAAAGATTAAATATGGTTGAACTATTCAAAGCACATTTAGATAAATTTGTTCCGATAACCGATAAGGAATTCTCGGAAATAATCTCTTTTTTTGAAGTGAGAACGGTACGCAAAAAGGAAAATCTTTTGGAAGAAAGACAAATCTGTAAAGAGCATTTTTTTGTTTTGAAAGGTATTTTACGCAAATTCTACATTAACGAAAAAGGATCTGAACAAACTACAGAATTTGCTATTGAAAACTGGTGGATGACTGATAATATGGCGTATGAACATCAATCGCAAACCGAATTCTACATTCAGGCAGTTGAAAAAACAGAAGTTTTGGTCATCACACAAAAAAATCAGGAATTGCTTTTAAATAAATTTCCGCAATTAGAACGTTATTTCCGGTTTGTTTACCAACGTGCGTATGCTGCCGCACAAATGCGTATTAAATACATTTTTTCTTTTGCTAAAGACGAATTTTATTTTCAGCTTTTAAAGAAACATCCCGAATTTGTTCAGCGTGTTCCCCAATATTTAATCGCCTCTTTTTTGGGTTTTACACCTGAATATTTAAGTGAAATTCGCAAAAAAAATCTTTCTTAAACCAGTTTAAGTTTTTACATGTAACTGTTTCTCAACTTTGTATCAGATAAAAATTAAGAAATTATGACAAAACGTATTAACATCAACAAAACAGCACCACAAGCTTTTAAAGCTATGTTTGGTTTAGAAACTTTTCTTGCAAGTGCAGAAATTTCAAAAACATTAAAAGAATTGATTAAAATTCGCGCATCGCAAATAAACAATTGTGCTTACTGTATTGATATGCACACCAAAGATGCACTGAAAAACGGAGAAACCAACCAACGTATTTTCTTATTAAGCTCCTGGAAAGAAGCGAAATCTTTTTACACAGAAGAAGAACAAGCGGTTTTGGTTATGACTGAAGAAATCACCATGATCAGTCAAAACGGATTAAGCGAAGAAGCTTACGAAAACGCTTCAAAATTCTTTAGTGAAACTCAAATTGCAGAAATCATTATGGCAATTGTAACCATTAACGCATGGAACCGAATTGCAGTGAGCACACATTTGCAGGTTGGTGAGTTTTAATAAAAAACGCCCTTTACAAATTGTAAAGGGCGTTGGTTTTAACTAACACTCAACTATTTAATGTTTAAATGATAAGGCATCATTGCTTGAACACCTTTGCTTTGTTTAAGGTAATTCATACGTTGTAGCAACTCATAATTTTCTATACCGATTTCACTTTTGATAGCATCTTCTTTAACGCTTGAAACCGACATGCCTAAAAACTTGCGGAATAAATCTGCTAATTCTACTTCGTATTCCGGGTATAACGAAACTTTATAATCATCTGTTTTAACTAATTTGGCTGCATAAGCAATAGCATCGTCTAAACTTCCTAATTCATCAACCAAACCTAATTGTTTTGCCATAGTCCCTGTCCAAACTCTACCTTGAGCCATTTCATCAACTTTTGCTTTATCCATTTTTCTACCTTCAGCAACACGAGAGATAAAGGTATCGTAAATAATTTCGATGCTTTCTGTAAGTGTCTGCTTGTACTTTGGCGACATCTCTTCAAAAACACTGTAACCAGTTGCGTTTTCGTGTGTTTTAACCGCTTCGGCATTTACTCCGAATTTATCAGCTACCTTTTTAAAGTTCGGCACCATACCAAAAACTCCGATAGATCCTGTAATTGTTCCCGGTTCAGCAAAAATTTTGTTGGCATTACACGCAATATAATATCCGCCTGAAGCAGCTACATCGCCCATTGAAACAATTACCGGTTTTACCTTTTTTGTCAGTTCAATTTCTCTCCAAATAATATCAGAAGTTAAAGCACTACCACCCGGTGAATTTACACGCAAAACAACCGCTTTAATTTTATCGTTTTTACGTGCTTCTTTCAATGCTCTGTTTATAGATCCTTCGCCAATGATGTTTACATTTCCTTCGCCACCTTGAATTTCGCCTTGAGCAAAAATCACGGCAATTTGATCTTTAGCTGAAACTTTCTTAATATTTAAATTGACATCTTTAATATAATCTAAAATTTCAATTTCGTTAATATCGTCATCGTACTTAATATCCAACGCTTTTTTAATTCCGTTTTGATATTGATCTATGTACGCAATTTTATCGATCAATTTATTTTGAAGAGCCAAATTCGCATTACGTGCATCTAAATTTGTTGCGATAGTATTTAATGATTCAACCGAAATTTTACGATTTTTAGAAATATCGCCCACATAAGATTCCCAAATAGAATTTAAAAGAACGGTTAACTGCTCACGGTTTTCATCGCTCATAGTTTGTTGTAAAAACGGTTCAACAGCACTTTTGTATTTTCCGTGACGAATCACTTCCATGTGAATTCCGGTTTTTTCTTGCAGATCCTTCATATACAGAACTTCAGAAGCCAAACCTTTAAAATCAATGCTTCCCATTGGGTTCATGTAAACCGTATCGGCTACCGATGCCAGATAATATTCGCCTTGTGAATAATAATCGGCATACGCAACAACAAATTTCCCTGTTTTTTTAAATTCAGCCAACTTTTCAACAATTGCTTTACGTTGTGTTGATCCTAAACTTGTGGCATTATTTTCGATAGAAATACCTTTGATTTTATCATCGGTTTTCGCGTAATCAATCGCCTGCAAAACGTTGATCAATCCGTCGTTATTGGTTTCTTTGTAATCAAAATCTTCAATATAAACACTTCCGCCGTAATCGTTAGAAACGTTTTCTAAATCTAATTTAATTATCGAATTGCTTTTTGTTGATTTTCCAGAAGACGAACTACCTGCCGATGCAACCACGCCAACAATAAGCAATAAGAAGAAAGACATCATACAAAATAGGATGATTCCTACAAATGTTGCCAGTACATTTTTTATAAAATTCATTTTTATTGTTTTAATCTATATTTAGGTTAGTATATGAAAACATAAAATGTTACAAAAGTTTAAAACATTATTTACTTTTGCAGCATGCACACATACAATAAAGTAGTTTTAGCTTTAGGAAGCAATTTAGGAAACAAGAAAGAAAATCTGCAAAATGCCATAAACCACATATATAATCATATTGGTTTTGTAGCACAAGCATCGGCAATTTACGAAACACCTTCGTGGGGTTTTGACAGTTTTCCGTTTTATAATATGTGCATTTTGATTCATACAAATTTATCGCCCGAAAAATTGTTATTTGAATTAAAACAAACCGAAAAATTATTGGGTAGAAAAACCAAAACGACTGAGAATTACGAAGCCCGAACGGTTGATCTTGATATTGTTTATTTTAACGATTTGATTTTTGATTCGGCTGATTTACAGATTCCGCATAAAGAATTGCAAAATAGAAAATTTGTGTTGATTCCTTTAAATGATTTGATTTTCGATTGGAAACATCCCATTTTACAGAAATCAACACAAGAATTATTATTGATGTGTAATGATGAATCTGAAATAAAAAAAGTAGATCATATTGATTTACCAAAAGATGATTTTACCATTAGAACTATAAAATTTCTGGCAATTGAAGGAAATATAGGCTCTGGAAAAACATCTTTAGCTGAAAAAATTGCACAAGATTTTAATGCAAAAACTATTTTAGAACGTTTTGCAGACAATCCTTTTTTGCCGAAATTTTATGAAGATCAGTTGCGATACGCCTTTCCGTTGGAAATGTCGTTTCTTGCAGATCGTTATTCACAGTTAAATCAAGGTTTGGGTCAGTACGATTTTTTTAACGATTTAATTATTGCCGATTATTACATTTACAAATCGTTAATTTTTGCACAAGTTACATTAGATACAGATGAAGCTTTGCTGTACAGATCTATTTTCGATGTTATGAACAAAGAAATCACAAAGCCCGACTTGTATGTTTACTTATATCAAAACACAGAAAATTTACTGCAAAATATTAAGAAAAGAGGTCGTTCTTATGAGGAAAATATTCAAGCTGAATATTTAGATAACATCAACCAAAGTTATAGTGAATTTATTAAAACCCTGCCACAAGAAAATGCGTTGATTATTGATGTTACTGATAAAGATTTTGTTGAAAACCATCAAAATTATTTAGAAGTTTTGAAGCTTATAAATGATAAAATAAAGCAAATTGAAAATTAATTTGCTTTATTTTAAGGTTTGCATCTTCTGAAAAATATCCCAAATTACAATTCCGCCGCTTACTGATACATTTAAAGAATGTTTGGTACCTAATTGCGGAATTTCAATAACTGCATCACTGCTGTCAATAACCTGTTGGTTGACACCTTTTACTTCGTTACCAAAAAACAATGCGTATTTAACATCACTTTCAACAGTAAAATTGTTCAGCATTACAGATCCTTCCACCTGCTCTACCGAAAGTATTTTTACGTTTTCCGTTTTTAAACGATCAACCACCTGCATAACCTCTTTTTCATATTCCCAAGCAACGGTTTCGGTTGCACCTAAAGCTGTTTTATGAATTTCTTTGTTGGGCGGTGTTGCAGTAATTCCGCACAAATAAATTTTCTCAATTAAAAAAGCATCGCACGTTCTAAAAAAAGATCCAATATTATGTAAGCTTCTTATATCATCTAAAACAACAATAATCGGAGTTTTTTCTGCCTGTTTAAATTCTTCGGTATTTTTGCGGTTTAAATCGTCTAAAATTAATTTTTTCATTATAAAATTTTAAAGCCCTAAAGATACCATTTTATAAAACTTCCGCGCAACTATTTCAATTTCGAAAGTAACTTTTGTCTTAAAAAAATATTCTTTCGATTTTCTTTTTTATCTGTTTTTCAGACAATACCTTTGCACGAAAAATCTAAAATATGTTCGCTTACGTTGTAAAACATATCATTACATCGCAAATTATCATATATACCATTCGATGTTTACTGGGCTTTTTAATCGGATATTTCCTAATGATGCAATTTCCAAAGTTTGAATTATTCTGGACGTTGTTATCCATAATTTTAGTAATATCACCCGAAGGAAAAGATTCTCAAAAACTGACCATTGATCGAGTTCGATCTAATTTTATAGGATCTATCGTAGGGTTATTGTGTCATTTGATTTATTCAACAAACTTGTATGTTTTAATTGGCGGAATTATTTCTACCGTAATTATCTGTTATCTGTTTAAAGTAATGAATATGAGTCGCGTTGCAATTGTCGCATTTTTAATCGTAATGCTGCAATCACACACTTTAGATGAATCCATCGCACCTATTTTTAGATTTTTAACGGTTGCCGGCGGTTGTCTTATTGGTTTAACTATTACAGTTTCAACATCAATCGTCATTAAAAAGTTACGCAAACATTATAACATCAATTCTTTATCAAAAATTTAATAAAAAATTACACAACCTGTTTAAGTTGCATTCTTTTTGTGTTTTAGATATGGTATATTTGTAATCCTATAAAATTTAGAACAATGTCTACAAAGGAAAAAGAGAAAAAAGAAACTCCGTTAATGCAGCAATACAATCAGATTAAAGCAAAGTATCCCGATGCTTGTCTGCTTTTCCGTGTGGGCGATTTTTACGAAACCTTTGGCGAAGACGCTGTTCGTACCGCAAAAGTTTTGGGTATTACTTTGACAAAACGCGGTGCAGGATCCAGTAGCGAAACCGAACTGGCTGGTTTTCCACATCATTCCTTAAACGTGTACTTGCCAAAATTGGTAAAAGCGGGTTTGCGTGTGGCTATTTGCGATCAGTTAGAAGATCCTAAAACCACTAAAACCATTGTAAAACGTGGCGTTACCGAATTGGTTACGCCCGGTGTTGCTATTAACGATGAAGTGTTGCAATCTAAAAGCAACAACTTTTTGGCAGCTTTGCATTTTGGAAAGAAAAACATTGGAATTGCCTTTTTAGATGTTTCAACCGGAGAATTTTTAACGTCGCAAGGAAACGAAGAATATATTGACAAATTACTTCAGAATTTCAAACCAAGCGAAGTTTTGGTTCAAAAGGGAAATAAAAATCATTTTCTGCACCATTTCGGTAGCGATTTTAATCTGTTTTATTTAGAAGATTGGATTTTTAAAGACGATTATGCCAACGAAAGTTTAACCAATCATTTTAAAACCAATTCGTTGAAAGGTTTTGGAATTGATGAATTGCAGGAAGGAGTTATTTCGTGCGGAGCAATCTTATACTATCTTTCTGAAACACAGCATAATAAAATTCAGCACATAACCAATATTCAGCGAATTGCCGAAGATGCGTATGTTTGGATGGATCGATTTACCATTCGAAATTTAGAGCTTTACGGTTCTGCAAACGAAAATGCCACTACCCTTTTAGATGTGATCGATAAAACGTTGTCGCCAATGGGCGGTCGTTTGTTAAAACGCTGGCTGGCTTTGCCTTTAAAGGATATTGATGCCATTAACAAGCGTTTTGATGTGGTTGATTATTTTAAATCGAACACCGAAGTTTTACAGGATTTTCAGTATCAGATCAAACAGATTTCAGATTTAGAACGATTGATTTCAAAACTGGCTACAGGAAAAATATCGCCTCGTGAATTCGTTATTTTAAAGGAAAGTTTAGATGCGATTATCCCGTTGAAAGAAACTGCGTTGAAATCTAAAAACGATGCCCTAAAAGTTATTGGCGATAATTTGCATGCCTGCGAATTGCTTCGAGAAAAAATAGCCACAACTATTTCTGCCGATGCTCCCGTTGCCCTAAATAAAGGAAACGCGATTGCAAACGGAATTAATGAAGAGTTAGATGAATTGCGAAACATATCGCATTCGGGAAAATCGTTTTTAGAGGCAATAGAAAAACGCGAAAGTGAAAACACCGGAATTACTTCGTTGAAAGTGGCATTTAACAACGTTTTTGGTTATTATATCGAAGTAAGAAACACACACAAAGATAAAGTTCCAGATACTTGGATTCGCAAACAAACCTTAGTTAGTGCCGAACGATACATTACAGAAGAATTAAAAGAATACGAAGCAAAAATTTTAGGTGCCGAAGAACGCATTTCTAAAATTGAAGCTGAAATCTACGAAAAATTCATGATGTGGTGTTCGCAGTACATTCAGCCTGTACAAATGAATGCCAATTTGGTTGCACAGTTAGATTGTTTACAATCGTACACGCAGTTGGCAATTGAAAATAATTATGTCCGAGCAGTTTTAGAAGATAATCATGTATTGGAAATAAAAGATGGTCGTCACCCGGTAATCGAAAAACAGCTTTCGGTTGATACACCTTACATTGCAAACGATGTGTATTTAGACACCGATTCGCAACAAATCATCATGATTACCGGACCAAACATGTCGGGTAAATCAGCTATTTTACGTCAAACGGCATTAATTGTTTTGTTGGCGCAAATGGGAAGTTTTGTTCCGGCAAGTTCTGTTAGAATGGGCATTGTAGATAAAATTTTTACTCGTGTTGGCGCATCAGACAATATTTCAATGGGCGAGTCTACATTTATGGTAGAAATGAACGAAACGGCATCTATCCTAAATAATTTAACCAACCGCAGTTTGGTTTTGTTAGATGAAATTGGTCGCGGAACATCAACCTACGACGGAATTTCAATTGCTTGGGCAATTGCTGAATACATTCACGAACATCCGCAAAAAGCTAAAACGTTGTTCGCAACACATTATCATGAATTGAACGATATGCACGAACAATTCAGCCGTATCAAGAACTATAATGTTTCGGTTAAAGAATTAAAAGACAACGTATTGTTTCTTCGCAAGTTAGTTCCGGGCGGAAGCGCGCACAGCTTTGGTATTCACGTTGCAAAAATGGCAGGAATGCCTAATTTAGTCGTTCAAAAAGCACAGAAAATATTAAAGAAATTAGAAGCCAGTCATAAAACAGAAGGAACTGCCGAAGCGTTGAAACAAGACGATTTACAACTTTCGATTTTTAAATTAGATGATCCTATTTTGGAAGAAATTCGTGATGAAATCACCAATTTAGATATCAATACACTGACTCCGGTTGAAGCTTTGATGAAACTGAACGAAATCAAAAAAATGGTTTCTAAAAAGAAGTAGTAACATCGTTTTTAGTTGTTGGTTTTTAGCGTTAAAACTTTCGACTTTAAGAATTTTGAGTTTAATAATATGTCGATCAAAAAAAATAAAACCTACCGCCGAACACGTTACTTGTTGTACAAAGAAACGTTAGTTGATTTTAAGGAACATTTTTGGGCTTTTGTAGGATCTTTCGTTGGTTTGGGAACCATAAGCTTTTTGCATTTTGAAGGATTGTCGAAATATGATTTGACATTGATGATTGGATCTTTCGGGGCAAGTTGCGTATTGATTTACGGTGCAATCGGAAGTCCGTTAGCACAACCTAAAAACCTTTTTAACGGACACTTAATTTCGGCAATTATCGGAGTTACCTGTTACAAAATTTTAGGCGATTATGTTTGGATTGCCGGTCCGTTGGCAGTTTCGCTTTCAATCATCGGTATGCAAATGGCAAAATCACTGCATCCGCCTGGTGGTGCAACTGCTTTAATTGCGGTAACCGGTGGACCTTCTATCACTAATTTAGGTTATGAATATGTTTTTTCGCCTGTTTTTACGGGTGTTACCATTTTATTTATTGCAGCGCTTATCTTTAATAATATTCCGCATAAAAGACAATATCCCGTTAAATCGTTTCCACGGATGTATAGAAAAAAAGCAAGAATTAAATAAGTTCTTGCTTTTTTTGTTTGAACTATTTAGGACTATTTTCTTACTTTTAAAAAAAATAATTCCAAATGAATTTCACAAAATTAGTACCCAACATATTCTACGAAAACATACAAGACGGCATTGAACTTTTTGTAGATTGCCTAACATTTACAATAGGCTATAACGATTTAAATTCTGACAATCCGTGTTGTATCGTAGAAAAAGATAATTTACAGGTTTTTCTGCACCAGAATAAAGAATATGCCGATAAAGATCGACCTGAAATAAGGCTACATACCAACAATATTGACGAAGTTTACGAAAAAGTTTCAAAATCGCATCCACATTTTTTACATCCAAACCTTAAAGGTGTAACCATGCGTCCTTGGGGAGCAAAAGAATTTGCTTTACTTGATAAAACTACCGTTTGTGTAATTATTCAGCAGTGGTAAAATATTTCTTTGATTTATAGAAAAGCAGAAACCTGATAAATTTCTGCTTTTCTGTATGTTTTTTAATCTACAAAATTATTATAACGACTTACAACATTTTGGTAGCCATTGTGAATTTCTGATGCCTGCCCTTCGGTAATAGTTTTACTGGTTTCGGCTTCGCGTAAAACTTTACGTAACGTTGCCAAGAAATTATCGGCTTCTTTATTAAAATTTTCGTAATAACCCTTTTTGCTTTGTAAAGAAGTTTCGCTTACTTTAAATTCTTTTGCAGTATTGGCTTTTATTTCTTTTTCCAAAACATCGTACTGCTTTTTAAGTGCAGGAATATCGTACACATCTTCGTTATACTGATCGGTAACTGCAGTAGTTATATTTTGTGAAAGCGCCAATACTTTTTTGCTACCTAAAATATAGTCTTTCAGCGGATGATCTTTTAAAATAGTTTCTTCTGCCCCATCTGCAACTGGCTGCATAATAGCGGTTAATTTGTCTTCGGTAGCATAATAATCGTCTATAAGCTTCATTATCTCCGCTTTATACGTTTGTGCCTTTGCTCCGTTATCATCTTTGTAATCTTCTGCTTTAATGTACGTTACCAACTCGTCAGTTTTCTTTTTAATGTCATCAATCTTTTTTGTAGAATCTTCTACAAGCGTTTTAACGGCTTCTTTGTTTTTACCAAGTGCATCCGGAGTTTCTTTTAATTTTGACATATTTGGCATATTGATTGGCGCTATTAAAACCGGAGTTTTCCCCGCAATAAAGGCATCCATACTTTCCAAATACCTTACTACACGCTCTAAATTAGATCGGTTCTTTGTACTTTTCTCGATAAGCCCGTTGTTAAACTCAATAATCGCATTGGCATCATCCATATTATCAACCGCAACAACTTCTTTTCCGTCTGCATTTACAGCGGAATCTTTTTTACATGCAACAACCGTTAAGCCCATACCGCACAACAATAATGCGGGAAACAAAATTTTTTTCATAATACTTTTTATTTTAATGATTTACATAATCTTAAAAATATAATTTTTAATTTGAATTTCCATTTTTTCATCAAAAAAAATACTGTTGAAAATAACCACAAAAAATATTTTAAAATGGCAAAAAATCATCACAAATAATTTTCATTAAATCAATAACATATACTATTTTTGCAGCTTAAAAACAACGAACAACAATAATGAGTACATCTAAAAAAATTCAATCGGCATTAATTTCAGTATTTGATAAAAACGGATTAGAGCCAATTGTTAGAGAATTGCACAAAAACAACGTAACTATTTATTCAACAGGCGGTACCGAAACGTTTATTTTAGACTTGGGTATTCCGGTTGTTCCAGTAGAAGACGTTACTTCATATCCATCGATTTTAGGCGGACGCGTTAAAACGTTACACCCGAAAATTTTTGGTGGAATTTTGAACCGTCAGGACAACGAAACCGATGTTCAACAAATGAAAGATTATGCAATTCCACAGATTGATTTAGTTATTGTTGATTTGTATCCGTTTGAAAAAACAGTTGCATCGGGTGCTGATGAAGCAGCAATTATCGAAAAAATTGATATCGGCGGTATTTCATTAATCCGTGCAGGTGCAAAGAATTTTAAATATACCGTAATTGTTGCATCGGTTGAAGAATACGAAACATTCTTAAATTTTTACACAGAAGAAAACGGATCTACAACCTTGGCTCAACGTAAATATTTAGCTGCAAAGGCGTTCCATACTTCATCGCATTATGACGGAGCTATTTTCAATTATTTTAACCAGGAAATAAACGAACCGGTTTTAAAAATCAGTGAAAGCGAAGCACAAACGTTGCGTTACGGAGAAAACCCACATCAAAAAGGAATTTTCTACGGAAATTTTGACGAATTGTTTGAGAAATTACACGGAAAAGAGTTATCTTACAACAATTTATTAGATGTTGACGCTGCCGTTAATTTAATGAACGAATTTAAAGGCGATGCACCTACATTTGCTATTTTAAAACACAACAACGCTTGTGGTGTGGCTCAAAAACCAACCATGAAAGAAGCTTATTTAGCGGCTTTGGCTGGTGATCCAACATCGGCTTTTGGTGGTGTTTTAATTGCAAACGGCAACATTGATAAAGAAACAGCAGAAGAAATTAACAAATTGTTCTGCGAAATTGTAATTGCACCAAGCTATGATGCCGAAGCTGTTACTATTTTACAAGAAAAGAAAAACAGAATTATATTAGTAATTAACGATGTAAAATTACCAACAACACAGGTTCGTACGTGTTTAAACGGAATTTTATTTCAAGATAAAGACAACGTAACAGATACTAAAGAACATTTAACCAACGTTACAACTTTAGTAGCTGATGCTGAACAGATTGAAGATTTATTGTTTGCATCAAAAATTTGTAAACACACCAAATCAAACACGATTGTTTTGGCGAAAAATAAAGAGTTGTGTGCTTCGGGAACCGGACAAACATCTCGTGTTGACGCGTTAAGACAAGCAATTGATAAAGCAAATGCGTTTGGTATTGATTTAACAGATGCTGTAATGGCAAGCGATGCGTTTTTCCCTTTCCCTGATTGTGTGGAAATTGCTAAAAATGCAGGTATTAAAGCTGTTATTCAACCAGGCGGATCAATTAAAGACAATTTAAGCATTGATTATTGTAACGAAAACCAAATGGTTATGGTAACCACAGGTATCCGTCACTTTAAACATTAAAAATATAACGGAATAGTTTAACTTAACACCATTTTAAAATTTATATGGGATTTTTTGATTTCATGACCGAGGAAATCGCTATGGACCTTGGTACTGCAAATACTTTAATAATACATAACGGAAAAGTTGTAGTTGACAGCCCTTCTATTGTAGCTCGCGACCGTGTTTCGGGAAAAATTATTGCTGTGGGTAAAGAAGCCAGCTTAATGCAAGGAAAAACACATGACAACATTAAAACTATTCGTCCGTTAAAAGATGGTGTTATTGCAGATTTTGATGCTTCTGAAAAAATGATCAATTTGTTCATTAAAAGCATTCCTGCATTAAAAAAGAGATTATTTACACCGGCATTGCGTATGGTTGTTTGTATTCCATCAGGAATTACAGAGGTTGAAATGCGTGCCGTTAAAGAATCATGTGAGCGTGTAAATGGTAAAGAAGTTTATTTGATACACGAACCTATGGCCGCTGCTATTGGTATTGGTGTTGATATTATGCAGCCTAAAGGTAACATGATTGTTGATATAGGTGGTGGTACTACCGAAATTGCTGTTTTGGCATTGGGTGGTATTGTTTGTGATAAATCGGTTAAAATTGCCGGTGACGTTTTCACAAACGATATTATTTACTATATGCGTACACAACACAATTTATTTGTTGGTGAAGGAACAGCAGAAAAAATCAAAATTGAAATTGGTGCTGCTATTGAAGATTTAGATCAAGGACCAGAAGAATTAATGGTTCAAGGTCGTGACTTGTTAACAGGTAAACCAAAACAAGTTAACGTATCTTATAGAGAAATCGCGAAAGCATTAGATAAATCAATTCAGCGTATAGAAGATGCCGTAATGGAAACATTATCGCAAACTCCGCCAGAATTAGCTGCCGATATTTACAACACAGGTATTTATTTAGCTGGTGGTGGATCTATGTTAAGAGGTTTGGATAAACGTATCTCTCAAAAAACAGATTTACCGGTTTACATTGCAGAAGATCCTTTACGTGCCGTTGTTCGCGGAACAGGAATCGTAATTAAAAATATCGAAAAATTCAAAAGCATCCTAATAAAATAAAACCGCACATTTTATATGCAGCAAATCATATATTTTATTACAAAAAACAGTACTAAGCTACTGTTTTTGCTGCTTTTAGTAGTTTCATTGTATCTAACCGTACAAACGCACTCGTATCATCAAAGTCAAATGCTGCACAGTGCCAATGTTGTATCTGGTACTATTTATGAAAAAACCAATAGCATTACCGAATATTTACATTTAAAAGACGAAAATAACCGTTTGGCAGAAGAAAATGCCAAAATGAAACAGATCTTGTACAATAGCCAATTGATTATTGATAGCACTTTTGCGGTGAATCCGGAAATACGTTTTGCCCAAGATTATAAACTGTTTAATGCAAAAATCATTAAAAATTCGTATTTTAAGAAAGAAAATTATTTAACCATTAAAGGCGGTAAAGTTAACGGCATTAAAAAAGATATGGGTGTAATAAACTCTAAAGGAGTTATTGGTATTGTTGAAAATGTTTCAAAAAATTACGCAACCGTACAAAGTATCTTAAATACGCATACTAAAATTGGTGCAAAAGTGAGTAATACCAATCACTTTGGAACTATTACTTGGGACGGAAAAAATGCGGGCTATGTACAGTTAATGGATATTCCAAAATTGGCAGCATTGCGTAAAGGCGATTCTATTGTAACAGGTGGAATTTCTACTATTTTTCCTGAAAATGTTCCAGTTGGTTTGGTTGATAAAGTATTTACCTCTAAAAATTCGAATTTTTACACGATCAGCGTGCGCTTGTTTAACGACATGACGAATATTAGTTCGGTTTATTTAATAGAACACGTTCACATTAAAGAAGTTACAGAATTAGAAGAACAAACAGTAAGCGATGAATAATACCACAATTTTAAATACATTCCGTTTTATTGTTCTTGTATTTTTTCAGGTAACAGTATTCAATAACATTCATTTTTTTGGATTTGTAACGCCGTATCCGTACATTTTGTTCATCCTTTTGTATCCGTTAAATACAAACCGACATTTATTTTTGATTTTTAGTTTTTTGTTGGGATTAATTCTGGATATCTTTAATAATTCGGGCGGTGTGCACACTACAGCCTGCATTACGTTGGCATTTGTTCGTGAAAACCTGTTAAAAATGGCATTTGGTTACAGTTACGAATTTCACATGATGCGTATTACCGATAAATTTTCATCAGAATTGGTAACCTACGTTGTAACCAGCGTTTTAATTCATCATACCCTATTAATTAGTTTAGAAGTTTTTAACTTTAACTTTATTCTGGAGATTTTACTGCGCATTGTAACATCGTCTGCCTTTACAATTATCCTAATATTTTTAATCATCGGATTAATTAAATCGCCTCGAAAATGAGAAAACTTCTGTTTCCCATAATTGTAATCACCGCTGCAATAATCATTGTGGCAAGGCTTTTTTATTTACAGATTGTCGATGATTCTTTCTTGAAGAAAGCTGATATGAATGCCTTAAAAATTGTGTACGAATATCCAGAACGCGGCTATATTTACGATCGTACCGGGCAGTTGATGGTGGCAAACCAGCCAAGTTACGATATCATGGTTATTCCTAACGAAGCAAAAAATATTGATACGCTTGAAATATGCTCCATTCTTGAAATTACGAAAGACGATTATATCAAGAAATTAGAAAAAGCAAAGGTATATTCGCCAAGATTGCCATCGGTTTTTCTGGCACAGTTAACCAAAACCGAATTTGCTGCTTTTCAGGAAAAGATCCGTCATTTTAAAGGATTTTATATTCAGAAAAGAAATTTGCGTGATTACCAGGTTGATTTTGGAGCAAATGTTTTTGGATACATCCGTCAGATCAATGAAATGGAACTAAAAAAACGTCCGTACTACAAATCGGGTGAATTGATTGGTATGCGTGGTGTGGAACAAGCTTATGAGGAAGATTTACGAGGAATTCGTGGCGTTCATTACATTCAAAAAGATAAATTCAATAAAGAAATTGGTCCTTTTAAAGAAGGAATTTATGATACCGTTGCCGTAAAAGGAAACGATGTTACCATTACAATTGATAAAGATTTGCAAAAATACGGCGAAGAATTAATGATTCGCAAACGTGGTGGAATTGTAGCTATTGAGCCAAAAACGGGCGAGATTTTAGCATTGGTTACAGCACCGTCTTACGATCCGGGAATGTTGGTTGGGCGTGATCGTTCTAAAAATTACACCAAAATCGACAGTATTCCGGGAAAACCTTTCTTTGATAAAGTATTACAAGGGCAATTTCCTCCAGGATCTCCTTTTAAAATTTTAACTGGATTAATCGGTTTGCAAGAAGAAGTGATTGATACACAAACGGGATTTTCATGTAGCCATGGTTTTTATGTTGGAGGCAGATTTATGAAATGTCACGACGCTGGAACGTGGAATCTTCACCCTGCTATTGCTAAATCTTGTAATACCTATTTTGCACAAACCTATATGCGCATTATCAATAAATATCCAACATCATCACAAGGCGTCGATGCCTGGTATAATCATTTAAAAAGCTTTGGATTAGATCAGTATATGGGTTATGATCTGCCATCTGGTCAAAAAGGTAGAATTCCAACATCAGATTATTATAACAAACAATACAAAGGCTGGAACTGGAAAAGTTCTACAATTGTTTCAAATTCAATTGGTCAGGGCGAGGTTGTAATGACGCCTATACAATTGGCAAATGTAATGTGTGCTGTTGCAAACGAAGGTTATTATTATACACCTCACATTATCAAAAAAATCGAGAATAAACAAATCGATAAATCGTTCATTCAGAAAAAACAAACTACAATCGATAAACAGCATTTCAGACCTGTAATTGAAGGTTTGGCTGAAGTTTATAAAACAGGAACTGCAAGCCGATTACAAATTCCAGACATTAATATTTGCGGTAAAACGGGAACGGTAGAAAACTTTGCGACAGTTGACGGTGAGAAAGTAAAACTGCAAGATCACTCGGTATTCCTGGCTTTTGCACCTAAAGAAAATCCTAAAATTGTTATAGCGGTTTTTATTGAAAACGGTAGCTGGGGAGCAAGTTGGGCAGGACCTATTGCTTCGTTAATGATCGAAAAATATCTGAAGAAAGAAATTACCCGTACCGATTTAGAAAAACGTATGTTAGAAGGTGATTTATCTGCAAATTATATTTTAAAAGATATTTCGGATAAACAAAGGGAAGAAAAAGACCGTTTAATACGTTTAGAAAAAGAGCGTCAGTTAAAATTAAAAGCCAAGCAAAATGGTAAAAACTAAACATTTAGAAAACCAAAGCGTAATTGCCAATGTAGATTGGTTAAGCATATTTTTGTATGCCGTGCTTGTTATTTTTGGCTGGATGAACATTTACTCGGCGTCTTTACCATTAGAAGAAACATCAATTTTTGATTTGGGTCAGATCTACGGAAAACAATTATTGTTTATAGGATTAACCATCCCTATGATCATCGTGCTGCTTTCGTTAGACACCAAAGTCTATGAAAAATATTCCCTTATTTATTATGTTATTGGCATTGTTCTATTGATGGGATTATTCGTTTTCGGTAAAACCATTAAAGGTCAAACCAACTGGTATCAGTTTGGCGGAATCAGTTTACAACCATCGGAATTTGCTAAAATAGGCACTGCTTTGTTTCTTTCTAAATACATTACCGAAAGTCAAACTACCTTTCAAACACTAAAAGAACAAGCCATTGCAATGGGAATCATTTTTTTACCTGTTGCTTTTATCATGCTGCAACCCGATGCCGGATCAGCAATGATTTTTGCTGTTTTGTTTTTGGTGTTATATCGCGAAGGTTTTCCGGGCTGGTATTT
The DNA here is from genome assembly GCA_913777665.1 of uncultured Myroides sp. Taxonomy (GTDB): domain Bacteria; phylum Bacteroidota; class Bacteroidia; order Flavobacteriales; family Flavobacteriaceae; genus Flavobacterium. The sequence continues at coordinate 85,016 of CAJYTF010000005.1, forward strand.
ATGGACAGGTTTTTTAGCCATACTGTTGTTCATTTTAGCGTTAGTCATTCAACCTGTTTTTCTTATACTTTTAATAGTTGCAGGTTGCGTTGTACATTTTTTCTATAACAAAACCATTAGCAGAAATCCTTTTATCTATGCTATTTTAGCAGTAATCATGAGTGGTTTTGTATTTTCTGTTGATTATGTTTTTGACAATGTTTTAGAACCTCATCAAAAAGACCGTATTAATGTATTGTTGGGCGATGATGTTAACATGAAGAAAGAAGGATACAACTTAAATCAGTCAATGATTGCGATTGGTTCCGGCGGATGGATCGGCAAAGGATTTTTAGAAGGAACACAAACAAAAGGCGGATTTGTACCTGAACAACATACCGATTATATTTTTACAACCGTGGGCGAAGAATGGGGTTTTGCGGGATCAATAGTCGTAATTGCCTGCTTTATCACATTAGTGTTGCGAATTGTTTATTTATCGGAAAAACAAAAAAATAATTTCGCCCGAATTTACGGCTATTGCGTAGCCGCCATTTTGTTTATGCACTTTTTTGTAAATGTATCCATGCTTATTGGAATTTTCCCAACCATCGGGGTTCCGTTACCATTTTTTAGTTACGGTGGATCAAGTTTAATTGCCTTTACCCTTTTATTGTTCATCTTTTTAAAGTTAGATGCCAATAAAGTAAACGAATGGTAAGCTGGCATACATTTTGTCTAATCAGAATAAAATTTTAATTTTACAAAAAATATTTACAAGATGAAAAAAGTTGTTTTATTCACTTGTGTTGTAATGGGCATAAATTTTACAACGCAGGCACAAGTAAACGCAACCACACAAACGGTTGCTAACGATACCCTTAATGCTTTACCGGCAGTAGAAACAGCTGTTAGTACAACAGCTGTTAGTACAACTGCTGCTACAACAACAGCTACCGCAACTGCTGTTACAACTGCAACTAATTTCGATGCAGAAATTTTGAAGGCAGAAAAAGCCCGCCAACAAGCAGAAGAAAAATTAGCAAAACAAGAAGCAGATGCTGCCAAACGTGCAAAGAAAAAAGCAGAAAAAGAAGCAAAAGCTGCACAAAAAAAACAAAAGGAGTTTGAAAAAGAGCAAAAGCAAAAAATAAAAGTAGAGAAACAAGCTGCTAAAAAAGAAAAAAATATTGCTAAAGCAGAAAGCAACCTTAAAAAAGCCGAAAACAATTTACGTAAAGCTGAAATGAAGTTCGAAGAAGCTAAAAATGAATTTGAGCGTAAAAAGCTGAAAAACAAAATGGATTTTGAAAAGGAAATTAAAGAAAAATCCAAATTAGTTAAAATGGAAACAAAAGTTTCTGAACTTAAACTAAAAGTAAACAAACAAGAGCTTGAATTGAAAAAAGCTCAGATTAAATAAAAAAATTCCTGCACAATGCAGGAATTTTTTTTATCTCTTCAACAAATATCTAATTACTGTTTCGGCACTATGAAGCCCAAATAAACCGGGCATCCAACTGTTTGTTCCAAAAAACGATTTTTTAAAGTTCGATCCGTCTGTCATTTTTAAACTGCTTTCGTCTGGTTTTTCTAAAGAGAAAACGGCTTTAACTCCGCTGCTTATTCCCATTTTTCGCAAACGTTTTCTAATAACTTTTGCAAGCGGACAAACATCGGTTTTACTAATGTCTTTCACAACCACTTTATTTGCAAGCATTTTACCGCCTGCACCCATATTTGAAATCACCTTTACTCCTGCTTTTTTTGCTGCAACAATTAAATTAAGTTTTGGAGTAATACTGTCGATACAATCTAAAACGTAATCAAAATCTTTTGTGACAATTTCGGTAGCACGTTCGGGCGATAAAAATTCCTGAACACGCGTTAAGTTTAATTCCGGATTTATATCCATTAATCTATCACCAACTATTTCCACTTTTGGTTTCCCAACGGTTGAATGTAACGCGGGTAATTGTCTGTTAACATTGGTAATATCAACCGTATCGCCATCAACAATCGTTACATTGCCAACACCTGCACGTACAATAAATTCGGCTGCAAACGATCCTACACCGCCTAAACCGACAATTAAAACGTTTGCATTTTTTAAAATCTCAATTCCTTCTGGTTTAAATAATAATTCTGCTCTTTCCTGCCAAACAGCCATTTAATAATAAATTGTGTAAATTTCTTCGATCGAAAAATCGATTCCCTTTTACTGGTTAAAAACTCTGTTATAATTTTCGTTAATTATAGGTTCTAAATTTCTATTTAAAACACGTTCTGCTTTGCTGTACACTTCAAAAATCGTTTGATCGATCATATCGGTTTCTAAAAAAAGTTGAGTTAACGGAATGGTCTTCAGTACATTTCCCAATTCCGGATTTTGCAACAGATATTTTCCAAACGATAAATAAAATCCGTTCTTAATCAAACTTTCGGCAACCTGACTATTCTTTGAAAAACCGTGAATAACCATTGGAATAGTAAGCTTTAATTCTTTTTTGATCTTGATGATTTCCTGATAAGCCGCAACGCAGTGCAAAATTACCGGTTTTTTATATTTTTCGGCTAAAAGCAACTGCGGAATTAAAATTTTTTTTTGAATTTCTATCGAAGTTTCTATTCGTTTGTCCAACCCACACTCGCCTACCGCCTTAAAATTTGGATATTGAATTGTATTTTCAATCACAGTTAAATCATCTAAAAAAGTATTCTCGTTTAGATACCAAGGATGAATTCCGACAGTAAAATTGGGTAATTCAGCATTTATTTCGTTTGGATATTGATTAACCAATTCTACAATTTCACTATTGTTTGAAAACGTATGTGTATGAATATTGTAATGCATAATTTAGAATTTTACTCCGGCTAAAATTTCAGTTTTCAAAAAATTTACATCGGGCGTAATTGGGCAAGAATAACCAATAGTATAAGCGCAGTAAGGATGATACGCTTTGTTAAAATCTAACACAATTTCTTTTCCTTTAGGAATTTCAATATCCAGATAACGTCCGGCTCCGTAAGTTTCATTTCCGCTGGTTTCATCGATAAAAGGCAAAAACAAATGCTTTTTGTAACCTTTCATTTTTATCAGATCAATGTTTTGATACACTTCTAACTGAAATTTCTGATCATTAATCGTAAAATGTAAAATTCCGTAACGCTTGTAATTTGGTTGGTTTTTACCTGAAGTGGGCATTTTAAAAACCGGCTGATTTTTCAATCGTTCCAAAGTAGCTTTTACCACAAATTTTTCGTTATAAGGATAGAAATTCAATCCTTTAAAATCTTTCAACTCATCCTCTTTTAAAGGAGTCGTTTCAATATTTAAATAGGATTCATTCAGATCTTTTTGATATTCAAGAACTTCTTTTTCATTATGTTGAGAAAAAGTTAAATTGCTACACAAAAGGAAAAAAATCAGTAATTTTCGCATGTTATTTTTTTTCAAAATTACTATTTATTTTGTTTAACTCTTAAATATTAATTCACATGAACAATTTTAAAAGTCTTTGTTTTATTGCTCTTTTTGGTTTTTTAGGATTTAACAGTTTTGCACAAGAAAGCAAACCGGCAAATAATCAGGAAGCTGTTCAAACCACCTTTTCTGTTGAAATTAATGCCGATACAACGTTGGATGATCTTAAAAAGATCGAACAAATGCTGAAAGATGATTACAACGTAACGGTAAATTTTGAGAATGTAAAGATTGTAGATGAAAAGATTGTATCGATCCGCATGCAGCTTGTGAACGGAAATCAGTCGTTTATGAAATCTATTGATAATGTTAACCGACCAATTGATCCGTTTTCGATTAATCTTACAGGTGACAACGGAAAACATTATGTTAGTGTGAAAGGAAATTCTGAAAGAAGTCCATTAAACTTTTTTGGAAGTGATGCTTTTTCTGCATTTGATTCATTGTCTGAAAACACCCAAAGTTTACAATCTGATTTTTTGAATTTAAACAGCGATATGAAAAAAATGTATGAAGAAATGATGGATTCGCAAAAGAGATTTCAAGAACTTTTTAAAAATTTTCGAGAGGAAGCCAATAAAACTTCAGAGCAATTAAAAAGTGATTCCGAAACAAAAAGCAAAAATCAGTTAAAATAAAACAAGTTCATTTTACGTTATAACCAAAAACATAAAAACATGAAGAAACTTATTTGTTGTGTTATTGGGTTAACCGGATTATTTGCAAACGCGCAAGAAACAAAGGTAACATTAGAGAAACCAGAACAAAGAATTTACGCTGTTAGATCGATTGAATTCACAGGTTCTCATACAGGTTTAATAACAGTTTCGGGAAATTCTACATTAAACGATTTAAAAGAAATTGAAAAAACAGCACAAGATTACGGAATCAGCATTTCATTTGTAAATCAAAAATACAATAGAAATCAACTGGAATATACCGAACTTTTGTACCAAAATAACGGAAAATGGGAAACATTGACTTTTGGAACTGATGATTTAAGATTATTGCCTTTTAGTATTTCATTTTCAATCGATAAAAAAGAAGGAAAGGAAACAAGAAAATTTTCAATTAAAAACAATAAAAATGATCGCTCTGGAACTTCAACAGACATCGTTTATCAAATTATCTAACCAAATAAAAAAGACTTTCACAGTCTTTTTTTTAATTTTACCCTAAAATTTCGCAATGAAAAAATATATCGTGTTTTTTAGTTTTTCTTTATTGTATGCGTGTTCTACAAAATCGCAAGAAAACAATTTTAAAGAAGTTTTTACCTTAGATAAAAAGCATACCGAAGTTTCGGGAATGATTTTTCACCAACCAACCCAGAAATTATGGATGTTACAGGATAAAGGAAATCCGTCGGAATTATATGTTTATTCGGTTGATGGAACTTTTGAAAATACGGTTACTGTGAATAATCAGGAAAATACCGATTGGGAAGATTTATCGCAAGATACCAACGGCAACATTTATATTGGAAACTTTGGCAATAACGACAATAAACGTAAAGACCTGCGTATTTTAAAAGTTGATGGATCTGATTTAACTTCAAATTCAATTAACACATCGCAAGAAACGACCTTTTATTACGAAGATCAAACCGATTTTCCGCCTAAAAAAAGCAATTTATTGTACGATTGCGAAGCTTTTGTAGCTACTAATGATGCTTTTTATTTGTTCACAAAAAATAGATCAAAAGGGTTTGATGGAACTTTTTACGTTTACAAAGTTCCTAACAAAAACGGAAGTTTTAAAGCCAAAAAAATTGCTACTTTAGAAACTTGCGGTCAGTATAAAAGTTGTGCGATTACCGGTGCAGCATTGAATAAAAACGGAAACCAAATTGCTTTGTTAACGCACGATAAGGTGCTGTTGATTCCGTTTGTGAACGATGATTCTTTTAAACAAGAAAATATTACAATTAAAGAATTAGGTCATAATTCGCAAAAAGAAGCCATTACTTTTAAAAGCGATAAACAACTTTTTATGGCAGATGAAAGCGAAAAAGGTAAAAAAGGCGGAAAAGTTTTTATGTTGGATTTGAACTAATATTATTATCTGCTCATTTGATTATTATTTAGAAAAGTCGTCACTTCGAGTAGCGTAACGTAGTGATGCGTATCGAGAAGTTTTCTATATGAATAAGTTCTCGACAAGCTCGAACTGACGAAAGTTTTAAAAACTTTATCAAGTAAAAACTTACAAATTAATATTTGAAACTAAAAAGTAAACCCAATACCAAAACTTATCAAACTATTTTCTTTACTGGTAAAAATACCGCCGTAAGCTGTAAAAGAATCCAAGGCATTTAACCATAAACCGCCACCGTAACTGTGATACCACTGTTTGTTCGGATCTAATTTATTCCAAACTTTACCAAAATCGTATCCTGCATAAAAACCATAACTTAAAGGTAAAACGCCGTTTGTTATGTGCTTCATTTTATAACGAATATCCTGACTTGTTACGAACGAGGTATCGCCCATAAAACGCTGCTGACGGTAACCACGCAAGCCATTGTTTGCCCCTAATGTAGCCGCCTGATAAAAATGATAATCGTCGCCAAAAATCTTTTCTAACAAATAAGTTGACGACCATGTTAATTTTTTATCGTTTGATATTGGTACTACAAAATTCAATTTAGAATTCAAATATTGATGCGTTTTATTAAAATCATCTGCAAAAAAACGATTTCCAAACAAAAACATAAATCCTAAACCAACGGTTGGTTCTTGGGTATTGTCGTAATTTTCGAACTGATATTTTAAGCGGGCACCCACAAAATCGCTGGTATTGTACGAATCATTCAAACGCGTAAACAGCTGCTCATCAATTAAACGATCATTCGTTTTTTCAATTTTTGTAGATTCATAAGTTGCTCCGATCAAAAATGAACTACCATTGCGACCTTTCCATTCATACGCCGGTTTAAATTCCATCTGCGACGTTCTAACTCGGTAATAATTATCTCTAAAAGCACTTTTATCGTACGTTGCCAAATTATCAACCCCAAAAAAGTTTCTTGTAAAGTTTGATGAAGTTGCCAAAGCCTCCACATTCCAATATCCGGTGTTTGAATAATCTTTAAAACTACCTTTGTATGCAGCAAAAACACCCGATGTTGCAAAATTGAACTTCACACGCAACTGATGCTTTTGCGAATACGGATTTTGGTTGAACTTTTTAATGGTGTAGGTTCCGTTTAAGCCCAACATGACACCGTTATCGCGGTTGTAACCTGCATCGGGCAAAATAGCCAATACGTTTAAAGGTGCTTTGCGGTAATCGTACTGGTTTAAATTGTACTGATCGCGCAAAACAACGCTTGCATTGCCTTTTTCTTCGATTGTTATTGGTTTTGATGCGTAATCGAAAATTTTTGTACTTGTTTTTGATGCTACATTGTAAACATCGTTATTTTTTCCGCCGATTAATTTTAAACGGATTTTAGACTTATCGCCAATAACTTTGATGTTATCATCATCATCTAACCCATAAACCCAGATTTCTTTGGTTGTTTTTGGCAGATATTTATAGGTTGTCATTAATGTATCTCCTGAATTTTTATTGCGATAATGATTAACAACCACTTCATTTTTCGATGTATTTACAACGAACGTATCTTTTTTATTGGTTCCGACAACAATACCGTATTTGAATAGTTCTTTATAATATTTGCCTGAAAAATCGACTAATTTTGATCGACGTTCTTTAAGAATTTCAATGATATCATCGCTGTACTGGTTACGAATTTCTTTTGGCAAACTGTTAAAAGCATCTTCGATAACCTGATCGTTCAAGCCGTTTACAACATCGTCTGCCGCATTCTGCCAATCTTGCAAACTGGTGTTTTGAAGAAAAACTTTATCTAACGGAAATGCCGATTTTGTGATCCAGCGTGGTTTGCCATAATTACCTTTAAAATGCTGCATGTGTCGCAACGGATTCAGCTTATTTGCAAGCATCAGTAATTTACCGTCGATTTTTGCAAATGCTTGGTCGCGATCTCTTGGTATCGGCTGGTAAATAACATCCTTCCCTACTTTCTTCTCAACCCAACGCCATTGATCGGAATGACGATCCCAATCGCCAATTAAAAAATCGAAAATTCGGGCACGCAGATACATTTTCTCATCAACCTTATATTTTTCATCTTTTTCTAAATTGGCTAATAATTCTTGTGTTCCAATAATATCATCGCCATTTCCCAACGACGGAATGTTTGCCTGTGATTTATGCGGACGTTCTTCGATCATATACAACTCGTTTCCATAAGTTGCATTGTACTTACCCAACGCATTTTGTTTCGGAACATAAAAAAGTTTAGGGTTGGTATGATACAGATCAACAGCATCAGACAATTGCCCTAAAATAAAAGCGGTATAAGGGTGAGAAGTGGTGTAATAATCATCGATAAATGTCAGCACAAAAGTATCTTCTAACTTATCTTGAATATACGTATCTTTAAAAATTGCCGATTGCAAAAACTGTTTCGAGCTTTTACGTAAACCGCGCATTACATATTGCTTTCCGTCTTTATCTTCTAACCACAACGATAACGACTGATTGCCACCACCTGATATGATCGGTTTTAAACCACCGTACAATGTTTCTAAATTTGCTACAGGTGTATTCACTTTTGTACCGTAAATACTGCGGTAATGGTTGCCGAATAAATAGCGGTAGGTTTTTGATTTTTTTGTTTCTTCTGGCGGATAAACCGATGCCATTGTGGTGGTTTTGGTAACTTCAGGATAATTTCCGCTGTAATCATCAGGACACATAATGGTTTTCTTGAAAACAATTTCTTCGCCAGAATCGGTCATTTTATGAATAAAAACATCCACATGGTTGTCTTCATAAACCTTTAAAGTTGCAAATCCCAAGCTGCCAATGGTATAACTGGTTGGCTGAACGCTTCTGGTTTCTTCGGTTTTTGATCCTGCTCCGCTGATTAACTGTTTAATTCCATCGTTTTCAATATACTGTAAATTATGATCGTGACCAGAAACAAAAACCACTTGCTCTTTATTTTTAGTAAGGGTTTTTAATCGATCAACCATCATGCGGTAATAGGTATGCTGCATATCAGCCGGACTTGCACCTGATGTTTTTCGCAAATAATTACCTACACTACCCAAAATTGGCAACGGAACTTTTTTATACGGAAAAAGATGATTTCGTGCAGAAAAATACCCGCCATGATTGCCGTTTGTAATCATGGGATGATGAATAGCGACAACCGTAACTTTATTTTGATTTTTATTAATTAAACTGCGGAATTCCTCAAAAAAATCCTCTCGATTTTTAACAATGCTTTCTTCGTTTATGTTCGGATACTTATCCCAATTCTGTATAAACCATTCACTATCAATTGTTATAATTGACAGTTTATCGTTTACCTCAACCACATCAATAGCATCGTGTTTTTTAGGCAGAAACGACTTCTTCCCCAACTTACTTTCAATATATGCTTTCTGTTCCAACAAACCATCCAAACCATGATACCAGTCGTGATTTCCTGCCAAAAAAATAGTTTTTCCGTTTACAAATTGTGCTAAATTTATTTGTGCGTTCAGTTTTTCTTCGGCTAACAATCGATCCTCATCATCTGCTTTCGGCATTCCCAACGGATAAATATTATCGCCTATAAAAAGTAAGGTTTTGTTGTTATCGTTCTTTTTTAAATAACCTTCAACCGTTTTCAGTAATTGCTGTCCTTGCGGTTCATTAGCATTTCCTACATCGCCTACCACCACAATTTCATGCAATAATTTGCCTTTACCTTCGTTAGTAATCATATCGCGAGAAAAATCCTTTCCAATTTGTTCATGAAAAGATGCACAGGCATTTAACAAATAAATGGCAAAAGCAAAAACAGAAATCTTTGCAATATGTAAGTTAAATTTCATAATTTTAATTTGTAAAAAATTCGTCAATGGAACTTTTATTAAAAGCCGAAGCATATATTTTCAACCTGTTCAAAGATAAACTATCTTCTGAATATATTTATCATGATTATTTACATACTTTACGCGTTGTAACTGCGGTAAATGAACTGATAAATGGCGAACATATTTTAGAGCCAAATGCTACTAATTTAAGGCTTGCAGCTTGGTTTCATGATGCCGGTTATATAAATGGTCCTGAAAATCATGAAGAAAGAAGTTGTGAAATTTTCAAAGATTTTATTAAAGAAAATGCTTTTGAAAATGTAGATATTGATCAGGTTTGTAATTTGATTTTAGCAACAAAATGTTCGCATTTCCCAACAAATTTATTGGAGATGTGCATGAAGGATGCCGATTTTTATCATTTTACTTTAGATAATTATCAGGAATTGGGCGATTTATTGAAGCAAGAAATTGAAACTACTTGTACCAAACAGCTCACAGATATTGACTGGTGTAAAGAAAACTTAACGGTTTTAACTAAAAATCAATACTACTTTACAGATTATGCCAAAGCGAACTGGCAACCTAAAAAGGAGAAAAATATTCTTAAGTTGCGTGAAAATTTAGAAAAATTAAAAGGCAATAAAAAAGGTAAAAATAAAGAAATAAAGGAGAAAAAACTGGAAAAATTAGATCGCCCGGAAAGAGGAATCGATACACTTTTTCGTACAACTTTAAACAATCATACGCAATTAAGTGCTATTGCAGACAGTAAAGCCAATATTTTACTATCGGTAAACTCAATATTGATATCAATTTCATTAACGGCGATTATCCCAAAATTAGACAGTCCGCGTAATGCGCACTTGATCATACCGACATTTATTTTACTTATTTTCAGTGTAATAACAATTGTTTATACCATTTTGGCGACCAAACCAAAAGTGAGTTCAAATACTGTTACTAAAAAGGAGATTGAACAGAGAAAAGTGAATCTTTTGTTTTTCGGAAACTTTCACCAATTGCCATTAAACGATTTTAATAATGCCATGAACGATTTAATGAAAGACCGTGATTATTTGTACGATACCTTAATAAAAGATTTGTATTATTTAGGTTTGGTATTGAACAAAAAGTACCGAATGCTGAGCGTTTCGTACACGGTTTTTATGTACGGAATTATTATTTCGGTAGCGGCTTTTTGTATTGCTTTTATACGAATTTAGTCAGATAATTTACAAAATCTGTGTAAGAGAATATTTTAAAATTATCGATAGTAAAATCGGTATTAATCTTTACGCGTAAAGCTTTTAAATCAGTAATATCTTGTAAATCTTCAACCGTTAAATATTCTGTTTCGCCTGTAAAATAATTCTGATCCTTTAAAAAATCGATATAATTTAAATAATCATTTTTATCGGTTTCATTTAAGTAAACAATGGTCACTTTATTGGCTTGCACCAAACGTTCGTCGGTATTTTTAACCATTGCTTTTGCCAAGCGTTTTTTCATCAATTCAAATCGGATATCGTCGTTACTTTCAACATCAAAACGCTTTTCATCCATTCTAAATTTAATAGAAATAGGTTCGTTATAAACTAAAATCAAGCTGGTTAAATCCATATCAAAACTTAAATTCGGTTTTAAATTTTGATGCATCATTACCACTTTACACATAACCTGCAACTGCCACAAACGCAGATTATACAAATACATGGAATCGTAAATTTGAGTTGGCGTTATGCTGTTGCCAATAAAAAGATTATGTTCAACACCATCGCTTCTAAAACGTTCAAAATAATGCGGATATACCGTTTGCACCGCAATTTGTTCGGTATCTAAAACATCTGTAAGCTGCTTATTAACGGTTTGTATCGCTAAATCGTATTTTTTACGCTGATGCCAAAAACGTTGATGTTTTTCGTCTAACTGCTCGTTGTATTTTTTTATAATTGTTTGATATTCTTCTTTTTCGCTTAATTGTTTAAACAACGGATGAATGGTATCGATTATGTATCGATGGATCTGTGCTTCGGCTACAAACTGATGCACTTTTAACTGATTTTGAAAGAAAACAATTTCATTGATGCGCTGCTGAAACAACAAAGTTTCTTCTTTCGGTTTGATAAATTCCAGCACATTCAGCATTTCTTTTAACTGCCTGCGTAAATCAGTCAACATGGCATTATTTCTGAATTTTGTTGAAGACTGAATATCTGTTTCGCCATACAACGGAAAAATATTTTCAAATTCAATTTCCTTTAAAACCGTTTCGGTATTATGCGTTTTGGCAAAATAATAGTTCTTTGCCTGCTCTTCGAATTTCCAGTTAACGCTGGGGTGAAATGTGGTATATTCACGCTGAATAATCGCATCTAATTCGTTTTTTACATCAGTCTGATACTTTTCAAATGTATCATTAATAAGCGGCATCACATCGTTTAGCTTATTAGCGTTTACAGTGTGTAATTCAAAAGGAATTTCGCTTGTAATTTCTATGTATGCCTGAAAACCATCGGTTTTTTTAACGGGTGCCAATATAAAACTGCGTATATTTTTAGTTTGCAAAAAATCTAAATACGGTATCCATTCTTTGTGGTCGTAAAGTTCTAAAATATCGCTAACGCAGTAATATTCTGTTGCATTATTCAATTGCTTCAAGAACTTTTTAGCAGCTGTTTTAATGCCTTTTGATTCGTTTTCGTGTACTTTAAACACGCTTTTAAAATCAAAAATAATTGGGAATTCAAAAAAATCTGAAGTAAGATCGTTAATAAAAAATATTCCGAAATTAATAGTCTTTAATTTAAAAATAGACCTGAATATTTCTTGGGCATTCAAAACATCAATGGCATCTTGCTTATTTTTTAGCAGATTGGTTTTTATATTAGTTAAAGTATTTTCAGTGGTAACATCGGTCAGCGTAATAATTCCAAAACCTTTCAAAATCCAGCTGTGTACGGGGAATTTTTCTTTCCAAACAGTAATATCGTTGTAACTGCGCTTTAGCATTTTAATATCGTCTGGCGTAATTTTTAATGCTTTTTCGGTTGGAATCAATTCTGTAAAATCGCCATTAAATGTAATACGATAATGTTTTACGATGCCGTTTTTATCTGGAATATCATAAAATAAAGGTCGAGATACATCAAAATTTTCGCCGTAACAACTATTTAAAATCAAACAGCAGCTAAAAATGTAATACTGATCGTTGTTAAAGTCACGAAAATTAATTTCGAACTCCTCGCCTGCTTCACTAATTATTTTTTGAAAACGCTGTGTGAAATTAAAATTGAAATTTTGAAAAGGCAAACTCACCGCTTTTATCTCATTGTGCGTTAAAGCCGTAGGAAACAAATCTGCCAACAAATTATGAATTAACGGTAAATTGTCGTAAATAAGTTTTTTAGAGGTAATGCCGTCATATAATTCGGGTACTTTAGCAACTTCATCAAGTAATGATTGCGCATAAATGGCACGATAAGGTGTTTCGGTTTCTTTGGCAATTTCTTTCAACGCATCAATAACCTTATGAAAAGAAATGACCGAATAAAACGGACTGTCGTTAAAATAATCGATACCTAAATTCAATTCAGCACTCATAAAAAAAGCTTTATGCAAATGTACAATTTTGAGTGATTTGTTTTATAAACTAAAAAAATAGTTTAAAAACTAAACAAATAGTTGTATAACTAAATTTTTAGTTTATATTTGTAATATCAAATTTTGAATATGGAAAAGCTAACGAATAAAGAAGAAGAAATAATGCAGGTTATATGGCAATTAAAAAAAGTATTTGTAAACGATATTTTAGACAAAATGCCTGAACCCAAACCGCATTACAACACACTTTCTACCATTGTGCGTTTATTAGAAGAAAAAGGTTTTTTGGCGCATAAAAGCTACGGAAAATCGCATCAATATTATCCAATAATCAGTTTAGAAGCTTATCGAGGTGTTTTTGTAAAAGATTCTATTAAAAAATATTTTGGCAATTCGGTTTCTAATCTGGTTAATTATTTTGTGAAGGAAGAAGAATTATCACAAACCGAAATTGACGAGCTGATGAAAATTATTGAAAACAATCAAAAAAAATAGCCTATGCATCCGTTTCTTGATTATATTTTAAAAGCAAATTTACTGCTGATCTTTTTCGGAGTTTTTTATCTGATCTTTCTCAAACAGGAAACATTTTATCAGTTAAACCGTTGGTATTTTGTAGGATCAATCATTGTTTCTATTACTGCTCCGCTCATCACTTTTACAAAAACTGTTTTGGTTGATCCAATTCCGGTTGAATTTTATGTAAATGATAGTGAAAATGTGATTATTAATGAAGTCGTTGAAGAACCGTCGTTTTTAGAAACCATCGATTTGCAAGAAATAGCCGTTTACCTGATTCTTTTTATAAGTTCTGTTTTAATAATCAGAAAAATATATGCGGTTGCAAAACTGTATCGTTCCATAAAAAAACTGCCGGGTGTAGGTGCATCTAACATCAAAATTACTGCAGATAATAAAACTGTTTACTCTTTTTATCAATGGATTGTTGTTCCGGAGAACTTTTTTCAATGGCAAAATCATCAACTGATTTTAGACCACGAAAGCATCCACTTAAACCAAAAACACACATTTGATCTTATTTTAATTGAATTGGTTGCTGCGGTTTTCTGGTTCAATCCGTTGGTAAAAGTAATGCAGCGCGCTATAAACACCAATCTGGAATTTATTGTAGATCAAAAAATGATCGAAATCACAGAAAGCGTGCTGTATCAAAAAAATCTTTTGCAGTTTCAAACGCAACACGCTATTCAATTTGTGAATTCGTACAACACAAGCGAAATTAAAAACCGCATTTTACAACTAAACTCTAAAAAATCAACCAATATGAAAAAACTTAAATTTTTATTAGCAACACCGGCGTTGGTGGCTTTCTTTGCCTTGTTTCAAACTGAAACGATAGCACAAATTAAAGAATCTATTGAAGTGCAGGAAACAGAAGAAACTTCATTTTTAGTTCGAGAAAATTTCACAAAAGATGATTTTGCTAAACTATCCAAAAAACTTAAAGATGATTTTGGTATTGATTTCAGTGTAAGTAATCTTAAATATGACAATAACAAGATTAAATCTTTAGATTATACTATTAGAAATAAAGATCTTAAAATATCAACATCTGAGACAGCTACTGACAAAATTATAGATCCTTTTTTAATTATTGTAAATTTAAACGGAGACGAACCTTTTAGAGTTGAAAAATATTCAGCTAAACCTACTTACGCATATACGGTTGATAATGAAGTTGAACCAAATTTTGTGATTACAGATGATGAATGGAAAGATCATAGTTGGGTTAATAAAATTAGTAAAAATCAAAGAGTTATTTACGTAATTGATGGTACAAAAAGTTCGAAAGGAGCAGCTTTAACATTAAACCCCAAAGATATTTTATCTATTAATGTACATAGAGATCAAAAAACTAAAGATAACTTCAATGAAGCTGTTGATAATGTTGTTATAATTAGAACAAAAAAAGTAAAAGATGTAACTAATCGGGATAAAGATTTGGAATTGTTACTTTCTGATAGAAAAGCTTTCGACAGAATTGCAGCAAAATATCCTATTTACGTTGATGGTGTACTTTTGACAAAAAAGCAATTAAAGAATTTTGATACCAAAACAATAAGATCTATGTCTGTTGATGAAAATGTAACAGAAGTTAAATTAACAACAAAAAAGAGTGAAACTGAAACATTCTTTTTTAAAATTGAAGATGATAATGATCAAGCATCCAATTTTAGTACCTCAAACAAAAAAGAAGAACCTTTACGCTTAAAAACTAGTGTTTATGATTATGCTACAGGTACAGTAATTAGACCTTACAATCCTTCACAACCCAGAACAATTGAGGAATCTTATACTATTTATCAAAATGGGGAAACTCCAAATACAAAAAGAACTGTTTATAAAGACGCCAGTGGTAAAATTTTAAAAGTTGAAGATTCTGATGATGTTCAACTAGCATCTAATACTAATAGATTTGTAACTAGTAATATTGTATATGTTGTTGACGGAGATATTGTAATGGAAGATGATTTTAGAAAAATTCATCCAAGTGATATTGAAAGCGTTACTGTTTTGAAAGATAAAAAATCGAAAGAAAAATACGCTGCTAGTTCAAAAGAAGCTGTAATGGTTATTACAACAAAAGCTAAAAAAGAAGTTTCGTTACAGCAAAAAACGCAAGCTTTAAAAGCTAGAGAATTAGCAATGAAACAAAGAAATGAGGTTATTAGTGAAAGAAATGAAGTTATACAAAATAGAAAAGAAAGAAAAGAAAGAGAAGAAAGTCGTCAACAACTTTTAAAGAAAAGAAACGAAATTTCAGAAAAAGCTCAACAACGCAGAAAAGAGTTAGAAAAACAACAATGGATTTCTGATTTTACAAATGCTTACAATTCTATATAAAAACACTTTAATAAAAACCCCGACAAAGTTAAATTCTGTCGGGGTTTTATTTATCAAATAGTTTTATAATCTATTTCAATCCTTTTAAAGAATGTTCAATAGTTGCAATTTTAGACAAAGCATCGGCTTCTTTTTTGCGTTCGTTGGCAATTACCTGTTCCGGTGCGCCGCTTACAAATTTTTCGTTTGATAATTTTCCTTGTACCGAACGTAAAAAACCTTGCAGATACTTTAATTCTTCTTCTAATTTTTTAACTTCTTCTTCGATATTTACCGAACCTGAAATAGGAATAAAATATTCGTTTGAGTTTACGCGGTACGATAAAGCACCTGAAACCTGTTCGTTTACATATCCTAAACTCGCAACATTTCCTAATTTTACAATAATGGCATCAAAAGTTTTAGAAGCGTTTTCGTTATTCAATATTTTTAAATCGATTGTTTCTTTAAATGAAATATTTTTGTCTTTACGAATGGTTCTTATTCCTGCGATTACTTCGCTAGCAAAATCAAAATCGGCGATAAATTGCTGATCAAACGATTTAATTTCCGGCCAATTTGATACAATCAACGCATCTTCTGTTGAACGCTCTGCGATATGCTGCCAAATTTCTTCGGTTAAGAATGGCATGTACGGATGCAGTAATTTTAAATTCGCCTCTAACATTTCTGTCGCAGCTTTAAACGTAACAGCATCAATTGGTTGTTGATATCCCGGTTTAATCATTTCCAGGAACCACGAACAGAAATCGTCCCAAACCAATTTATAAATCGCCATTAAAGCATCAGATATTCTGTATTTTTCAAAATGATCTTCAATTTCAGCCAAGGTTTTCTGCAATTTTGCTTCGTACCAAGCTACCGCAACTTTTGATGCTTCAGGCTGTGGAATTGTTTCTGATACTTCCCAACCTTGAATCAATCTAAAAGCATTCCAGATTTTGTTTGTAAACGCTTTTCCTTGATTGCACAATTCTTCATCGAACAAAATATCGTTTCCTGCAGAAGATGACAACAACAATCCGCAACGAACACCATCGGCTCCAAATTTCTCGATCAGATCTAACGGATCAGGAGAATTCCCTAACGATTTTGACATTTTACGACGTTGATTATCGCGTACAATCCCCGTTAAATATACGTTTGTAAAAGGTTTTTCGCCTGTAAATTCGTATCCGGCAATAATCATTCGGGCAATCCAGAAGAATAAAATATCCGGACCAGTAACCAAATCGTTTGTTGGATAATAATATTTGAATTCTTCATTTTCCGGATTCACAATTCCATCAAAAACCGACATTGGCCATAACCAAGACGAAAACCAAGTATCCAGAGCATCGGCATCTTGTGTAAGATCTGAAGCTTGCAATTGATTATTTGATGTTTTAGTTCTTGCTAAATCAACCGCTTGTTCAATAGTTTCGGCAACCACAAAATCTTCTTTTCCACTACCGTAATAATACGCCGGAATTTGATGTCCCCACCATAACTGACGCGAAATATTCCAATCGCGGATATTTTCCATCCAATGGCGGTAGGTATTATTGAAACGATTTGGATACAGCTTAACCTCTTCGGTTTCTAAAACAGCTTTGATTGCCGGTTTCACCAATTCGTCCATTTTAAGGAACCATTGATCTGATAATCTTGGTTCGATAACCGCTTTGGTTCGTTCAGAAGTTCCTACATTATTTAAGTGATTTTCTACTTTTTCCAATGCACCAATTGTTTCCAATTCTTTAGAAATTTCTTCGCGAACCGCAAAACGATCTTTACCTTTATAATGTAAACCTAAATCGTTCATTGTAGCATCATCGTTAAAAATATCGATGATTTCTAAATTATGACGTTCACCTAAATCTTTATCGTTTACATCGTGCGCAGGTGTAACTTTTAAACAACCTGTACCAAATTCCATATCAACGTACTCGTCGAAAATAATAGGAATTACTCGGTTTGCAATAGGAACAATCGCGCTCTTTCCACGTAAATGTGTATAACGTTCGTCGTTCGGGTTGATACAAATTGCAGTATCACCTAAAATAGTTTCCGGGCGAGTTGTAGCAATGGTAATGAAATCGTTTGTACCTTCGATTTGATACTTTAAATGATATAATTTCCCTTGACGTTCTTCGTAAATTACTTCTTCGTCTGACAACGTTGTTTTTGCTTCCGGATCCCAGTTAACCATGCGATAACCACGATAAATCATTCCTTTATTGTATAAATCAACAAACGATTTTATAACAGCAGCAGACAATTCATCGTCCATTGTGAACTTTGTACGTTCCCAATCACAAGAAGCGCCCAACTTTTTTAACTGCTCTAAAATAGTTCCACCGTATTTATCGGTCCATTCCCAAGCGTGTTTTAAAAATTCTTCACGCGATAAATCGTTTTTATTAATTCCTTCTGCCTTTAATTTGGCAACAACTTTAGCTTCGGTAGCAATTGATGCGTGATCTGTTCCCGGAACCCAGCAAGCATTGAAACCTTTTAAACGCGCACGACGAATCAAGACATCCTGAATGGTGTTGTTCAGCATGTGTCCCATGTGTAAAACCCCCGTGACGTTTGGTGGCGGAATTACAATTGTATAAGGAGTTCTATGATCTGGTGTTGAACGAAAATAGTTGTTTTTCATCCAATAGTCGTACCATTTGGCTTCAACTTGTTTTGCATCAAACTGTGCAGGAATTGTCATATATTTTACTGTTTAAATCGTGTGATAAAAAAACAAAAATACAATAATCTTTAAAATTTATTTCACTAATTTCAAATTTGTTAAGTTTGGCACAGGTTTTGAAAATATCATAACGAAATGCAAAAAAAATGAATATTGTTTGGATTTCATTTGAAACTAATTAAATTTACATAATTAAAATTAATTGAAACAATGAAAAAATTTTTAGGAATAGTAGCGATGACATTAGTTGGAGCTGCTTCATACGCACAAACTGGTCCAAAAATTGAGTTTAAAGCTGAAAACAACACAATAGATTACGGTACAGTTGTTAAAGGAGTAGATAGCGGCGTAAGAACTTTTGAGTTCACAAATACAGGAGATGAGCCTTTAGTAATTACTGCAGCGCGTTCTTCTTGTGGTTGTACAGTACCTGCTCCGCCAAAAGAGCCAATTATGCCAGGAAAATCTGACAAAATTGAAGTAAGATACAACATGAACCCAGGTCCGATTTCTAAGATTATTACTGTTGAATCAAATGCGACAAACGTTCAAGGCGGTACAGTTACATTGACTATTAAAGGTAAAGTAGTAGAAAGTTAAAAAATTACTATTGATAAAAAGGTTGTTCGTTTTGAACAACCTTTTTTTGTTTTACACAATACTGCATTTGTGTTAAATATACTTTTTTAAACCATTATTTTATTAGTTCTGCAATAGTGCTACTACCGAATTATCAAATTACTAATTCTTACATCATTATCGGTTAACACACCAAAAAATAAAAGTGTATTTATTATATTTGTAAGCAAATTTTAATTCCGATTTTAATAAATCTTATCATAATGTCAAAATCTAAGATTATCTACACATTAACAGATGAAGCGCCAATGTTGGCAACTTATTCATTTTTACCTATTGTTAAAGCTTTTACTGCACCAGCCGGTATCGAAATGGAAACACGCGATATTTCGTTGGCAGGACGAATTTTAGCAAACTTTCCTGAATTCTTAAAAGAAGATCAAAAAATTGGTGATGCTTTGGCAGAATTAGGTGAATTAGCAAAAACACCTGAAGCGAACATCATTAAATTACCAAATATTTCTGCTTCAATTCCGCAGTTAACCGCTGCTATTTCAGAATTGCAGGCACATGGTTA
The DNA here is from genome assembly GCA_913777665.1 of uncultured Myroides sp. Taxonomy (GTDB): domain Bacteria; phylum Bacteroidota; class Bacteroidia; order Flavobacteriales; family Flavobacteriaceae; genus Flavobacterium. Next base: position 104,689 of record CAJYTF010000005.1, read on the forward strand.
TGCAGTACCAAATTATCCTTCAGATCCAACAAACGACGACGAAAAAGCAATTAAAGCTGCTTATGCAAAAGTATTGGGATCGGCAGTAAACCCTGTTTTACGTGAAGGAAACTCTGACCGTCGTGCTCCAAAAGCTGTTAAGAATTATGCAAAAGCAAACCCGCATTCAATGGGAGCTTGGTCTGCAGATTCTAAAACAAAAGTGGCTCACATGGAATCGGGCGATTTCTACGGGACAGAAAAATCTGTTACTGTTGAAAATGCTTCTCAATTTAAAATAGAATTTGTTGGAACAGACGGTTCTGTTAAAGAATTAAAAGGTTTATCGCCATTAAAAGCAGGCGAAGTTATCGATTCATCTGTATTAAGCATTACTGCGTTGAAAGGTTTTGTAGCCGATGTAATTGCAGAAGCTAAAGCGGCAGGTGTTTTATTGTCTGCGCACTTAAAAGCGACAATGATGAAAGTTTCGGATCCTATTATTTTCGGGGCTATTGTTGAAGTATATTTTAAAGATGTTTTTACAAAATTTGCAGATTTATTTAAAGAATTAAACATCAATCCAAACAACGGATTAGGCGAGTTATACAGTAAGATTGCAGGAAACGCACAAGAAGCGGACATTAAAGCGGCTATTGATGCTGCAATTGCAAACGGACCGGCTTTGGCAATGGTAAATTCTGATAAAGGAATTACCAACTTACACGTACCATCTGATGTTATTGTTGATGCTTCTATGCCGGCAATGATTCGTACTTCGGGTCAAATGTGGAACAAAGAAGGTAAACAACAAGATACTTTTGCATTAATTCCAGATAGATCTTATGCAGGAATTTACACGGCGGTTATCGATGATTGTAAAGCAAACGGTGCATTAGATCCTAAAACAATGGGATCTGTTCCTAACGTTGGATTAATGGCTCAAAAAGCAGAAGAATACGGTTCGCACGATAAAACATTCCAAGCAGATGCAGAAGGATCAATCCGTATTGTTGATGCAGAAGGAAACCTATTTATGGAGCAGCAAGTTGCCGTAGGCGATATTTTCCGTATGTGTCAAACAAAAGACGCACCTATTCAAGACTGGGTTAAGTTGGCGGTTAACCGTGCACGCTTATCTGCAACTCCGGCAGTTTTCTGGTTAGATGAAAACCGTGCGCACGACAGAGAAATCATTAAAAAAGTAAACAAATATTTACCAGATTTTGATACCACAGGATTAGATATCCGCATTTTGGCTCCGGTTGATGCTTGTAAATTCTCTTTAGACAGAATTCGTAAAGGCGAAGACACTATTTCGGTTTCAGGAAACGTTTTACGTGATTACTTAACCGATTTATTTCCTATTTTAGAAGTAGGAACATCGGCTAAAATGTTGTCAATTGTTCCTTTGATGAACGGTGGTGGATTGTTTGAAACCGGTGCAGGTGGATCGGCTCCAAAACATATCGAACAATTTATTGAAGAAGGTTATTTACGTTGGGATTCGTTAGGTGAATTTTTAGCATTGGGTGCATCATTAGAGCATTTATCGCAAACACAAAACAATCCAAAAGCATTAGTTCTAGCAGATGCTTTAGATGTTGCTACAGAAAAATTCTTGGCTACAGATAAATCTCCAGGAAGAAAATTAGGAACAATCGATAACCGTGGTTCTCATTTTTACTTGGCAATGTATTGGGCAGAAGCTTTGGCAACACAAACAAAAGATGCAGATTTAGCAGCTTTATTCGCGCCAATTGCACAAGAAATGACTGCAAACGAAGGTAAAATCAATGAAGAGTTGATAGGATCACAAGGAAAAGCGCAAGAAATTAAAGGTTATTACCAACCAGATTTTGATTTAACATCAAAAGCTATGCGTCCGTCTGCAACATTAAATGCAATTGTTTCTAAATTAGGATAATTCATAATTTACATACTTAAAACCGTCGTGAATTCGACGGTTTTTTTATGAAGTCAAATCAGTTATATCAACATGAAAACCTTACATATAGCATCGGTTGCCATTATCAATCCAAACAAAGAACTGCTTTTGGTTTGTAAGAAAAATTCAGAATTTCATCAGTTAACCGGCGGTAAAATTCAAGAGGACGAAAATGATATTGAAACCATAATTCGTGAAGCTAAAGAAGAAATTGGTTTGGAAATTCAACCTCATCAGTTAACTTTTTTAGGATCGCACCAAACAAAAGCCGTAAACGAACACAATACAATGGTACATGGTTACGTTTATTGGTTACATCTGCCCTACTTTTTTGAACCGGTGATAGCAAATGAAATTGATAAATTTGTGTGGATGAACAAAAATAATTATCAAGAATACAACTGGGCTCATTTAGCTAAAGAATTGGTTCAACCCAAATGGCTATCTTTATAGTACCATACATTTTAAAAACTTTATGAAAAAAACTCTTTTAATTGTTACACTTTCATTGTGGGGTATTCAAAGCCATGCACAAGACCGCCATTTATTTGCAGGATACATCTACGATGAACAAACCGGTGCTGCAATTGCAGGTGCGTCTATTAAAAAAAGTAACTCGGTAGTATCTCAAAAATCAGATGAAAACGGGTATTTCTTTTCATCTACATCTTTTGCCACTTTCACTATAACCATAGAAAAAACAGGTTACGAAACTTATACTGAAGAAATTAATCACACAGAGGCAGCTACCAGAACGTTTTATTTAACACCGATTTATTCAGAAGCAGACGAGTTAGATGAAATCGTTATTACAACATCGAACAAAATCAATATACGCAAACCCGAAATGAGCGTTAACAAGCTTACCGCTGCCGAAATTAAAAAAGCGCCGGTGGTTTTGGGTGAAACCGATATTTTAAAAACTATTTTGTTATTGCCGGGAGTTGTAAATTCTGGCGAAGGAACATCTGGATTTAATGTTCGTGGTGGCGGATCAGATCAAAATTTATTGTTATTAGATCAAACTTCGGTTTACGGATCTTCGCATTTATACGGCTTTTTCTCGGTTTTTAATAACGATGCGGTTAGCAACATAAAACTGTACAAAGGCGGAATTCCTGCTCGATATGGCGGTCGTGGTTCATCGGTTTTAGAAATCAATCAAAAAGAAGGAGATTATAAAAATCATAAAGCGACTGGTGGAATCGGACTTTTATCGAGTAGATTAATGGTTGAAGGTCCGGTAATTAAAGATAAATTATCGTATTTATTTGCAGGTCGTGCGTCGTATGCTCATTTGTTTTTAAAATTGACCGATATTAAAAGTTCGGCTTATTTTTACGACTTAAATACCAAGTGGAGTTATCTAATGAATGATAAAAACCAATTGTACTTTACAGGATATTTTGGAAGAGATATTTTTAAATTCAATGATAGTTTTGATAATAAATTCGGAAACACCGTTGCCAATTTAACTTGGAACAGCAAATATTCATCAAAAATAAATAGTGAGGCTTCAGTAAGATATTCTGATTATTACTACGGATTAACATTAAATTTTGTCGGTTTCAGTTGGGATTCGGGCATTAAAAATTATAATTTCAACTATAAAATCAATCATCAGATCAACGATGAATTTTCTTTAAAATACGGAATCAGCAGTTTATACTATAACTTCAATTCGGGCACGATGGAGCCCAGCAAACCCGATTCACAGGTCAATCCGTTCCAAATTCCGCACAAATATGCTTGGGAAAATGCAATTTTTATAGAAGCCGAACAAGAAATTAATTCATTTTTATCGGTAAATTACGGGTTACGATACAGCATGTTTAATCGTTTGGGCGAAGAAAATATCAATTTGTACGAGAACAATAATCCTGTGGTTTACAATCAGCAAACCGATACGTATGAAAAAGCAGTTCCAATCGGCACAAAATATTACGGTAAAAATAAAAGTATAAGCAAGTTTGATAATTTTGAACCTCGTGTGGCTGTTTCGGTAAAATTAAACGACGATCGTTCGGTAAAAATGAGTTACAACCGTATGGCGCAGTATGTTCATTTAATTTCAAACACTACATCGGCAACTCCTTTAGATATTTGGGAACCAAGTGGTCCTTATGTGAAACCGCAAATTGTAGATCAGTATGCCGTTGGATTTTTTCAAAACTTAAACGACAATAAATATTCGTTAGAAATTGAATCGTACTTTAAATTAGGGAAAAATCGCTTGGATTATATCGATGGTGCTGATTTAATAGGAAATCGCGCCATTGAACAAGTACTTTTAAACGGAAAAACCGAAGCATACGGTTTGGAATTTTTATTCAGAAAAAACGAAGGGAAATTGACAGGTTGGGTTGCTTACACCATTGCTAAAAGTATGCAGCAAACTGCTGGTAGAACTGCAAATGAAACTGGTATAAACAACGGCGAATGGTACAGAACACCACACGATCGTTTACACGATTTATCAATTGTTGCAAGTTATGATTTTAGTAAAAAATGGAGTTTCAATGCAAGTTTCACCCTTCAATCGGGAAGACCAGTAACCTATCCCGACGGAAAGTATGAATTTTTAGGTGTGCAGGTGCCAAACTACAATAAACGCAACAATTACAGCATGCCGGCTTTTCACCATTTAGATATTTCGGCAACATATTCGCCAACTAAAAACGAAAACCGCAAATGGCAAAGCGAATGGGTTTTTGGTATTTACAACGTGTATAATCGTAAAAACGCAGCGTCGATTAGTTTTAGATCTGTTGAAGATTCTAACAACATGACCGAAACTACCAAGCTTTCTATTTTTGGAATTGTACCAAGTGTTACCTATAATTTTAAATTTTAATATGAAAAAGTTACTTTACATATTCGCTAGTATTTGCAGTTTGTTTTTTGTTAGCTGCGAAGAAGATATTACACTTGATTTTGATAAAAATATTCCACGTTTGGTTATTGAAGGAAACCTTTTTTTAGACGAAACCGATTACAACAAAATACATCTTTCTACTACAACCGATTTTTATTCTGGTGTTTTCCCCACAGTTGATAATGCCGAAGTTTCTATTAAAGATACCGACAGCAACACAGTTTATCAGTTTGCAAGTATCGGCAACGGAGATTTTACGAACGAAATTTTTCAGCCAGAAATTGATGGAAATTACGAATTAACCGTGGTTTATAATAACGAAACGTATACAGCGTCTTCTACCCTATTATCATCGCCTGAAATTTTAAATGTTGACCAAAAAGATGATGGTGGTTTTACGGGAGATTCTTATGAAATTGCTTTTAATTTTCAGGACAATGCAGACGAAGAAAACTATTATCTGGTACAAATGATTTCGCCTGTTGATAACTATTTTGGTGTAACCGACGATCAATTTACAAATGGAAACATCATGAACGATATGTATTTTTTTGATAACGAAGATTTAAAACCGGGCGATACGTTGAATCATTCCATAACTTCGATCAGCAAACAATATCATCAGTATTTGTCAAAATTATTGTCAATTTCAGGCGACAGCGGCAATCCTTTTTCAAGCCCAATGGGAACAATTAAAGGAAACATCGTAAACCAGACAAATCAATCTAATTTTGCATTGGGATACTTTCATATCGCTAAAAGAAATCACTATACTTACACCATAAAATAACTCATTAATATCTAAAAAAAATCAGCATTATAAATATTTTTTACGTTATTTGTGTAAACTACATTTTTTTATGCAAATTTCTGTAAAAGATACCGATTCTGATGTTTTATATAAATTATTGACAGGTTTGGTAATTCCGCGCCCAATTGGCTGGATTTCTACTGTTGATGAAAACGGAATTAACAATCTTGCGCCTTTCTCGTTCTTTAATGTTGTGGGAGAAGATCCGCCGCACGTTATGTTTTCAACCGTTCGTACAGGTGATAAAAACAAAGATACCTTAAACAATGTTTTGGCAAACAAACAGTTCGCCGTGAATTTGGTTACCGAAGATGTGGTGGAACAAATGAACACTACGTCTAACGCGGTAGAAAATGCTGTTGATGAATTTCAGTTGGCAAACCTTACTCCTATTTCGTGCGAACTAATTAAACCTAAACGAGTTGCCGAAGCAAAAGCCCATTTTGAATGCGAAATGGTGCATCATTATTTTCTGGAAGATCATAAAAACGGCGGTGCATGTGTTGTAATCGGTAAAGTACTGATGATGCATATTTCCGACGAAATTCTTCTGGAAAATTACCGAATAAATTTAGACAAATACCAACCTGTTGCCCGTTTGGCTGGATCAAATTACAGCAAACTGGGCGAAACTTTCTCAATAAAACGAAATCTATGAAAATAACGGTTATAGGCGGTGGTCCGGGCGGACTCTATTTTTCAATCTTAACCAAAAAAGCAATGCCCCATTGGGAAATTAACGTGTACGAACGCAATAAACCAGAAGACAGTTTTGGTTTTGGTGTTGTATTTTCTGATGAAACTTTGGGCGAGTTTTTAAAGCGTGATATGCAATCGTACGAACTAATTCGCAGCAAATTTGCATATTGGGACGATATTATTGTGGCTCGAGACGGACAAGAAGTTAGTATTGCTGGCAACGGATTTTGCGGTTGTTCGCGTAAAACCTTGCTTAAATTATTGCATCAACGTTGTGAAGAAGAAGGTGTAAAATTACATTTTGAACAAAACATTGAGGATCTTTCACAGTTTAAAGATTCAGATATTATTGTTGCTGCCGATGGAATTGGAAGCGGAATTCGCACCCAGTTTCAAAACGAATTTGGAACGAATATCCAATTAAAATCAAACCGATTTGTATGGATGGGATCTACCAAACCGTTAGATGCTTTTACCTATTTTTTTAGAACAACACCTTATGGAATCATCGTTGCACACACCTATCAATACGAAGAAGGTATGAGCACCTGGATTTTTGAATGTACCGATGAAACTTGGAAAAGCTTGCAGTTCGAAGTTGAAAATGAAACGGATACTGTAGCTAAACTTTCCGAAATATTTAAAGAAGAGTTAGACGGACATCCATTGATTACTAACAAATCGCATTGGCGACAATTTCCGCACGTAACCAACAAAAACTGGCATCACAACAACATTGTTCTATTGGGCGATGCCAAAGCAACTGCACATTTCTCAATTGGTTCGGGAACAAAACTGGCAATGGATTGTGCGATTGGTTTGTTCGATGCGTTGATGGCAAATCCGGATAACGTTCAAAATACGTTTCAGCAATATGAGAAAACGCGTAGAAATCCTGTGGAAATGATTCAGTACGCTGCATCAGTTTCGTTGGAATGGTTTGAAAATATGAATCGATATGAAAAATATCCGTTCTATCAGTTTTCTTTCGGATGTATGACTCGATCTAAAAAAGTCACCTATGAAAATCTTCGATTAAGAGATCAATCGTACACCGATAAAGTTCTTCAGGAATTCAATCAACAACATAATAATAACACAAATGCTGCCGCTTTTTCTAACTTTAAATTGCGTGGTTTAGAACTTAGTAACCGAATTGTCATGAGTTCTATGGGGCAATATTCTGCAAACAACGGCTTGATTAACAATTGGCATTTTCAACATTACACATCGCGCGCTATTGGCGGTTTAGGCTTGATTGTAACCGAAATGACGGCGGTTGATGCTAACGGAAGAATTACCTTAGGTTGCGCCGGAATTTACAATGAAGAGCAAATTGCAGAATGGAAAAAGATTACTGATTTTGTTCATGAAAATACGTCAACAAAAATCGGAATTCAATTAGGACATTCAGGCAGAAAAGGCGCTGTTAAAAAACCTTGGGAAGGTATAAACGAACCAATTGACAATGATTGGGAATTACTTTCGGCATCGGCAATTGCATTTAACGATAAAATGACAGTTCCAAAAGAAATGACTGCAGATGATATGCAAAACGTAATCAATCAGTTTGTAAATGCAACTAAAAATGCAGAAAAAGCAGGCTTTGATATGATTGAATTACAGACACATCACGGCTTTTTATTGGCATCATTCTTATCGCCTTTAACCAATAATAGAACAGATGACTTTGGCGGATCTGTTGAGAACCGTTTGAGTTTTCCAATGCAAGTTTTTAATGCAGTTCGAGAAAATTTCCCTACTGACAAACCAATATCAGTCCGCATTTCGGCTGCTGATTGGGCTGAAAATGGCATTTCGCAAGACGATGTTCTTTTTATAGCTTCGGAATTTAAAAAAGCAGGTGCAGACATCATTAATGTATCCACAGGAAATACCGTTGAAAATCAAAACCCGAAAACCGGCAGAATGTGGCAGGTTCCGTTTTCTGATATGGTTCGAAATTCTGCTGATATTCCAACAATTACCACCGGAACGATTACAGATATCGATCAGATAAACACCATTATTTTGAGTGGAAAAGCCGATTTGGTTGCTCTTGGAAAACCGTTGTTGTTAGATCCTTATTTTGTTAGAAAAGGACAAGCTTATGAACAATTTACTATTACAGATATTCCGAATCAATATCAAAAAGGAATAGAAAATTTATACAGTTCTACAATTTCTGAAAGAAAACAAACCGAACGGATGAAGAAAGCAATGAAACCAAAAAGCAATAAGAAATAATTACGAATTGTAAATTACGAATTATGAAGAATGACAATATTGTTCAAATAAAAAGTTATGCTTTTGCGATTAGGATTGTAAAAGTGTATCAATATTTATGTGAACATAAAAAAGAATTTGTATTAAGTAAACAACTTTTAAGATGCGGAACTTCAATTGGTGCTAATATAGAAGAAGCAATTGGTGGTCAATCAGATAAAGATTTTTATGCAAAATTGACAAAATCTTATAAAGAAGCACGAGAAACTCATTATTGGATTAGATTATTAAAAGACACAGATTACTTATCTGAAGAACAAAGCGAAAGTTTATTGAAAGATGTAACCGAATTATTAAAAATAATTGGTTCTATTCAAAAAACACTTCGTAATTCCTAATTCTTAATTCGTAATTAAATGAAAGATAATTTTGCTCACAATAATTTACCTGAACCAAATGCTCAACCAGATTATTTGTTTTTGGATTTACCACAATTCCAAAGACCTGAAAATTTGAATTGTGTGGAGCGTCTTTTAGACGATCACATTGCTAACGGAAAAGGTTCAAACGTATGTTTAAAAACTTTTAGCGAAACATGGACGTATAACGATTTGTTTGAAAAAGCAAATCAGATTGCGCATGTTTTAGTCGATGATTTAGGATTACAGCCTGGTAACCGTGTTTTGTTGCGTTCGTGTAACAACCCTATGATGGTTGCGTGCTGGTTTGCCGTTCTAAAAGTCGGTGGAATTGTAGTTGCAACCATGCCTTTGCTTCGATCAAAAGAATTAAAAACGTTGATTGATTGTGCAGAAATTTCGCATGTAATTTGTGATAGTTCGTTGGCAGATGAAATGAATCTGGTAAAATCAGACTTTTTAAAATCGGTTTCTTTTTACAGAAATGGTTCTATTGATGAATTAATGCAATCGAAACCAAAAACGTTTCAAAACTATAACACCAAAGCAGACGATGTTGCTATAATAGGTTTTACTTCGGGAACAACAGGAAATCCTAAAATGACGGCGCATTATCATAAAGACATTCTGAATATTTGTGAAGCTTTTCCAAATTATTCGCTACAACCTACCGAAAATGATATTTTTACGGGCAGTCCGCCAATTGGTTTTACCTTTGGCTTGGGTGGTTTGGTTTTGTTTCCGATGTATTTCGGCGCAAGTTCTTTTTTGATCGAAAAACCTAGTCCGGATGTGCTTTTAGAAGTCATTCAAAACGAAAAAATCACGATTTGTTTTACGGCTCCAACAGCTTGGCGTATTCTTACGGAAAAATCAAAAGATTACGATTTATCAAGCATGCGAAGATGTATTTCGGCAGGTGAAACACTTCCATTAAAAATTTGGGAAGATTGGTACAATGCAACCGGTTTAAAAATCATTGATGGAATTGGCGCTACCGAAATGCTTCATATTTTTATATCATCGAACCAAGAAAATATGAAACCGGGATCAACCGGAATTGCCATTACAGGTTACGAAGCAAAAATCATCGATGAAAATGGAAATGATGTTCCGCATGATACTCCCGGAAGATTGGCTGTTCGTGGAATTACCGGCTGTAAATATTTAAACCGACCTGAAAAGCAACAGGAATATGTTGAAAATGGCTGGAATATTACCGGAGATATTTTTAAACAGGATCAAGACGGTTATTTTTGGTTTGTAGCGCGTGGCGACGATATGATTATTTCATCGGGCTACAACATTGCCGCGATTGAAGTTGAAAGTGTATTGCTTACGCATGACGAAATTTTAGAATGTGCCGTTGTTGGCTTACCCGATGAAGAACGCGGCATGTTGGTTTGTGCCAATATCGTTTTAAAAAATCAGGCAAATGCCTCAACAGAATTGGCTAAAAACATTCAAAACTGGTTTAAAGAAAATGCTGCTCCATACAAATATCCTAGGGTAATTAATTTTCTTGACCAATTGCCAAAAACCGAAACAGGTAAAATTCAACGTTTTAAGCTGAAGTAGTATTAAGATTTTAGATTTAAGTATTAAGACACAAATTATGAGTTATTTTATAAAAGAAGAACAAATACGTTTTAGACATACTGATTTTGCAGGAATTGTTTTTTATCCACGTTTTTTAGAAATGTTGAATGATCTAGTTGAAGATTGGTTTGATGAAGCATTAGACCGACCTTTTTCTAAAATCCACGAAACCAACGGAATTCCAACGGTTGATTTAAAAGTTCAGTTTAAAAATGCTGCCCGAATTGGAGAAATTCTGACCAAAAAATTATGGGTTAAAGAATTAAAAAGTTCATCGGTAGTTTGCGGTTTTCATTTTGTTAATCAGCAAGAAAAAACGGTTTTAGAAGGCGAAGTTACCTTGGTAAATGTTGCTATTGCCGAAGACAGAAAAACAATCAAAGCCGAAGCTTTTAATGACGAAGTGAAAGCTAAAATTGAGAAATTTATCATCTAAAAAACAACTCTAACTCCAACAGAGTTTAAAACTCTGTCGGAGTCCAATTATTTTAAAATATGACTATATCGCTCCAAATAGCTAATCGGTTTCGAGAAGTAATCCTCAACGGAACCTGGATTGCCAATACCAATTTTAAAGATCAGTTGGCAGATTTAGACTGGCAAATCGCCACAAAAAAAGTAGATTCGTTAAACACTATTGCCGTTTTAGCGCAACATATACATTATTATGTTTCTGGAGTACTGAATGTTTTTAATGGAGGAACGTTAGATATAAAAGATCAATTTAGTTTTGATTTTCCTCCGGTTGAATCTCAAGAACAATGGAATTTGTTTTTAAATCGATTTTGGAATGACGCTGAAGAATTTGCTCGAAAAGTTGAAGCAATGAACGATGATAAATTAAATTCGGTTTTCGTTGATAAAAAATATGGAACTTATCATACAAACATCGAATCAATGATCGAACACAGTTATTATCATTTAGGTCAAATTGTGCTTATAAAGAAAATGTTATTACAAGATAAATAAGATTCAAGATGTCTTAATACTCCAATCTTAATACAATATTATTATGGAATTTAAAAAATTTAAAGCAGCTACGGTTCAAACCGCACCTGTTTTTTTAAATGTAGATAAAACAATAGATAAAGCGATTTCATTCATAAAAGAAGCACATGAAAACGAAGCAAAATTAATTGCTTTTCCCGAAGTTTTTATTGCCGGATATCCTTATTGGAACTGGATTATGACACCTGTTCAAGGCAGTAAATGGTACGAAGAATTATATAAAAATTCGGTTGCTGTGAGCGATGCATCTATGCTAAAACTGTACAAAGCAGCAAAAGATTTCGATATGAATATTGTCATCGGAATTAATGAGCGTGGCGATAGTTATGGAGAAATTTACAACACCAATTTAATTATTGATAATAACGGAAACTTAATAGGTAAACACCGCAAATTAGTTCCAACTTGGGCAGAAAAGTTAACTTGGACAAGTGGCGACGGATCTTCTTTAAAAGTATATGATACCGAAGTTGGTCCGGTTGGAACATTGGCTTGTGGCGAAAACACAAATACGTTGGCTCGATTTACCTTGCTTTCACAAGGCGAATTAATACACATTGCCAATTATATTTCGTTACCGGTTGCCCCACCCGATTACGATATGGCGGAAGCGATTAAAATTAGAGCAGCCGCGCATTCGTTCGAAGGAAAATTGTTTACCATTGTTTCATGTTCAACCATTTCACAGGAAATTAAAGATGCTTTGCGTGAAGATGTTCCTAATGTAGATGAATTATTAGATCGAAAAAACAGTGCGTTTTCTGGGTTTATCGGTCCAAACGGAGCCGTAATTGGTGAGCCTTTGATTGATGAAGAAGGAATTGTGTATGCTGATATTGATTTATCGAAATGTATCCAACCAAAACAAATGCACGATATTTTAGGGCATTACAACCGCTTTGATATTTTTGATTTACGAGTGAATGTTGCTCCTACCCGAAAAATTACGTTTGTAAATAACAGCGAAGAATTTAATAAAAAATAATCATGAACGAAAACCATTCAGACGATCAATTAGGAAGAGCTCGAGTTCAAGATTCTCCAGAACTTCAAGCCTATTACAAAGAATTAGAAACATTAGGTGCCGGTGCTTTATGGACGGTTGCCAATGATATTGAACCTTGGGAACCAAAAAGTAAATCAATCCCAATGCTTTGGAAATACGAAGATTTAAGACATCTGGTTTTAAAATCTTCAGAATTAGTCACACCCGAGCAAGCCGGTCGCCGTGTGGTTTATTTAGTGAACGATAAACGCAAAGATGTTTCGGCAGCCGTTGGTTGGTTGTACACCGGCATTCAGGTTACACGACCTGGCGAAAGCACATCGGCTCATCGTCACAAGGCATCAGCTTTGCGTTTTATTATGGAAGGCGAAAAAGGATATACGGTCGTCGATGGCAATAAAATTATGTTAGAAGTTAACGATTTTGTCATCACGCCTAACTCAACATGGCACGAACACGGCGTTGAAGAAGGCGGAAAGACCTGCATTTGGCAAGATGGTTTAGATATTCCGTTGGTAAATGCATTGGAAGCGAACGATTATGCGGTTTACGATGGCAAGCAAGAGTTAACTGCTCCTTTAAATCAGTCGCCAATGACGTATAGTGCCACAGGATTGATTCCACCTGATAAAGAATGGAACAAACCTTATTCTCCCCTATTTAAATATTCGTGGAAAACGGTTTATCCAGCACTTTTAGAAGCAGAAAAAGTAAATGATCTAAATAGTTTCGATGGAATCATCATGCAGTACAGTAATCCGTTAACTGGTGGTCATGTTATGCAAACTATGGGTGCTTCCATTCAATTACTGCCAAAAGGTTTTAAGGGAAAAGCACACAAACATACCGGTTCTTTTGTGTATCAATGTGCAAAAGGCAAAGGTTATTCTATTATCAACGGAAAACGTTTTGATTGGAAAGAAAGGGATATTTTCTGTGTTCCGTCTTGGGCTTGGCACGAACACCACAATTTATCAGATACCGAAGATGCTTGCTTGTTTTCATTTAACGATTTACCTGTTATTGAAGGTCTAGGTTTGTATCAGGAGAAAGTTTTTGATGAAAATGGTGGGAATCAACAAGAATTGTAAAATGCTAAAAAAAGTTTTCCTTCTCGGTTTGATAGCAATTGTTTTGGGATGTGAAAAAGAAAGAAAATTTCCTGAAGTAAAAGATCTTTCTGAATATCCGAAAACAGAATTCATAACAACGTTAGAAACTAAAATAAATACCAATAAAAATAGCGTTTATTGTGTAACGATGTTGTATGCTTGGAATGAAGTAAAGAGTATAGTCAATGCGCCGTTTAAGATAGATTCAAATTTTAAGCATTTAGCACTTCTTAATAATTCAACTTCGTTTAAAGATGTTTTAAACAGCGATGAATATGACATTAGTAGCGAAATTGATGGTTATAATATAAAAGTAAGTGCGGAATTTAGTAAATCTCTTCCCTTTCAAACTGAACTAAACAGCTATGAAGACCGATTAAATTTCAATAATGAAAAAGTTTTATCGTTTGGTATTACTGGATACGATAGTCATGATAAATTAAAAATAGTATCCATTCTTTATTATAAAAACGATAATAATTTTGTGATTAAGTTGCATCCTAAAGATACTGATCACGAAATCATTCTTTTTAAATCTGAAAAGAAATTTGATAAAATGAATGATATAAATTCTGAAATTATCAAGCTTGTTGCTCAAGGTAAAGATGATAAAAAAGATGATAAAATCATTTGGAAATATGATATTTTAGCAGAAGATGAAATCATTATTCCAAAACTCAACTTTAATATCGAAAAAACATATCTAGATTTAGTAGGCAATACTTTTAACACAAAAGAACAAAATTACAGTATTGAAAAGGCATGGCAACGAACTGCCTTCATTTTAGATGAAAAAGGAGCCGAAATTGAAAGCGAAGCTGAATTAGCAGTTGCTACCGAAGAAATGGCTGAAGAAACAAACAAACCAAAACCAAAGAAAATGATTTTTGATAAACCATTTTTTATAATGCTCAAAAAAACAAACTCTCAAAACCCTTATTTTGGTTTATGGGTGGCAAATACAGAATTAATGACAAAGCAGTAATTAAATGACCTTACAAGAATATGTAAAAAAACGAAACGGTGTGTCAATGAGCAGTTCAAATTCGCTTAGAAACAATTTGTATCGTTCATTAGGCGCTAAAAGTTTTGCACTATTCTGGAACTATTGGAATCCTATTTTTGGATATTACTTAGGAATAAAAATTTACAAACCTTTAAAAAAGGTAGTTCCTGCATCAATTTCCTTAGTAGCAACCTTTGTATTTTGCGGAATGATTCATGATCTTGTTACAACAATAGTGCGTGGAAAATTATCAATATTTTTTTCTATTTGGTTTTTAATTATGGCATTATTTGTTTTAATAAGTAAATTTGTAAGGCAAGATTTTTCAACTAAGAAGTGGATATTCCGTGCAACATCAAACATATTAATACTTTGTTTTTCATTTTTTACTACAGATTACATTTATCAATTATTAAAAATTAAATTTCCTATCTTAGAAAAATAAATAATTCTTGCTTGAAAAAAAATACCAGTAATGAAACTATCGCCGAAAGCAAAAAATATAATCGATCAACTTACCGAAAACACCAAATTGGGCGATTTGCGTACTATTGCAAAAGATATTAAGAAAGATCATGAATTGTCAATGGAATTATGGTCAACCGGATCGTATTTTGCACGACAATTGGCAATTTTGATAATGGATAAAAAGTTGCTTTCGCAAGAAGTAATCAATCAGTTAGATCAAGACATAAACAAACACCTAGAAGACGAAAAACTGCAGCTTATTGATTGGTTAATGGCGAATCAATTGGCTAAAGACAAGAAAACAGTAGCGTTGATGGAATCTTGGCAAAACAGTCCGTCAACTTTACAAAGAAGAACATTTTGGTATCATCAGGCTCGTTTGCGTTGGGTGGGTCAAACACCGCCGCCAAACACAGAAGAACTGCTTTCGGTTATTGAAAAAGAAATTGAAAGCGAAGTTCCCGAAGTGCAATGGGCTATGAATTTTACAGCAGCGCAAATCGGCGTTTATCAACAGGAATACAGAAAAAGGTGCATTGCTCTTGGCGAACGCACCGGGCTTTTTAAAGACGAAATGGTCGCAAAAAACTGCACGCCAAATTATTTACCCGATTTTATAAACATACAGGTTGCAAAACTTAAAAAATAATATATAAACAATAAAATGAAATTACTTACATACAAAACACAAGACAGCGAACCGCGATTAGGATTTATGCACAACAATATGGTTGTGGACATGGAAGATTTTGGTGGAATTTCGAATTTTCCGTTACCAAATGATATGTTGGAACTAATTGATATGGGATTTGAAGTGATCGCTGAAATTAATAATTTAATTGATGATACTCGTGAAGTTGATTTCGAAAATATTTCTTTTCCTTTGAACGATGTCGAAGTTTTGGCTCCAATTGAAAAACCTCGTAAAAACATTATCGGTATTGGTTTGAATTATACTGAACACGTTGCAGAAAGTGCCCGTACATTGGATACCACAGGAAAATTACCTCAAAAACCAATTATTTTCTCTAAACCACCAACAACAGTTACCGGACCAAATACCAACATTTTATTAAACAGCAAATTGACTCAACAATTAGATTGGGAAGTAGAATTAGCCGTTGTAATTGGTAAAAAAGGAAAATATGTTGCTAAAGAAAATGCGTTAGATCACGTTTTTGGTTACACGGTTATTAACGATATTTCTGCGCGTGATTGCCGCAGAGAAGGACAATGGATTGTTTCAAAAGGTCAGGATACGTTTGCGCCAATGGGACCGTTCTTGGTTACGAAAGACGAAATTGAAAATCCGCACAACTTAAATCTTTCTTTAAAGTTAAACGGAATTGAAAAACAAAATTCTAACACGCAATTTTTGTTGTTCAACATTAACGCTTTAATCGAAGATTTAAGTACGGTATTTACTATTGAACCAGGCGATATCATTGCAACAGGAACTCCTGCCGGTGTTGGTGCAGGAAGAAATCCGCAGGAATGGATGAAAGATGGCGATGTTGTGGAATGTTATGTGGAAAATATTGGAACAATTGTAAATACTGTAAAAGAAATTTAATTACAACAACAAAGCGTTAGGGATTGAAGTGAAAATCCTTTAAAATGTTTTTGAATAAAAACATTTTAAAGATTGAAACGAAAAGCCCGACCCGCCTCGGCGGGGAACGCCCAAAATATAGAAAATAAAAATGAAAAAATACAGAATCGGACAAATAGTTCCATCCAGCAACGTAACCATGGAAACCGAAATTCCTGCAATATTCAAGGCGCGTGAAACTATTTTACCTGAACGTTTCACCTTTCATTCAAGCAGAATGCGAATGAAAAAAGTGACCAAAGAAGAGTTGGAAGCAATGGATGCAATGAGCTTGAAATGTGCCCAAGAACTATCAGACGCGCATGTTGATGTGATGGGTTATGCGTGTTTGGTGGCAATTATGAGTATGGGTCGCGGATATCATTGCGTATCTGAAGTGAATTTGCATCAGGAAACGATTGCAAATGGTTTTCCTACACCAATTGTGACTTCTGCTGGTGCGTTGATTAATGGTTTAAAGGTTTTGGGTGCAAAGAAAATTTCCATTATTACACCATATATGCGTCCGTTAACCGATTTGGTGGTAGATTATATCGAACATCAAGGAATTGAAGTGAAAGAAAGTATTGCTTTGGAAATTCCTGATAATTTGGAAGTTGCGGCACAAGATCCATTAAATTTACTAGAGATTTACAAGCGTTTAGATCTAACAGGAATTGATGTTTTGGTGGTTTCGGCTTGCGTACAAATGCCTTCGTTGGAAGCAATTGATAAAATTGAACAGGAAATTGGTATTCCGGTAACATCGGCTGCCGTTTGTACGACTTACGAAATGATGAAAAAATTAGGAATTGAAGCCAAATCTACGATTGGCGGAAGTTTGCTAAAAGGGAATTATTAAGATTGATCCTGCAAGGTCTTACCAGACCTTGTAGGTTTTAAAATTTTCTGATACCTACAAGGTTTTAAAAACCTTGCAGGATATTAATTAAGCAATTGTTTTGCGTGTTGCAAAGCTGCATCTGTAATGGTATTGCCCGAAAGCATTTGTGCAATTTCATGAATACGTTCTTCGGTATTCAATAATTTTATGGTTGAAGTTGTTACCTTATCATCATCAAACTTGGTTACTTTAAAGTGCTGTTTTCCTTTTGATGCTACTTGTGGCAAATGCGTTATGGAAAAAATTTGCATGTAATTGCCCATTTCTTGCATAATTGTTCCCATTTTATCAGCAACATCTCCCGAAACTCCGGTATCAATTTCATCAAAAATAATCGTCGGCAATTTGCTTTTTTCTGCTAAAATAGATTTTACGGCAAGCATAATTCTAGAAAGTTCTCCGCCCGATGCTGTTTTCTTCAACAAACCAAACTGCATTCCTTTATTTCCGGAAAACAACCAATTTACTTCGTCTTTTCCGTTGCTTAAAAAGGTTTTGCTGTAAGCTAACTGAATATCAAACTGCGCATTTGGCATTCCTAAAGGTTTTATCAGATTTTCAATTTCTGAACTTAACGGTTTTAAAACCGATGTTCTTTTAGCATGTAATTTATCTGCCAAGGTATTTAAATCGGCTTCCGTTTTTTGCAGTAATTTTTCAACCGCATTTATTTCTTCTTCAATAGATTCAACTCCTGCAACTTTTTGCGATAATTCGTTTTGAATCTCCAATAATTCGTCAATCGATGAAACATTGTGTTTTTTTTGCAACTGATAAATTGATTGTAACTTTTGATTGATTAATTCTAATTGGTGTGGATCGGCAACCAATTGCTGTAATTCGGTTTGCAACTCATCCGAAACATCTTCCAATTCAATAAAACTGCTTTCTAAACGGTGATACAGATTTTCGTATTTTGTGCTGATTTGAGCCAACTTTTGAATTTGCGATTTCACTTCGTACAACTGCTTGGTGACTCCGAATTCTTCGTTTGATAAAACAGCATAACCTTGTTCTAAAAATCCGCCGACTTTTTCAACATTCGCCAATACTTCAAACTGACCTTCCAATTCTTCCTGTTCACCGCTCTTTAAATTAGCCTGCGTTAATTCATCTAACAAAAAAGCATTATAATCTTGTTCTTTGGCTGCTTGCGATTGTTGCTCTTTTAAAAGATTTAATTGCTGCTGATACTTTTTAAAGCTTTGTAATTGTTGCTGATAATCTTTTAGTAAATTTCCGTTATCGGCATAAACATCAATTAAATTCAATTGGTATTTTTCACTGAAAAGATCTTGCGTTTGGTGTTGTGTATGAATATCAATCAGGAAATTTCCTAACTGTTGTAAATTTTGTAATGTAGTAGGAACATCGTTCATAAACGCACGCGATTTGCCCGACGGAAGAATTTCTCGCCTTACAATGGTATCGTTTTCATAATCTAAATCTAATTCCGAAAACAACGAGTGCAACTGATACGATGTGATATTAAAATGTGCTTCGATCACACATTTTTCCTCGGGATTTCGCAACGTGTTCAAATCGGCACGTTTGCCTAAAACCAAGCCAAGCGCATCTAACAAAATAGATTTTCCCGCGCCGGTTTCTCCCGTAATTATGGTTAAATTATTTGTAAAATCAATAGCGGTATGCGCAATTAAGGCATAATTTGTAATTGATAAGTGTGTTAACATTGTAGTTGAATTACATTCGGTTCCATTTGGTTCCGTTAATAGAATTAATGCGTGTTAATGTTTCTATTAATTTTGAAGTATCATACGTTGGTCCAGCTCCAAAAACCTTTACAATTTCATCGGCTTTTGCATCAAAGAAAATACGTGTAGGCAAGGCATTTGGTCTTGCTTTATGTACATTTGACAATAAATTTATTGCGTTTGCAACGCCTGCTTTTCCTTGATTGGGATCGGTTGACATAACATCTAATCCTTTTATGTGGTATTCGTACAAAGCTTCACGGTACGGCGAATACATGTTCGACAATAAATCGTTTGAAAGTGCGTATCTGTTGTTTTGATCGCCCATAACCCAACCTTTGTCGCCGTTTTGCTGCATCATAGAAACCACATTTGTTGCTTTCTGATAATTAGGCGTTCCACCGTATAAGGCAAAAGAATCGGCATCTAAACCAATAATAATGTTCGCGTAAAAGCTTAAAATTCCAACTAAATTAGATCCGATGGAGTTTTCTGAATAAACCAACGGTTCAAACTCGATATAATTAAAATTGATGTTTTTATCGCTGAAATTTAAAAGCGATGTTCCGTAACTTGAATTGTAAATAGGACGAGTTGACTGTATTTGAAGCGTTCCCGAAAACGAATTTGAATTTGGATCGTAATCTGAAACTACCAACATTACGTTGCAATCGATCAATTCGCTGCGTCTTACGTTTAAGTTGGTAAATTTTGTATTGTTTAAAAAATCGCGCATGCTGTTTTGCAACGTAGTAAATATCTGCTTGTTAGACTGCTGGATTCTTTCGGAATTAACCATAACATTGGCATTCAATTCCTGCGAAAAACCAGAAAAGCTACTTAATAAAACAAAAAACAATACAAATTTATTCAACATAACTCTTTACAATTTGGTCAATAATATCTTTGGCTACGGCTTCTTTCGATTTTAATTCTTGCGGAAAAATACTAAAATCTTTATTTATAAAGGTAACTTTATTTGTTGGTTTACCAAAACCTGCGCCTTGATCGTTTAGTGAATTTAAGACAATTAAGTCTAAATTTTTCTTTTTTAGTTTCGATTTTGCGTATTCTATTTCATTTTCGGTTTCTAAAGCAAAACCAACTAAAAACTGATTGGTTTTAATAGCACCTAATGATGCTAGTATATCAGGATTTTTCTCCAGAACAATGGTAAATTCTTCGTCGTTCTTTTTGATTTTTTGATCGGCAACCACTTTTGGTCGATAATCAGCAACCGCAGCTGCACCAATTACAATATTTGCCGAATTAAATACGTTATGACAAGCCTGATACATTTCTTTTGCCGAAAGCACTTTTACAACTTGTATAGAATCATGAGTTGTTTTTAAAGATGTTGGTCCTGTAATTAAAACTACATCGGCACCGCGTTTCGCAGCTTCATTGGCAACATCGAACCCCATTTTTCCTGTGGAATGATTTCCTATAAAACGTACGGGATCTATTGGTTCGTATGTGGGGCCGGCAGTAATTACAACTTTTTTTCCTTTAAGATCTAAAGTAGAAACATTATTGAAAAAATCGGTAATGGTTTGAAGCATATCTTCTGGTTCTGCCATTCTTCCCTGACCGACTAATCCAGAAGCCAGTTCGCCATAAGCAGACTCAATTTCTATGTTTCCGTAGCTTTTTAACTTGCGGATATTTTCTGTTGTAGATGGATGTGCAAACATATCCAAATCCATAGCCGGAGCAAAAAACACGGGACATTTGGCAGACAAATAAGTTGCAAGCAACAGATTATCGCACAAGCCATTCGCCATTTTAGACAATGTGTTTGCCGTTGCAGGAGCCATAATCATTAAATCAGCCCAAAGACCTAATTCTACATGATTAGTCCATTCGCCAAAATCTTTTTCAAATTGCGTGTAAACAGGTCGCTTAGATAAGGTTGCTAAAGTTAGCGGAGTTATAAAAGCACAAGAAGCAGGTGACATGATTACTTGAACCTGCGCACCTGCTTTTATTAATAATCGTACAAAACTTGCCGTTTTATAAGCGGCAATACCACCGGAAATTCCCAGAATAATTTTTTTACCGCTTAAGACAGACATTTGTATCTATTCTTTAAATGTTATATCGCCATTTAACCACTCTTCTACTGCTAAAGCATGTGGTTTAGGTAATTTTTCGTAGTATTTTGAAACTTCGATTTGTTCTTTGTTTTCAAAAACCTCGTCTAAACTATCATTATACGTTGCAAATTCGTCTAACTTATCAATTAATTCCTTTTTAATTTCGGTATTAATTTGGTTAGCTCTTTTTGCAATAATTGTAATAGCTTCGTAAATATTACCTGTTGGTTTTTCAATTTCGGCTTTGTTGTAGGTAATTGTGTTTACCGCAGCGTGGGTTTTCTTTAAATCCATTTTCTTATTTTGTTGAAAATTGTTGTAATTCTTTCTTTAATCTTTCAAGCATTCTGTCTGCTTCGTCTTTGTATTTTGTATTTGCATCATAAGCAATTAAATCTTCGTGCAAACTTACGGCATTCTTTAAACGTTCTTCCATTTTAGAATACACACTGTTTAATGCCAGTTTATAAGCCGAATCGAACTTATAAAACAATGCATCGGTTTTGTAAACTGTTCCCGGGTAATCTAACAAAAAGTTATCTAAAGCAACAATTGCCGCGTTATAATCTCTTGTATATTCCCCAATTTTGTTGAACAATCTGGCAGATTCGTATGCTTTTCGCTCAATTTTTTCGGTAAGTTCGCGTTTTTTTGTATTAGCGTCTTCTTTATATTGTGATTCAGGATAAGCCGATAAAAAAGCATCGAACTTTTGAATTCCTTCATACGTTACGTGTTGATCCAACGTAAAAACTTCGGACATCTGATAAGCCGACATTGCTTCTAAATACATAGTTTCTTCGCGGTTTGGGCTTGCTAAATAAAGCAAATTAAACTTTTGAAACATTGGTTTGGCAGCTTCCCACTTTCTTGCATTATAATACGATTTGCTGTATTTGTAATACATTGACTGGTAATTTGCAGCCCAACCTTCTTTCTTTTCTATTTGTTCGTATAAACGAATGGCTTGTTTGTATTTTCCTTTCTCGTATAATTGGTCGGCTACTTCGTTTTTATAGGCACTGTCTTCAACCTTTAAGGCTTTTTGAAGTGGCGAGCAGCTTGCAAACAGTAATGCGGTTAAAAGAATATACGAAATTTGTTTCATAAATTGTTGTTGTTTATACAAAAGCTATGTACTTAATAGCAAACGCAAAGTTAATATTTATCTTGTTACAGAACAATATCTTTTTGAACAAAAAAAGATGCCCTAAAATAAGACATCTTTCCTGACAATTAAACTTAATGATTCGTTAAATTATTATATGTTTTGATTGGCTTGTTGTTGCGGATAGTTTTTTATATCGTTATCAAACAAATACAAACCACCTTTATCGTCGCCAATTAAATTAATTTTATCTAAAATAGTACGCGCTGTTGATTCTTCTTCGATCTGTTCTGCAACATACCACTGTAAGAAATTATGTGTAGCATAATCGCGTTCCTGTAACGAAATATGTACTAAATCGTTAATACTTTGCGATACAAAAACTTCGTGTTCAAACAACTGGTTAAACAATGTTTTGAATGAAGAATGATCTAACTGCGGTTGCTCTACATTAGGAATTAGTGCTTCGCCCCCACGTTGGTTGATGTATTTTATTAGTTTTAGCATGTGCATGCGTTCTTCGTCAGATTGAGCGTACATAAAAGTTGCGATACCCTCGAACCCCTGATTTTCTGCCCAAGATGCCATTGCCAAATAAATTTGCGATGAATCGCCTTCTATTTTTACCTGCTTGTTTAAAGCTGTTTGCAAATCTTTTGATAACATAGTTTATTTTCTTTTTATGGTTAGAATTTCTTAACAAAATTAGCCAAACGATTTGATAAATCCTCATTAACATTCACCAAAGGCAGTCTTACATAATTTTCGCACAAACCTAAATGTTTAAAAACTTCTTTTACACCACCCGGATTTCCTTGTTCGAAAATCATATTGATCGCATCTGTTAATTTATAATGAATTTTGTAAGCTACATCAACATCTCTCTTCAATCCCAAACGAACCATTTCTGAAAATTCTTTAGGGAACGTTTCTCCGATAACCGAAATCACTCCTGCCCCACCAGCTAAAACCATTGGCAACGTAATAATATCATCGCCCGAAATCACTAAAAAGTCGTTTGGTGTGCTGCGGATCAATTCCATTGCCTGAACCATATCCCCAGCTGCTTCTTTAATACCAATGATATTTTTAAAATCGGTAGCTAAACGAACCACTGTGTTTGGCAGCATATTACTTGCTGTACGTCCCGGAACGTTGTATATTATTATAGGTAAAGGCGAATTTTCGGCAATCATTTTAAAATGCTGATAAATACCTTCCTGCGTTGGTTTATTGTAGTAAGGCGATACTGATAAAATTGCATCGAAACCTTTTAAATTCTCCGCATTCAACTGGCTTACAACTTCTGCTGTATTATTTCCACCAACTCCTAAAACCAAAGGCAATTTGCCGTTGTTGGCATCAATAATGGTCTGTTTTACCAAAGTTTGCTCTTCTTTAGTCAAAGTAGCCGTTTCTGCAGTTGTTCCTAAAACAACCAGATATTCTACACCGCCATCAATATTATATTTTACAATGCTTTTTAAAGCTTCAACATCAACCGACAAATCTTTTTTAAAAGGTGTAATCAACGCCACACCGGTACCTATAAATGATTTCATTTTAATAAATTAGTAAGTTAAAAATAATCTTCTCTTAATAAGATACAAATTATTCGTTGTAATTTTGTTTGTAACAAAGTTAACCATTTTCGTTAAAAAAAATATGAAATATAAAAACTTGCACAAACAATATTTTTACCTGATTATTGTTAGCGTTGCATCACTTTTAGTCACCAATTGTGCGCCAAAAAAATACACCAACACAAAAATTAACACATCATATATTGAAGTTGCAAATACTGTTGAAACCAATAACGATATTGATGCTTTTTTAAAACCGTACCGCGAACATATTACTAATGATTTATCGAAAGTTTTAGCTTATAATCCGCAAGATTTGGACAAAGCTGCTGAACGATGGCAAAACCTAATGACTAATTTTTATGCCGATGCGATTTTTGAAATTGCTACACCAGTTTTTGAACAGCGAAACGGTAAAAAAATTGATTTCTGCTTGTTGAATTATGGTGGAATTAGAGCGACTATTGCTAAAGGCGATATTACTACCCGAACTGCTTACGACATTATGCCGTTTGAAAATAATGCGATTGTTTTAGGATTGAAAGGAGAAACTGTTTATGAACTTGCTAATTTTATTATATCGAATAAAGTGGCGCATCCGTTAAGTGGAATCGAAATTTTTGTCGATAAAAATCAGTTGGTTAAGGATATAAAGATCAACAATCAATCAATTGATAAAAACAAAACCTATTATGTAATTACGAACGATTATTTGGCAAAAGGTGGCGATAAAATGGATTTTCTTTTAAAATCGACCGAAAATTATTCATTAGATTATAAACTCCGTAACATGTTTATTGCTTATTTCACTAAAATTGACACATTGAATCCTTCTGTTAAACCAAGAATAATTTTTGAATAATGAAACGTCGCGATTTTATCATACAAACATCAGCAGCAACAGCAATAACATTGACAGGCTTTGGTTTAAGCAGTTTTTCATCAACAAAAACCAAGCGAATAACCATTTTGCATACCAACGATACGCACAGTCATTTAGATACTTTTCCGCAAACCGATGCCAAATTTCCAAATCAGGGCGGTGCAGCAAAACGTGCTACTATTTTCAATAAATTAAAAAACGAAAATCCAAACACGTTGATTTTAGATGCCGGAGATATGTTTCAAGGTACGCCCTACTTTAATTATTACGGTGGCGAATTGGAAATTAAGGTCATGAATATGTTACAGTACGATGCCGGAACTTTAGGAAATCATGAGTTTGACAATGGTATTAACAGCTTGGCAGAGCAAATACAAAAAGCCAATTTCGATATTATTAATGCCAACTACGATTTTAAAAACACGTTAATGGACGGTTTAACCAAGCCGTACAAAGTTTTTATGAAAGACGGAATTAAAATTGGTGTATTTGGTTTAGGAATAAAATTGGAAGGTTTGGTGAACAAAAGCGAATATGGAGAAACGGTTTGGAACAACCCAATTGAAATTGCGCAAGATGTTACGCGAATTTTAAAAGATGATTTAAAGTGCGATTTAATAATCTGTTTATCACATTTAGGATATAAATTTAGCAGTAATTCTCAAATGATTTCAGATTTGGATTTAGCCTCAAAAACTAAAAACATCGACTTGATTATTGGCGGACACACACATACTTTTCTTGAAAAACCAACTATTGTTCTTAATGCCGAACAAAAAGAAGTAATTGTAAACCAAGTTGGCTGTTACGGCGTTCGCGTTGGACAAATTGATTTTTACTTTGATGAATTTAAAAACAAATTAACAACCTCAAGGGTTATAAATGTGTAATTTTTTTATTTCTCATTATTTATTATATTTATAAAAACATTTACAATGAGAAACAAATTAAAAATTCTTTTTTTAGCACTTGCACCGCTATTTTTTTATGGATGTTCTAATGATGATCAAAAGAATGAGGAAGTTAACCAAATCTGTTATCCTACGTATATTGAAATGAATGTTAATGGCGAACCAATTCAAATGGAAGCAATGGGACGTGGAATAATGCTTACTCAAAATGGATACATTTTAGATCTCGGATTCGGACATTATAAAAGTGATCCTACTAAAGAAGTTGCTGTTAGTATAGAACTTCCTTACAAAAAATTAGGAAAAAATTTACTATCAAAATTTTCATTTCATTACTATTCGGGAAATGAATACTTTTCTGGAAATATTACTCACGGAGTGGTAAACAGTGAAGTTATAAGTAACACAAATAAGTGTTTTTATATGACATTTTCTGCAACTTTAACCAATAATGATAAAACATATGAAATTAAAGATGGTATAATAAAATATACATACGAAGAGCCATTTTAATATTTTTCGACTTATCGATATAAAAAAAGCATCCACTAAAATGGATGCTTTCATATTTTAACTAACTAATTCAAATAATGATAGCTTTCGCAAATCATTTAACCTTCTGTTACATTGTAGTAATTTCCATTTTATAAGTTCGAAAACACCAATACCATTAAGGCAACATAGACAAACAAACTCATAATTCCTTTTAAAACAGATTTCATTTCAATAGATTTCATATTGCATTTTTTTATTACAATACAAAATTACCACAGCTTGGTTATTTGAATATTTAGTAATGTTTAATTAATTATTACTTCTTTTTTTGAAGAATACTTAATTATTCAGCTGATTTATAAAATCATCTTCAGTCCAGATAGGAATTCCGAGTTTTGTAGCTTTTTCCAATTTAGCCGGGCCCATATCGGCTCCTGCAACAACTACCGATGTTTTTCCAGTGATCGAACTTCCATTTTTACCACCATAATCTTCAATTTTATGTTTGATTTCATCTCGAGAAAAAGTTTCGAATTTACCTGAAACAACCATTGTCATTCCTTCAAATTTATTAGAAACCTGCGTGCTTTCTTTCGCTTCAACTGCAAACTGCAAACCGTAATTCTTTAATCGATTAATCAATTCTAAATTTCCTTCGTCTTTAAAAAATGATCGAATACTCAGCGCAATTTTATCACCAATTTCATCAACATTTATAAGTTCATTATAATCTGCCTGCATTAAAGCATCAATGTTTTTATAATGTTTCGCCAGTTTTTTAGCTACTGTTTCGCCCACAAATCTAATTCCTAAAGCAAAAAGCACTCGCTCAAAAGCAATGTTTTTAGATTGTTCGATGCTTTTTATCAAATTATCTGCCGACTTTTCTGCCATGCGTTCTAACGGAAGCACTTGTTCTTTCTTCAAATCATACAAATCGGCATAGTTACTAACCAATCCGTTTTTATAAAGCAAAGTAACCGTTTCACCACCCAATCCGTCAATATCCATAGCTTTACGACTGATAAAATGTTCAATTCTACCAATAATTTGTGGCGGACATTCGTAAAAATTCGGACAATAATGTTGTGCTTCGCCTGGTTTTCTAACCAAAACGGTTCCACATTCAGGACAATCAGTAATATATTCTGTTCTAACACTATCTGCAGATCTTCCTGTAAAATCAACACCTATAATCTTTGGAATAATCTCGCCACCTTT
This sequence comes from uncultured Myroides sp., assembly GCA_913777665.1. Classification (GTDB taxonomy): domain Bacteria; phylum Bacteroidota; class Bacteroidia; order Flavobacteriales; family Flavobacteriaceae; genus Flavobacterium. The sequence goes on from CAJYTF010000005.1 coordinate 132,352, forward strand.
TTCAACAAAAACACTATCTCCCACTCTAACATCCAGCTTTTCAATTTGATCGGCATTATGTAACGACGCTCTTTTAACGATTGTTCCCGCCAATTGCACCGGCTTTAAATTTGCCACAGGCGTAATGGCTCCCGTGCGACCAACCTGATACGAAATACTTTCTAAAACCGTACTAACCTGCTCTGCCTTAAACTTGTACGCAATTGCCCAACGCGGATTTTTTGCCGTATTGCCTAATTCTTCCTGTTGAAACAAATCGTTAACTTTAATTACAACTCCATCGGTTTCATAAGGTAAATTATGTCGATGCGTATCCCAGTAATTTATAAACTGAAAAACTTCGTCTAAACTTTTTACTAATTTTGATTGATTTGGAACTTTAAATCCGAATGAGCGTGCGGCCTCCAAAGAATTTGCGTGCGTATTAAAATAATTGTTTGCACCAACGATATTATACAGCAAACATTCTAGCGGACGCTTGGCAACTTCGGCACTGTTTTGCAGTTTTAAACTGCCCGATGCCGTATTTCTTGGGTTTGAATACGGAGTTTCGCCAATATCGACTAATTCCATATTCATTTTTTCAAAACCGGCAAGAGTAAGAATGATCTCGCCACGAATATCGAACTTCGGCGGATAATTACCTTTCAACTGCAACGGAACCGATTTTATGGTTTTTATATTATTGGTAACATCATCACCCTGAAAACCATCGCCACGAGTAACCGCGCGAACCAATTTTCCGCTTTCGTAAGTTATTGAAATCGATGCTCCATCGTATTTTAATTCGCATACATATTCAACAGCAACATTTCCCAAAACTTTCTGGATACGTTTTTCCCAATCGATTAAATCTTCTTGCGAATACGAATTTTCTAAAGAAAACATGCGATTTTCGTGCACAACCGTATTAAAATTCTTGGTTATACTGCCGCCTACACGTTGCGTTGGCGAGTTTTCATCAAAAAATTCCGGATGCTTCTCTTCTAAATCCTGTAACTTCTTTAGTTTTTGATCGAACTCAAAATCTGAAATAGTAGGATTATCTAAAACATAATAATTGTAATTATGCTGATTTAATTCGTTGCGAAGCGAAACAATTTCTGTTGAAATATCCATTGAAATACTGTTTTGAAATTATTTTTTTAAGATCGATTTTATCTGCTGATACAATTCTCCCTGACTTAAAATTCCGCCTTGCTGAATAATATCGAAGATTTCTCCGTTACGATCACCACCAAAAGACTTTGCACCAAAACGAATCTCCACATCATTTGCATACAAATTATCGCCTAACCACTGCAAACCTTCTTTTGTTAAAAAGTCAACCTGATCGTTCGTGGTTTTTATAACAATGGTATCAATTTCCGAATCATTAAACTGAAACAGAAAAATATAGTTTTTAGAAAAATGCTCGATATATTGTGCCGATTTTAAAACACCTTCCCACACCAAATCAGAAAAAATATCAATTTCCTGTTCCGCAATTTCAGGTTTTTCTTCCTTTAACTTTTGCCATTCCTTTTGGTCAATCTGCTGCGATGCCAAAAAATTAGCAAACTCTACATGTAATTCCTCTAATTGTTCTTTTGTTAAACGTGCGTATTTCATTTAAAAAGTATTTAAAGCAAAAATACAATCTTACAATGACACCTAAAAAACTATTTTAATTATTCTCTAATCAATTTATTAGTGCAATCCCTTTCGCTGTCGCTACAGGTCGGGCTGTCGCGAGTCGCTTTTAGTTTTGTACCCTGAGCATTCTAAGATAAAAACAAGTAATCAAGCAATTAATTTTACAAAAGGTTCATTTCTTTTTGCGACGGCAAATATTCGTAATACAATTTTGTTCCCAACAGCATTTAAAGCAGTAAGTTTATGTTTTCCTTTTTCTAGTTTCTGTTCGTAATATTTTTTTAGTTGCGGATCGTGCTGAATGGCACTTCCCGCAGCTTTAAATAAAATGGATTTTAGTGTTTTATCCCTCAAAAAGTGTGTTTTTGTCCGACCTTTGATACTACTGCCTGACTGATAAGGAAATGGAGCTAAGCCACAATGACAATTAAATTTGCGGGCATCGGTAAAGCGGGTAAAATTATCAGTTTCTATAATGCATTTAATTGACGTAATGGCACCAACACCTATAACAGTGGATATTTTTGTAAAAGGTGGTGTTTAGATCTTGACTTGATTTTACTATTTCCATCATTTGTTTTTCTAAATCTTGTATCGTGTTTTTGATGGATTTAACTGTTTTTGCTCAAGCTTTATCAATTGTTTCAATGCTATTTTTTCACTTAGCATCATTTCCGCTTTTAAGCTATTTTGTATTTGTACTGACATTTTCACATATCGTTCACGTACCGTCATTAGTGCTTTTAATTTTCTTAATGATTCACAAGGCAATTTAAAAGGTGATAGTTCATGATGACTTGTTATGATATAATCAGCAATTCTATAGGCGTCCACTACATCAGATTTTCCACGCTGTAGCACTAATAATCGCTGAAGGTCTAATGGGTTAATCAAATAGTAAGTAAACAGTTGTTCTTCTAATAGCCAAGACAGTAGCGCACCGTAATGTCCTGTATGCTTTAGGGCAACAACTAGATTCTCTTTGTCTGATTTTTTAGCCAAGTAAGAATCTCTTTTTCTTTGTTCGCAATCACACCTTGTTGGAGTTTTCTACGGCTGTCTTTTTCCAACATACAGAAATCAAGTGTGTCTTT
>CAJYTF010000006.1 GCA_913777665.1 uncultured Myroides sp.
GATTATTAAAGTAATTTATAAAATAAACCAAAATGATTATGAACCCTGACCGTAATTTCCACGAAAAAATTTATAATGATGACATTATCTATCATTATACGAAGGCTTCAACAGCAATTGATTATATTCTATACAATAAACAATTACTATTTAACAAAGCTGTTAATTCCAGCGATCCCATTGAAAGTAAAAGAGCAGAAAGATCAATTCTATATAACAATATTAATCTTGAAGAATACAACACAATAGAACATCATAATAATGTAAATAAGCTAAATAATAAACTCACAGATTTACATCAAAGGTTTACACAAATATGCTTTTGTAAGAACACACCAAGTAATAAATGTACAAATGAATATTATCTTGGTGCCACCGACTATAATGATGAGCTGTTTGGTTATACTAAATTACGAATGTGGGATCAATATGCAGATAGATTTATGGGAGTTTGTATTGCTTTTTCAAAAGAAAAAATACTTAATCTCAATAAACAACTTGATTTGTTGGAAGGTCATATGGAATATTTAAATTTCAATGGATTAAAACATAGAAAAGTTGGTGATATTCAAGGAGATTATTTAGAAAAAGTGGGTATACAAAAATATAATGAAGAAATTGAAATATATTTAAAGAGATCCTTTTTCTATAAACATATTGATTATTCAGGAGAAAATGAATATAGAATAGGTACTTTATATGAAGATAAAAAATGTAGAGGAGAAATAGTTCGTGGGAAAATAATAAATAATAGCATAATGCTAGATATTACAGGATGTATTGAAGCTATCTTTATGTCAAACTTTGTTAATGAGAAGCAACGAAATGAGTTAATAAATTATGCCAATACACTTAATGTAGAACTTATTGAAATGGAATGGAAACATAATTCATTTGAAGCTATAGATTATAAAAAACGTAGAACTTTTTATAAAAATCTTGAACAAAAAACATTAAAAAAAACTGATAGCTAGGATTTTAATACGTGTGGTTAAATAGTACAAATCTGGTGTTACTCCCACGCTAGCGCGAGCATCCTGCTCGTGCCAAATGCCAAAACCAATAAACAAAACCATGAGCAGAAAATATAAATTTCACGAAAAAGATGGTGCTTATTTTATAAGTTTTGCAACTGTTTATTGGATTGATCTTTTTACAAGAATAGAGTATTTTGATATTATAATTAAAGCACTAGATTATTGCAGGACTAATAAAGGAATGGAAATTTTTGGTTACTGCATAATGCCAAGTCATATACATTTAATATTTCGTTCAGCAGACGGTAAACCATCAGAACTGATAAGAGATTTTAAAGGTTTTACATCTCGACAAATTATAAAGGCAATTCAAGAAAACAATCAGGAAAGTAGAAAAGAATGGATGTTATGGATGTTTGCTAAAGCAGGAGAAAAAAATTCGAATGTAAAAAATTATCAATTGTGGCAACAACATAATCAACCAATTCAAATATGGTCATTAAAAGTATTTGAACAAAAATTAAATTATATACATCAAAATCCTGTGGAAAGTGGTTTTGTAACTGAACCTTGGGAATGGAGGTACAGCAGCGCAAGAAATTACTGTGATGATTTTGAGGATATTTTAAAGACAGATATCAATCGTTAATGAAATTCTATAATTGCACGAGCAAGATGCTCGCGCCAGCGATAATAATTCAGAGCAACACAAATCGGGTTGGTAGCAATGCAAATTGGGTCAGTAGCAACTCAAATCGGGTTGGTAGCAATACAAATCTGATCAGTAGCAATGCAAATCGGGTCAGTAGCAATACAAATCGGGTCGGTAGCAATACAAATCGGGTCGGTAGCAATGCAAATCGGGTCAGTAGCAATGCAAATCGGGTCAGTAGCAATACAAATCGGGTCGCTAGCAATGCAAATCGGGTTGGGAGCAACACAAACCGAGTGTTACAAAATACAAATCGGGTGTTACAAAATACAAATCGGGTATTAAAAAATACAAATCTGATGCTACAAAATACAAATCGAGTGCTACAAAACGCAAATCGGGTGCTACAAAATACAATCCGATTAGCTATTGAATAACAAACTGTTTTAAATCGTAGCGGTCGCCTTTAAAAATATTTAAATCTACTTTTGTTTCAATGCCGTTTACGGTGCCTTTATCTGTGAACTGCCAAAAATGCCACTCGTCGTTCATTTTTTCGCTGAACAAACTGTATTTGGCAATCCAGATTTTATATTCGGGAAAATGTTCCTTTAAATGATGTTCGTAAAAATTTGCACCCGAATAAATAATGGGTTTTACGCCATAATGTTTTTCTACAATAAGCAGCCAGTTTTTCAACCCTTCACGCATTTTTTCTTTCGATTGTTCTTTTGGAAGTTCTTCAATATCCAACACCGGAAAAAAATCTCCCGGTTCTAAAGGAGTATTTTTAATAAAGTTGAGTGCCTGTTGCGTACTGTTTTCGTCTGGGCGGTAATAATGATACGCACCACGAACCAACAATCGGCTTTTGGCTTTTTTCCAATTGTACGTAAATTTGGCATCTACCCCATCGGTTCCCATGGTAGATCTTAAAAAAACATAATCAACCGCAAACTTTCCGTACAACGAATCAATTTCTTTCCAATCGATATCGTACTGATAATGCGACACATCAAATCCAAACAAATGATCGTTGTGCTTATCTAAAATCTCAATTGCCCGGAAATCGTGAACGGTTACTTCCTTGCTGTCTTCCTTCTTAAAAATTCGTTCATACAAATCGGTCACAAAATAACCGATTCCATCTCGATAATGAAAAATCAAAAAAGCAAGAATAAGCAGTGTATAAGCCAAAACATGCCATTTCCACACGGCAACCTTTTTCTTTTTAGGTGCACGTTTGCGAACGTATTTTTTAGGTTTTGGAGCTGCCATTTTGGAATCTGCTTAACGTTTAGATCGATCAAAACCAAACAATTCGGCACGAGAATCTGCCTTACCTGTAATTAAATTACCGATAACCTGCGCCGCAATCATGCTAAAAGTGATGCCGTTGCCGCCGTAACCCAAAGCAAAATACATGTTGGTTTTGTTGGGATACGTGCCAATGTACGGCAATCCGTCTGCGGTTGCGCTAAACGTTCCCGCCCAAGACATATCGGTTACAAAAGGAATTTCGGGAAACATTTTTTTAAATTTCTTTTCAAGAATCGCTGCTTTTTTTCGTAACGATTTATCGCGTTTATCGGGATTATTGAAATCTTCGTCTTCTCCGCCAACTATTATTCGATTATCACTTGTAGTACGCATATACAAATAAGGAGTTTTGGTTTCCCAAATCAACGCGTTGTTTTTCCAGATGTATTTTTGATCGACAGGATGCGAAACAATGGCAAAAGTAGAAAGCAGATCCATTACTTTCTTTGGAAGAAATTCGCCGGCTTCGTAACCTGCGGCAATTACCACATTTTTACAGGTGATTTTACTGCCATGCTCCGTAATCAATTCGTAACCCGATTCGGTTTCAATGTAATCTTCAACCAGCGTATGCGAAAACAACTGCAATTGTTTTTTTTGTAGATAATGATCTAAAATATAGGTTGCGCCTTTGTAGCAATCAAGCTGGGCAGAAGTATCGTTATACAAAGCTGCTTTTGCATCAATTCCTAAATCGGTTTTTATAACTTCCTGCTCTAAATATTCCACAGGAAGTCCGGCATTTTTTCGAGCATCGAATTCTTTTTGCAACAACTTTTTACCGGATCTGTCTGAAGCTAATAGATAGGTAGGAACACGCTCGAAATCAGGATTTTTTCCGATTGATTTAAATACGTTTTCAACATCGGTAATCGACTGTAAACAGCATTTGTAAGCATCGATTGCCTGTTTTTCTCCGACTTTTTCAATAAGATCCACCAAAGGAACATCGATTTCATACTGCAATTGCGCAGTTGAAGCAGCGGTGCTTCCAGTACCAATGGTTCGTTTATCGACCACAACACACGGAATGCCCAAACTGCACAACGTATGCGCCACCAAAGCTCCGGTAATGCCCGAACCAATGATAACGGTATGTGTATCAAGATTGCTTTTAAGCGGATTGTAATAATTGTACAATGGGTTTAACACCACCCAAAAAGGCATGCCCGAATGCAAATCCATAAACTTGTTTTTAAGTTAATAAATTTACCTAATTATGATGTGAAAACAACGCGACTGACGTTCTTTTACAAAATAAATTTTACCGCTTGCCTGATATTGCTTTAGAACTGTTTCCAGATGTTTCTCTAATTTTGCGTTCACTTGTTTTTTATGATTAAAACGGATGTAAGAGATATCGATTGCACCACCAAAACAATGCGAACTGTCGTTAGAAGACGCGTTGGAATTTACACGGCGCAAACGTTTTTGGTCTGCTTCGGTTCTTGTTAATGAGGTTACCACAAAGAAATTTTGTCCGGCAAGTTTCACAAAATCTCGCGCCATGGCATTTAAAACGGTTCTGCCTTTAGGAACCAGATACGCATGGCTGTGCGTTAATTTATCGATACGGTAGCCATAACCTCGCTGCTTAATTGCTACCAATTTACCTTGTTTTACCAATTTATTTAAATGTGCTTTGTCTTTTACCAAACCAACATTATGGTTTTTAGCGGCATTTAAATGAGTGGTATATTCTTTAGACGGCTTTGTTTGGGCAAAAAGCGTACTGGGTATCAATAATAATACAAGGGCAAAAATAATACGGGTCATTGAATTTTCTTTTCCCACAAAAATAGCATTATTAATGCGTAACGACAAAATTAAGCGTTAAGTAAAGTTGAAATCTATCCGATTATTTTGTATTGAAAGATTTCTAAAAGAAATTGTTTTTTCCGATCAGTCGGTAAATTTTCAATTGATTTTAATACGATATTTCTACAGCTTACAGCTAAATCGGTATGAAAAATCAACAGATAATACAGGTTAAAATGAATTTCGTTAATAGATAAACTTGACAGATACTTGAACAAAAACTCTTCGATTATTTCGTTTTTGTCTTCGCCGTTATCAATTTCCATATTGTAGCCCAAAAACTTGAAAATGGTATTTACATGGAAAACATATTCGTCGATCACATTTTCACTAAAAGCAATTTCTTTTTCGTAGGCAAACAAATCGCTTAACTGCAGGTTTTTTATGGTATGATGATCTTCTTTAAAATCGACAATACTTACAAAAACATTCGATACCTGATACTTTAATTTAATGGCATCGCCAGGATTTGCAGGTTCGATATATTCACCATTATATTTGATTTTCTTTTGAGAATTATTTTCCAGCTTGAACTTCTTTAAACTATCTATCAAGTAAATAAAATAGGGTTCCAATGACTGACGAATGTTTATTTTAACCTGAAGCTGTAAAATTTCGCTCTGCCTTTTGTTGAATTCATACTGAATATAAAATGCCATAAAGGTAAAAACCACACCGCAGGTTCCAATAATAGGTGCAGTGGTTCCGCCAATGGCATCGCCCAATTCATTTTTTCCGCTTAAACTAATCAACCAACTTTTATGGGTAAACAGATAGGCTAACAGTGGCACCATAACCATCATGATGAGTGCCATAACCATTCCCATAAAAACCACACTTTTTTTCATTGCTTTGTTTTATAATTTAAAGATAGGAAATTATTGAGGTTGTACGACAGTTTATTAAAATGAAATTTCTTTTTATCTTAAAAATTATTTTTAATATCAACTATACTAAAACATCCTTAATTTCGTAGTTAATTGAAAAACCACATTTACATGAAAGAAATAAAAATATTCTATCCCACAAATGTTGCTGAATGGAGAAATTGGTTACAAGAAAACCATCTTACACATCAGGCGGTTTGGGTTGTATTTCATACTAAATCATCAGCCAAGCCTACAATTACCTGGAGTGAAGCTGTTGATGTTGCTTTATGTTTTGGATGGATCGACAGTAAGAAAATTTCAATTGACAAGGAAACTTCACATCAATATTTCAGTAAACGTAAGGCACAAAGTACGTGGTCTAAAGTAAATAAACAGAAAATTGAACTACTTACACAACAAGATCTAATGGCAGATGCTGGTTATAAAACCATTGAAATCGCCAAACAAAACGGTTCATGGACTATTTTAGATTCAGTTGAAGAACTTATCCTGCCAAATGATCTAAAGGATGCACTTACATTGAAACCTTTGGCTATGGAATTTTATGAAGGTTTAAGCAAATCTGCCAAAAAAGGAATTTTATTATGGCTTGTGCTTGCAAAAAAACCAGAAACCAGACAGAAAAGAATTATCGAAATTGCCGAGTTGGCATCACAGAACAAAAAACCGAAGCATTTGTAAAAATTTGCATTACCAAAATCGCATGATCCTATTTTTTGTTTGATTATTGCTCATATCTATTCTTATAAAACTTGTTAATTGTAAATAAAATCAAGACCTTTGCTCTGTGAAAACAGCAACACTCATATTGTCACTATTCATGCTTTTTAAACCGATCTTTCCGGTGGTTGAATACGTGGTGCTGTACGATTATATCACAAAAGAACTTTGTGTGAACAAAGACAAACCTGAAATGGAATGTAACGGAAAATGTCATTTAATGAAAGAAATGGCAAAAAATGCCGATGCCGACACAAAAGACAAATACCATTCTTTTTCTGTAGAAACTCAAATTGTTTTTTATCAGGATTTACTTGCTGCATTTTCAGCAAGCTTTGTGAAACCTTATCTTAAAAAAGTACTTTTTTCAAAAATAAATACTTACAGTTTCTCTTTCTGTAACCTTATTTTTCACCCTCCGGTTTTTAATTAGTTTTTAGTATTCTTACCATTTGGCTGTTTCTGTTTTATACGGATACTTTCTGTTATGCGTATATTTTTATGGCACTGCAAGTAAGGCGGTAAGACTATTCTTACGATCAATTTTCATATCAGTTGTTAATTCGGCAGGAATAATCGTGCGCTTATTTTAGAAAATGAGAGTCGATTTATCCTACCCGAACTACAACAAACTAATTAATTATTCATAAAACCATGAGAGTATTTAATTTACTGTCGGCTGCATTCTTGTTTGTAGCTGTAACTTCGTGTACATTAGATAAAACTGATTACGAAGCCGAAATAAGCACCGAAGTAACCGAATATTACGAGTTTAAAGAAGCTGTTGCAATCAACAGCGGTAATTACAAAATAAGTATCGAAGCTTTAAACGGAACTTTTTACAAAGGATACAACGAAATACGTTTAAAAATTAACAATACGCAGACAAACGAATCGTTAAAAAATGTGGAAGTTTCTTTTCTGCCAATAAAAACAAATCCTGATGGAAATAAAACTTCCTGTCCGCATCAATATAATCTGATTTATCAAAATGATAAAAATTATTATTCGGGATATGCAGTATTTACAGCAGAAAGCAATCCGTCAGACGAATGGCAGCTTTATTTAAGTTTTAGCGATTCTGCTGAAAAAGTCAACATAAATACAACCATTCAAGTTAAGCAGCAAAGTAATAAAAATCTGAATATGACTTCTTTTGTGGGAAGTGATAATTCGGAATACATTATTGCATTGGTAGCTCCGCAAAAACCAAAAGTCGCCGAAAACGAGTTGGTTGCAGGAATTTATCGTTATGTTGAACCAACGAATGCTGTCGGAACTTTCCCAGATCCATCGCAATTTATTTTTGAAGAAGTTTCTGATTACACCTTGAAGTTAGATCCACGAATGCCTGAACCTTCTATGGGAAATCATTCATCGCCCAAGAACCGAGATCTGGTACAATTGAATGACAAATTTTATCACGGCATTGTAAATTACACCATGACAGGCAACTGGACTTTGAACTTTATTATGCTGAACGAAAACGGCAAGATTATTAAAGGTACCGAAGTTTCAAAAGATTTTACGCCAGGTGTTGAAGGAGCAAAAAGCGAACTTTTTATTGATATTTTATTTTAATACGATGAAATATCTAACACTACTGATGCTTTTTTGCGGAATCATTGCAAATGCACAAATTACAGAAGCTGATAGTGTATCAACTGTCTTAAACGAAATTAAAGTAGAAGTTGCCGTTAAAAAGAAGATAGAAACCGACATGAAAATGGCGGTATCGGTTGATGAATTTTTGGCATCGTCTGATCAGATAAGTTTTATAAAACGCGGTGCGTATGCCTGGGAACCTTTGTTGAACAACATGAGTACAGAACGATCTACACTGACCATAGACGGCATGCATGTTTTTGGTGCGTGTACCGATAAAATGGATCCGATTACGTCGTATGTGGAAAGCAATAATCTTTCTTCGATTGATATAAAATCGGGACAAGAAGGAAGCATGCACGGATCTACCGTTGCGGGAAGTATCGATCTAAAAAGAAAAAGCACGCCTTTTGGTTTGGATAAAAAATGGAACGGTGCGTATCAATCTGGGTTCGAATTCAACAACAAGCAATTTTTTAATATGGGAAATGCTTCGTATTCAGGAACTAAATTTGTAGCCGACGCAAGTATTTCGTATCGAAAGGCAGAAAATTATTCAGATGGAAATAATACAGAAATCAAGCATTCGCAATATAAGAAATTCAACACCTCATTGGGGATGGCTTATAAAACCAGCGAATTGTCATCGGTTCGGGTTGATGCAATTTTCGATGTTGCGAAAGATGTCGGCTTCCCAGCCCTACCTATGGATTTGTGGTTGTCGCGCGCGCTTATAACATCGGCAGCCTACAAACAACTTTTTGAAAACGGACTGGTTCGCGTTTGGGATACCAAGGTTTATTTTAACGCCGTTGAACATTATATGGACGATACTACTCGACCTGAAAATCTGGTGCACATGGACATGCCGGGTTGGAGTACGACTTACGGTTTGGTTTCACAGGCAAATCTGCAAAAGAACAATCTGTCAAGCGAAATTCAGCTGAATGCGTACACCAACGAATCTATTGCAGAAATGCGCATGTATCCACAAGACCGCAGCAAACGCACCATGTTTGCGTACAGTTGGCCCGACGTTAACACTGCGTACGCCGGACTTTCGACCAACAATTCTCTTGATATTTCAGAAAGAAGTCGGTTGAATTTTGGTGGATCGTTAGGTTACAATTACAATCATTCAAAATATGTAGAATTTAACTGGATTTTTCATCCGGGCGCACCGCAAGAAAAATCACGAATACTTCCAAGTTTACATGCAGGTTATCAGCTTACTATTGATCAATTTGATTTTTCTGTGGGTGGCGGATACGGTCATCGTGCGCCATCTGTTTCAGAAGGTTACGGCTATTACATCTACAATAGTTTTGATCGATACGATTACATTGGAAACCCAGATTTGAAAAACGAAATCTCGTATGAAGTTAATGCCAGCGCAGGTTTCAAAACTGAAAAAATGAGCATTCAGGCAAAAGTGAATTATTTTTATATCGATAATTACATCATCGGTAAAATTTTAAGTTTGGGCAGCCCAATGAATTATCAGTCGGTTGGTGTAAAAGGGTACACGTCTTTAGATTATGCCACGCTGTTTAATTTCTCGTTAAATACATCGTACCAAATTACCGATCATTTACATTGGAAAGGACTGGGAACTTATGCTCGCGGAATGGACTATAACCAGAATAATCTGCCATTTATCCGTCCGGTCAGTTATCAAACATCGTTGCATTATCATTATAAAGATTTCCACTTTCAAACATCTATAAACGGTGATTTTGCTCAGATTAACTACAGTCCCGAATACGGCGAAGACGAAACTTCAGCCTATACCATTTGGAATATATCGGCAGATTATTCTTTTTATATAAAGAACGTGAAAACCACTTTTCAGGTTGGAGCAGAAAATCTGTTGAACAAATATTACAGCACCTATGCCGATTGGGGAAATATCCCAAGAATGGGTAGAAACATTTTTACATCGTTAAAAATCAATTTTTAATTAAAAATTATTCACCATATAGATACATAGAAAAAAGCATGACTATGTGGTAAAAAATTATTCAAAATCAGTTCAAACAATAAAAATTAAAAACAAATGAAAAATCTAAAAAAATATCTTTTATCAGCAGTAATTTCTGCAGCATTTATCTCTTGTAACAGCAACGACGATCAACCTGTGGCGAACAACGTAACATTAGAATTCATCAACACGTTTAATGACCAAAAAATTATTTTAGGCGATGCCACAGCAACCAACGCTACTGTAAATACATCGGCCGCAGGACAAACGCATTCTTTTTCAGAGTTGAAATATGTAATAAGTAATATCCGCTTGATAAAAGCAGACGGAACTGAAATTCCCTACAACGTAAACGATTTGGATAAAGGTGCAACGGTTATAGATCAGGCAAAACCGGCTTCGTTGAACTACGTTTTAAGCAACATTCCAGCAGGCGAATACAAGCAGATTAAATTCGGATTGGGTGTAAAAAACAGTTTAAACACATTGGACCAAGTTCGTTTTCCTAATTTCTATGCAGCGGCAGGTGCAAACGATACCGAAATGATGTGGGAATGGGGCGCAGGATATCGTTTTACCAAAATTGAAGGTTTTTATGATACCGATAAAAAAGAACTTTCTATTCACACAGGCAGCACCGTTGAAGGTGAAGAAGGAAATTATACGCAGGGTGTTGATGCATATCGCGATATTACATTGAATCTACCTACCCATGCAATAGTTGATAACAAAGCACCGAAAATTATTATAAAAGCTGATTTTGACAAACTGTTAAGCGGTAAAACGCATACCATTACGCTATCATCGGGTACGGGAATGGACGATAATGCTACGCCAAACGTTCACACGGCTGTACAAATGTTGAAGTTTGCAGATAATTTGGGCGGAAACGGCACCAACGATACCAGCGGAATGTTCTCTGTTAGCAACGTACAAAATTAGTTTTACTATTAAAGCCGTTGTTGAATCAACGGCTTTAATCTATCTTTAAAAAAATGAAAAAAATCTTTTTGTTTTTAGTTTTGATACTGAATTTATCTGCTTGTTCAACAAACGATTATGAACCGATTGTTTACGAAAATCCGGAAATAGCTTTTGATATTCCCGATGGATTTCCACAGCCGAATTCTTCCATCTATACAAATAAACCCACCAAATACGGTGTTGAATTAGGCAAATTACTATTTAACGATAAAAGATTCAGCTCCAACAATTCCGTTTCGTGTGCCAGTTGCCATATACAATCGAATGCTTTTGCAGATAACAATATTCAAGCTATTGGGATTGAAGGCAGAATTGGTTTGCGTAACACGCCTCCTATTCAAAACCTTGCGTTTATGAAGTTTTTTAATTGGGACGGAAGCAAACTGAATTTGGAAAGTCAGCCTATTGTTCCTATTGTAACTCATGAGGAAATGGATTCGTCGATTTTGGAAGTAATCGATAAAATAAAAGATGATCCACAGTATAAAGAATTATTTAAAAAAGCATTTGGCGACGAAAATATTACTACCGAGCGTATCTATCGAAGCATTGTGCAATACGAATACACGCTGATTTCGGCAAACAGCAAATACGATCGAGTAATGCAAAACAAAAGTGAATCGTTTACCGAAAACGAAGCAAAAGGTTATGAAATTTTTCAGCAAAAATGTGCCAATTGTCATAGTGGCGAATTATTTACCGATCAAAGTTTTAGAAATATTGGTTTTCCTGTAAATACAAATTCTAACGAAGCCGGAAGAGCCCGTGTAACCGGAAAACCCGAAGATTTAATGAGTTTTCGAGTTCCGTCTTTACGGAATGTGGAATATACCGCACCTTACGGCAGTTTTGGTCAATTTGCTACATTGAAAGAAGTGTTGGATTATTTTGATAACGGCGTTCTATCTTCCGATAATCTGGATCCAATTTTTAAAAACAACGGCAACAGAATTCCGCTTACCGAAGATGAAAAAGAATATCTTATTGCTTTTATGAAAACATTGAGCGATGTAGAGTTTACCGGGGAATGATTAAAAATTATAACAAATTGCAAAGAAGTTTGTAAATTTAGATCAAGATAAAAATTATATGAAAGCATTGCTTATTGGTGCAACTGGTGCCACCGGATCAGATTTGTTGGAAAAATTACTTAACGATACAACTTTTGATGAAGTAACTGTTTTTGTACGCAAACCTATTGCGTTTACAAACGATAAGTTAAAGATTCATGTGGTAAATTTTGATCGACCTGATGAATGGAAACATCTTGTAAAAGGCGATGTCGCATTTTCGTGTTTAGGAACCACATTGAAAGTTGCGGGAAGCAAAGATGCACAGCGAAAAGTTGATTATGACTATCAGTACAATTTTGCAAAAGCAGCAAAAGAAAATAATGTAGCGCATTTTATTTTGGTTTCATCGTACGGAGCCAATTCAAAATCGAGTATTTTTTATTCCCGAATTAAAGGCGAATTGGAAGATGCTGTACAAGCTCTTCAATTTCAAAAAACAACCATTTTTAATCCGGGTATGTTGCAACGTAAAAATACCGACCGATCAGGAGAAGTTGTTATGGAAAAAATTCTTCGATTTATGAATACGATAGGTCTTTTTAGAAAACACAAACCATTATCGACTGACGTTTTAGCACAAGCAATGATTAATGCCGCCAAGAATCAGACAAATTCTTACGATGTTATAAAACTGAATGATATTTATAAATTAGGTATCAACAGCAAATAAATCAAAACAAAATCCCAATCTTTCGATTGGGATTTTTTCTACTTCACACTTTCTACAAGTCTTACAAATTCTGCTTTGTAACCATCTTTATCATTTTTTATGCCTTGTTTGGCAAGATTTACAATATTGTTGGTTTCTTTATCTGTTATTAGTTTAGAATCGCGCAGTTTTAATCCGAACCAAGCTACCGAAGAAGCAAATTTAAAATCGGCAGATGCGTTTTTTAACTCAGTTGATTTATTTTCGATTGTTTGCACGGTTTCGATACTTTTATCTTCTTTAGGATTTTTATAACGAAACTTCACTGTTGCCAGTTCGTTCTGATACGTTTGGGTAGCTTTATTTTCGGTATATTTCAATTCGGTTGGTTGTTGGTAAAAATCGCTTTTTACACCGGTTGGAATTACTTCGTAAAGAGCCGTAACGGTATGGTCGCTTCCTAATTCGCCAGCATCAATGGCATCGTTGGCAAAATCTTCGTTTCGCAATTTGCGCATTTCGTAACCAACCAATCGGTAAGCCTGAACATGTGCCGGATTAAATTCAATCTGAATTTTAACATCCTTTGCAATGGCATACATACTGCCTTTAAACTCTTTGCCTAAAAATCGGTTTGCTTCCTGAATGTTATCGATATACGCATAATTTCCGTTGCCTTTTTTGGAAAGCGTAATCATTTTACTGTCTTTATAATTCCCCATTCCAAAACCAAGGCAGGTTAAAAACACACCACTTTTACGTTTTTCTTCAATCAATTCCTGCATTTCCTTGTCAGATGATTTTCCGATATTAAAATCGCCATCGGTTGCCAAAATAATACGGTTGTTTCCATCTTTAATAAAATGTTTCGCTGCCATTTCGTACGCCAGATCTAAACCTGCTGCACCCGAAGTTCCTCCGCCGGCACGCATATTATCAATCGCATGAATGATTTTATTTTTTTCCGAAGCCTTTGTTGGTTCCAGCAAAACACCCGTTCCGCTTGCATAATACACAATAGAAACTCGGTCGTCATCACGCAATTCATTCAGCAAAACCTTCATTGATTCCTTTAAAAGTGGCAGTTTGTTCACATAATCCATAGAACCGGAAACATCTACCAAGAAAACAAAATTAGATTTCGGTAATTTATCTGTCGGAATTTCTTTTCCCTGCAAGCCGATTTTTAACAATTTATGATTTTCGTTCCAAGGCGAATCGCTGTATTCGGTATTGATTGAAAACGGATGATTGTCTGTTGGTTTTGGATAATCGTACTTAAAGAAATTGATCATTTCTTCGACACGCACCGCATCTTTCGGAACTTTTTGTCCGTTATTTATCAGTCTGCGAATGTTGGTGTACGCTGCATTATCAACATCAATAGAAAAAGTAGACACCGGATTTACACTGCTGCTTTCAAACAGATTTTCCTGATACGACTCATACGATTCCGCATCAACTTCGATTGGTTGAATCGTTTTTAAAGCTTCCTGTATCTGTAATGCTTCTTTTTTACGTTGCTTTCTGCTTTTTCTCTTTTTGGATTTATCGGTTTCTTGGGTACTGATATTAATAACACCATTTACACCGCGATTTCCGTAAATAGCAGTTGCTCCAGAATCTTTTAAAACGGTTACACTTTCGATATCATTCGGATTCAAAGCGCGGAACTGTGCAGCACTTGCAGGAACACCATCGATCACATACAATGGTTCTGTATTACCGCTTATTGAACCTAAACCACGAAGGACAACAGCTGTATTATTTGAACCCGGCTGACCCGAACCTGTAGCAATATTCAATCCCGGAACCTGCCCTTGTAATGTTTGAATGAACGATGCATTTGGACGACCTTCGATTGTTTTTGAAGTTACAGTACTTACGGCTGCGGTTGATGTAGCTTTAGACACTGTACGGTAACTATCTACAATAATTTCCTCTGATTCATCACCACGACTTATACTAGAAGTTCCTTTAGAGCCTTTATCTGCACCACCTGTTGTTTCACCTTGCGATCGAACATAACCTTCTCTTTCTTCTCTGCCTGAAACAGTCGAATTATTAAAATCTTTCTGGCTTGTTAGTTCATTTTTAACTTCACGATCACTTTTAGCTTCAACCTCTGTAAATTTAATATCATTTGTTTCTGATTTAGATGAATTTGAAACAACTTCTTTTTTAGGAAGAAATTCATTTTTCTTCTGCTTAGCATTTGTTTCTTCCTTCTTTTCAACGTCTTCAAAAGCATAAACATCTTTTTGTGATGCTTTTTCTTCATCAAGAATTTC
Source organism: uncultured Myroides sp. (assembly GCA_913777665.1). Classification (GTDB taxonomy): domain Bacteria; phylum Bacteroidota; class Bacteroidia; order Flavobacteriales; family Flavobacteriaceae; genus Flavobacterium. The sequence continues at coordinate 14,961 of CAJYTF010000006.1, forward strand.
TTTACCTTTTCGCTCATCAATCACAATTCTTTGATCGTTTACGTTAGGCACATTATCCTTATCAGGCGTGTTATTCATCAACTGAATTCCTACCGAAATAAAAACCAGCAACGCCGCTGCAATTCCGGCATATTTCCAGAAAGGAATTACTTTTTTAGTTTCTTTTTGATCTAATTTCTGTTCGATTTTATCCCAAACCTTATCCATATTCGGAAATGCTTGGGGTTCTTTTTCTTCCGACAGCTTGCGGAAGTATTTTTCTATATTTTTATCTTGATTTTCCATAGCTTTCAGGTGTTTGGTTGTAATACAATTCTATTAACTCTTTGAGTTTGGTACGGGCTACATTGAGTTGCGATTTTGATGTTCCTTCTGAAACATTCAACTGTTCTGCAATTTCTTTGTGCGAATAACCTTCTATAACAAACAGGCAAAAAATGTTTTTTGCACCTTGTGGCAGGTAATCAAGCAGTTTCAATACATCTTGTTCGTTTAGCAACGTATCGTTTTCTTCGGCAGCAAAAGGCGATACAGCCATATCGTCCACATAAATTTGTCGATCCGATTTTCTGCGAATAGTCAACAAACACTGATTAATCACGATTTTTTTTGCCCAAACCTCAAAAGCAGCGTTTTCTTTTAACTGATCCATCTTCGTAAAAATGGTGTAAAAGGCATCTGCCAAGGCTTCCTCTATTTCAATATCCTGTTTTAAATACCTTTTGCACACGATATATAATCTGGGAGCCAACAGTTCGTACATCTGCCGTTGCGACGCACGATCCATTTTTCTGCACTGGTTTATTAAGTTTTCATCCATATAAATGTATCTTTCTTATAAAGAGTACCAAAACACCTGAAAGGTTGGGATAAGATATAGTTTTTTTCTGAAAAATGTATTCTTTTTTAGAAATGGATGATTTTGAGAGGAGTTGTTAATTTGGATGGAAGTGTGATTTTTAATAGTTTAAGTTACCGACAGGCATCAGCAACTTAAATTATACGATTTTCTTTGCGATAAGAATTGTATGCATTTCAGATTCGGTTTCTGATCTTTTATAGGCAACTTTAAAAGTTTCTATTTCTTGAAACTTTGCTTTGATGAGTTGCTCTTTTAACGCATAAAGATTGTGATAATAAAAATAAACCCTACCTGCGTTTCCTACTTTAAAGCCCGAATCTTTATCGTTGCCTTCAACGAAACTCATATAAATTACGCCGTTATCATTCAACAATTCGTATGAATTTAAAATAAGATCTTCACATTCGGTTTGCGATAAATAAGGCAGACAAAATCCTGCAATAATTCCATCGAATTTATTGGAAAGTGTGTTAATTTCGCGCGTATCCATAACAATAAAATTAGCAGCAGGATTGTTCTTTTTTGCCAGTTCAACCATATTCGGAGCAATATCAATCCCTAAAATATCAAAATTAGCATTTTTGTTCAAAAGATATTTTGTAATGTTACCGGGACCGCAGCCAATTTCCAACAATTTTGCATTTGGCTTCACTATGGCATCGCAGAAAAAATCGTAGGTATCATTGTACAAATCCAACTTCATAAACTTATCCTGATATAGTTCAGCAATTTTATTCCACGTATTAAAAGTTTCTTTGTATTGATCCATTTGGACAGTTATTTATTATGTTTCCATTCGTGCTGTAATAAAGAATAACAGTCAGAGTTTTCATGTTTATCGTTAACAATATAATCTTCTCTCATGGTGCCTTCTTTTACAAAACCGTGACGAAGTAGCAATTTTACCGATGGAACATTCCAGTTAGCTACCAATGCTTCTATTCTGTGCAGTTTTAAGATTGAAAATCCAAAATTTAAAACATAAGGTAATGCTTCAGTCATAAGACCTTTTTGTTTGTGGGAATCATTTTTTAACGAATAAAATAATTCTGCCCGTGCATGCGTTTTATTCCATGTATGAAAACCGCATTCGCCAATTGGCAAGTTTGTACTTTTATCGATCAATAAAAAGAAAAACAACGATAAACGATGCGTTTCCATTCCTTGGTCGTGCATGTTTTTATAGTGTGCATATCCATTTTCATCAATACCAAAAAAAATCATGATTTCTTCTTTGGTTTTGGTATGGAACAAATTGTGTATAATGGCAGGCGTAATCGCTTTAAGAATTAGCCTGCCGGTAGTTATTTCTACACTGTTTAACATATTGTTGCTAAACTTATTACTGTGGTTATTGGGTAGGAATTTGAGACATATCCATAAAAAAGATTTCCCATGTATGACCATCGAAATCTTCTAAGGTGCGTTGTTGCATAAAACCGTAATTTCGCATTTCAGTCGGCTCTGTACCACCTGCGCTGATGCCCGACTCCATTATTTTGTTCATCTCTTCTACATTGTTAACCGAAAGTGAAAAAAGACCTGCTACATTGGTTTTTGTATCGGCAATTGGCTTTGCTGTAAAAGAGGAGAATTTTTCGTGTGTAAGAAGCATCACAAAAATACTTTCGCTCCAAACCATACATTTAGCAGTATCGTCTGAAAACTGTGGATTGTTGGTAAATCCCACTGCTGTGTAGAAATTCATTGATTGCTGAAGATCTTTTACAGCTAAATTGATAAATATTTGTTTGTTCATTTTTCTTTCGTTTTTAAATAAAACCTACTTTTTAAGTTTGCTTTCATACAGATCCACCCACTGTTTTACAGTCATTTTCTGCATTAATTCGCCAATAAGTTCATTAGGAATCTGATCGAACTTTTTAAAGCGAATACAGCTTTTGCCCATATCCAGCTTTTGCTTGCTGTGTTTTGGATATTCTGCCACAAACCATTCTAACAACTCGGGATCGGAATAAATGCCCATGTGGTAAAAATTGATGGAGTTCTTTTGTGAAGCCAAACCCGCAAAAGGTAATGGTTCTATAGGTTTACAGTGATAACCCGCAGGATAAACCGTATGCGGCACCACATAACCCAAGCCTCCATAGCTTATTGCTGCTTCAAAACCTTTTGGCAGATTTTGTACAATAACATTATGTAGATTGTTGAATGCTTCTGCCCTATCTTCGGGTAAATTGTTTAAAATTTCATCTACAGTATTTCCTGATGCCTTCATTTTTTTCTATCTTTTATTTTCTTAATATTTTTTCCATTGCTTTTCCTTTCGCCAGTTCATCAACCAGTTTGTCAAGGTAACGTGCTTTTTTTGTCAGCGGATTTTCAAGCTCTTCGATTCGGTATCCGCAAATAACGCCTTTAATCAATTCGGCATTTGGATTTAGTTCGGCACGATCGAAAAAAGTTTCAAAGGTTACTTTTTCATCCATAAGTTGCTTTAACTTTTCTTCGTTAAAGCCCGTAAGCCATTCTATTACTTGATGGAGTTCTTCTTTAGTTCTGCCTTTACTTTCCACTTTAGTAACATAATGCGGATACACCGATGCAAAAATCATTTTGGCAATTCGTTCGTTATGTTTGTCTGTTTCTTTCATAAAACATCAATTTCTTAATAACAAATATATACGGATTTTGGATATTTTTGAGAAAGAAGATGAGGATTTTATTTAACTTCTTTAATAAGCTGAACATACCCAACGTAAGTATCAAACAAGGTTTTAAAAATGTAGTAATAAGTTCCAGATGGCAGTTCACGGTTATTTTTGTCCTGACCTTTCCATTGATCTATGTATCCTTCACCGTGTTGGTAAACTTCCATTCCGTAACGATTAAAAATTTTCACTTCGATTGGGTTAAAAATTTCAATATTAAAACCATCGTTCATGCCATCGCCGTTTGGCGAGATTCCTTTGGGAACCACGCAATCGTTCAATTGTAATTGAATAATATTATCGCACCAAAGTTTTGTACCTTTTGCTTTAATGTAGATAATGTAAGGAAAGCGCGGTGGCTGATAACTGTTTATATTGGTAATTTCATTGATTTCATTTTCAGCATCTGCTTCTGTTTCATAAAAACTCAGTTGCATTTCATCAACATAAGGAAAAATCCTCTTTAAAAGTATATAGGCTAACGACAAATTAGCTGCCAATGGATTACTTTTAAAATTACAGATCATTAAAGGTTCTTTAAGTTCTGTAAACGGCTTCATTTGAGCAGTAATCTTAAAAGATGTTGTATTTGCACAACCTGTAATTTTATCTTCTACTCGGATCCAAATTGTTTTAGAACTGTGACTTTTTAATTCATAACGATCAAAATTATTAACAGCTCTTGCACCTTTTTCTGCTTCATCTTTGCTTTCATGAAAAGTAATAATAACGTTGTTGCTGGTACTTGCTTCGAATTGTTTCGATGTTAAATCGAAAATAACAAAACCTTTCTCGTCTTCATCACAAACGATAATATCCGTTGGTTCATCTACTTCTGGTCCATAAATTAAGGTTACATTTTCAGAATCGGTATTATTGGTTTCGTCAATTTCTACCACCGTACTATTTTTATTGCCATCATCATCAACACTTGCCGTTATTGTGAAATTATCACCAAAAGATTCCGGAATTGTTAAAGTAATTGTTCCTGTTTCAAAATCATTTATAGGAATGTCATTTTTTGTAGTAGATGATCCAACCAAAACATCATTGGCATAAAAAGCTATAGGAACATTTTTAATCAATGGATTTGTAGCTTTATCTGTATTGAAAACTTTATAATCAACCTTTATTTCTCTGCTATTACACTCAACTTTTATTTTATCGATAATGATGGATGCATCGGCAAAAAGACTGCTTAATGCAACCAATATATTATTGACAATTATTAAATCCTGCCCGGTTTTAATTTGAACAGTCATTGATGTATCGCCTAAAGAAATAAGGCTACCAACATTAAAATAATCAATATCCATATTCCACAAATTAGTTGCGTTTGTATAGGTATTGGTGGAATTAAATACATTATTTGCCGGATTTAACGGCGGATTACTAATTATATTTCCGTTGATTCTTAACTCTTCGGCAACTGCTAAATTATCGTCGCCTTCCCATGCTAAAAAACCAACTTTTGCATTAGTAACATTGGTAACGTTTAAACCGTTTAAAGTAATAGTTGCACTTTGCCCGGTATGATCAACAATTTGAAAACCTTCGTAAACACTTACAACTCTGTTTGGCAAAACGGCGTCTTCATACACCACTACAATAGACCAGCCGGCATAATTACTACCTGTGGGGCAATAAGGCGGTATAACGTTTGTTAGATCTAAATCGGATAGGGTATAATTAACATTACCTGTAGCCTTTACAAAGGTTGTTACATCTGCAAAAGCTCCAAAAAATTCTAACCCTGTGGGACCAATTGTTGTAAATGTTCTTTGCGCAGTGATAGGTGTACCGTTTAACTGAACATTTAAATCAGCTTGTGCTAAAGTTCCAGATCCTGACCAATACAAAAACGCTGCTTGTATATTGGCATTAGCATTTAAGTTAAGTACCGCACTTGATTGCGTTAAAATAGTACAAGGTGCTCCAGTTCCATTTGGAGCAGTGTTCATGGTATTGCCTATCATGAAAAAATCATAACGACCCGTGTACTGTTTAAAGAGTTTTATAGGCTGGCTAAATGCAAAAAAGCATGAAAAAAATATAAGTAATCGTAGTATTTTTATCATAACCGAAATAGTTTCAATAAAAATACAAAAAAATAAGTATTAATCAGTTAATCAAATACATACTCGGTAAATTTAATATCAAATCGTTTAATTAAATATAACGTTTTATGATTACTTTGAACAACTAACGTATCTTTTGATTGTACCAACTTATACGGAATTTGATATTCGTTTATATATTGATAATTTTTAGTATTGTAACTTTCCTCATATACCGATTTGATAAACTGTTCATTATTATACCAATACAATCTATCTTTTTTATTGTAATGATAAAGAGAATATTGATCAGTTGATTTATTTAAAAATCGTAAGTATTCATTATCTAAATAAAGAATTTCATTTGGTCCTATTCCTACCCAGCCTTGAGATATTCCTATTTCATTATCATGTTTTAGCGAATCGGGAGGATAAACACCTTTTAATTCCCAGAAACCTTGTAAATCTGCAGACTTTGGTTTTGTTTTATAGTCGTTTAAAATATCGTCTATTTCATTATTGCAGCTAAATAGGGCAAATATTGTTGTTAATAATAGTATTTTTTTCATTAGGTAAATTTATTGATTACTTTACAAACTTAGCAATTTCCAAATCAAAAACCACTGAATCTTTTAAGAATTCCATCTCAATTGGTAAGTAATACAACTGATCTTTTGGCAGAAGATTCTGCAAGCGCATATAATCTTTTTCGGTAGTGATAATTTTTCGATTGTTTGCTTTTTGAAGGATGTTATTTATATCTTGATCTGAAAAAAAATGATGATCCGGAAATGTTAAACATTCATTTTTAGTACAATTTAAATACTCATAAAAATATTCCGGTTTTGCAATGCCGGCAACAGCAATAAAGTCATTTTTTAAATCGGTAACAGAAATTTCTTCAGTATTATTTGTTACTGACTGATGATAATTAATCGTTGAAAAGAAAATTTTATCGTTCTCAATGTCAATTTTATTTTTTATTTGAAGCATTTCTGCTTCCGATAAATCTTTTGGGCATTTTGTAACCACCACCACATTGGCTCTTTTTACTCCCGATTTACATTCGCGCAAATTTCCTGCTGGTAAAACCAAATCGTTGTAAAACAAATCGTTGAAAGCAGTAAGCATAATGTAAAAACCTGCTTTTATTTTTCGGTGCTGAAAAGCATCATCTAACAAAACAATTTCGGTTTTAGGCAAAGCTGTTAAAATAGTATTCACACCCTCTACCCTGTCTGTATTTACGGCTACGTGAATATTTTTAAATTTTGAATGATATTGAAAAGGTTCGTCGCCAATTTCTTCTATGGTTGTAGTATCATTTGCTAAATAAAAGCCTTTGCTTTTTCGTTTGTAGCCTCGGCTTAAAACTGCTAAATTATGTTTGTCTGATAAAAGTCTGATTAAATATTCAACCATTGGTGTTTTGCCCGTTCCACCAACCGACAAGTTTCCTACAGCAATAATTGGTAAATTAAAAGCAGTTGATTTTTTAATTCCTATATCATACAAAAAATTTCGCAAGCTTGTTATGGCTGCATAAATCAACGAAAACGGAAATAATATTTTGCGTAGGTTTTTCATTAATTTTTAGTTCTGTAGTCTTTCAAACTTATTTTACGTTCGTTAAAAAAAGATCCATTCTCTATAAAAAGGCCCGCCATATTCTCTTTATTAGTTAAAACTGTTTCAATAGTTCTCATATTTACTTTATCATTCAAATTGCTTATTATAGTATCTCTAATAAAATACTCTGTTACAACGCCTTCAAATCTATCATTATGAAAATTTATAAACTCAATTTCAAATTCATCAGCATTTTCAAAATTTTTAGTTCCTATACTTGTACTGTCTTTATAAAAATTAAGAAAAAAGAAATCAGCATATTGTCCCCTTATTGGCAAATTTGAGTATTCAGAATTCAATTTAATTTTTGCTAAATAAGTGTGTTTTTTTTCTGTTGATTCAACAATTAGTTCATAATACTGACTATATCTATTATCTAACTGTCCATCACTATAGAACCTAATTTGATTCTTTAATGTATCTTTATTTCTATCTTTAGGTATAAATATCTCTACTAGTTCATAATTTCTATTCAATCCTCTAATTGAGTCATAATCAAATTTTACCCATTCAACACTATAATCATCAGCATTCATTTCAGCTATGGTATCTTTTTCTTTTGTACAACTCATAACGAGCGTAGTTATAAAAATAAAGAGTAAATATTTCATTAAGAATAATTTCATAAGATTTTGTACGAAAATAACAATTATTTTTATCTTTGAATACACTAAAAATGATATTGTGCAGTTAAAACAACTTATTCCGATTTTAGAAGAAATGGCTCCCACTGCCTATGCCGAAGATTTTGACAATGTAGGCTTGCTTGTTGGCGATGTAAACGCAATCATTACAGGTATTTTGGTTTGTCACGATGCTTTGGAAAGCGTTGTTACCGAAGCCATTGAAAAAAACTGCAACCTAATTGTGTGTTTTCACCCGATACTTTTTTCGGGCTTAAAGAAAATCACCGGTAAAAATTATGTGGAACGTGCGGTTATTAAAGCCATTAAAAACGATGTTGCCATTTACGCGGTTCACACCGGGTTGGATAATCATAAACTTGGAGTAAACAAAATTTTGTGCGATACTTTAGGGTTGATTAACACTAAAATTTTAATTCCTAAAGAAAATTTTATTTACAAACTTACCACTTTTGTTCCTAAAGATAACTTAACCACTGTTCAAAAAGCCTTGTTCAATTCAGGAGCCGGAGCTATTGGAAATTATTACGATTGTAGTTTTACTTCGGCCGGAATTGGATCTTTTACAGGAAACAACGACAGCAATCCGGTAATTGGCACTAAAAATGTTTTTACCGAAGTGGAAGAAATCAAATTAGAGGTTACTTTTGAAAAACATCTGCAAAACAACATTTTAAAAGCCTTGTTTGAAAGTCATCCGTACGAAGAAGTTGCGTATGAAATCACTAAATTAGAAAACCAACATCAAAATATCGGTTTGGGAATGATCGGCGAATTAGAAAACGAAATTTCAGAAATCGATTTTCTTCATTCCGTAAAAAACAAAGTTGAAACCGGCGGCATTCGTCATTCAAATTTCTTAAATAAAAAAGTGAAGAAAGTAGCTGTTTTAGGTGGATCGGGCAGTTTTGCAATTGCTGCTGCCAAAGCTCAAAATGCCGATGTATTGGTAACAGCCGATTTAAAATACCACGATTTTTTTCAAGCTGAAAACATGATTTTATTAGCCGATGTTGGTCATTTTGAAAGCGAACGTTTCGTAAAAAATTATATTTTTGATTATCTATCAAAAAAAATACGTACTTTTGCAATTATTTTATCAAGCATTAAAACAAATCCGGTTAACTACCTATAATATATGGCAAAGAAAGCAGAAACTGTTGAAGAAAAATTAAGAGCGTTATACGACTTACAATTGATTGATTCACGAATTGATGAAATTAGAAACATGAGAGGCGAATTACCTCTTGAAGTTGAAGATTTAAAAGATGAAGTTGCCGGGCTTACCACTCGTTTAGAAAAGCTTAACAACGAAGTACAAACGGTTGAAGAGCAGGTTAAAACGAAGAAAAACGAAATTGAATCGCACAAAGAATCAATTAAAAAATACACCGATCAACAAAAAGATGTTCGTAACAACCGTGAATTCAACTCTTTAACAAAAGAGATTGAATACCAAACGTTAGAAATTGAATTAGCTGAAAAACACATTAAAGAGTTTAAAGCTAATATGGAATATAAAAAGAATTTAATTGCACAGACATCTGAAAAATTAGATACTAAAACAAGCCATTTAAAGCATAAAGAAAACGAATTAAACGGTATTTTAACAGAAACAGAGCGCGAAGAAAAAGCGTTGGTTGTAAAGTCTGAAGAGTTTTCTGCAGCCATTGAAGATCGTTTGTTAAATGCGTACACAAGAATTAGAAACGGCGTTAAAAACCGTTTGGCTGTGGTTTCTATAGAACGTGGTGCATCGGCAGGATCGTTCTTTACCATTCCACCGCAAGTTCAGGTTGAAATTGCTGCCCGCAAAAAAATCATGACAGACGAACACAGTGGTCGTATTTTGGTTGATGCAGCTTTAGCAGCAGAAGAAAGAGAAAAAATTGATACAATTATCAAAAATTTAAAATAAATTTAAGCCTCTAATTTAATAGAGGCTTTTTTTATGGGGTTTTTCAAAAGATTAAAATACACGCTTCTTACAAAAGGTTTTGGTTTGTACATTAATTCCTTGCACTACTTAAATGCAAAATTTGCAGCAAATACAGCCTATACGCTGTTTTCGGTTCCGCGTGAAGGTGTTTTAAAGTCGTTGCCTACTTTTTTGGGATCAAGTTCCATGAAAAAACTTAAAGTTGATCAACACGATATTCAAACGTACGAATGGTTTGGCGAGAAAGAAACCATTTTGCTTATTCACGGCTGGGAAAGTAATGCCAATCGTTGGCAGGGCGTGATTCATTTTCTTAAGCAACACAATTACCGAATTATAGCTTTAGATGCTCCAGGACAGGGTTTAAGTGATGGTAAGGAACTGAATGCCGTTTTATACAGTCGATTTGTAAACGAAGTTTGTAACCATTTTAAACCCGATTTTTTAATTGGACACAGTTTGGGCGGTATGACCATGTTTTATTATATGGCGACTTTTAAACCCGATTTTGTAAAGAAAATTGTATCGTTAGGTGCACCAAATCGTTTTTTACGAATTACCGAAAATTATCGAAACTTAATTTCGCTTTCTCATAGATCTTATCAAGGTTTTCTAAAAGAATTTTCTAAAAGATTTTCTATTGATCCTATTGATTTTAACAGCAGTTCGTTTGTCGATCAGATAAATGTGCCCATTGCTATCATTCACGATGAAGAAGATAAAGTTGTTCCGTACAGCGATACTTTGGAAATTTTAGAGAAACATCCCGAAATTCCACTTTATACCACGCATGATTTAGGACACAGTTTATACAGTGATGATGTGAACGAACAAATTGTTTATTTTTTAGAAAACAACCGCTTTAAATCGTAATTTTGCACAATGGATCAAGAAGGAATACGCATTAATAAATTTTTATCGGAAGTTGGATTTTGCTCACGTCGCGAAGCCGACAAATTGCTGGAACAAGGCAGAATAACCATTAATGGGAAAATTCCGGAATTGGGAACAAAAGTGTTACCGACTGATGAAGTTCGTGTAAACGGAACATTGGTATCTGAAAAAGAAGAACCAAAAATTTATTTGGCGGTTAACAAACCTGCCGGAATTGAATGTACCACCAATCAATCGGTTCGCGGAAATATTGTTGATTTTATTAATTATCCCGAAAGAATTTTTCCTGTGGGAAGATTGGATAAAGATTCGGAAGGATTAATTATTATGACCAACGATGGAGATATTGTAAACAAAATTCTGCGCGCACGCAACAACCACGAAAAAGAATATATCGTAACCGTTAACAAAACAATTACCGATCGTTTTATTAGTAGAATGAGTGCCGGAGTTCCAATTTTAGATACTGTTACAAAAGAATGTCGGGTTGAAAAAATCAGCAGCACTACGTTCCGTATTTTTTTGACACAAGGTTTAAACCGACAAATTCGCAGAATGTGCGAGTATTTTGATTATACGGTTGTTGCCTTGAAACGTATCCGAATCATTAATATTTCGTTGGATGTTCCTGTGGGGAAATACCGTGAAATTACCAAAGCCGAAATGGACGAACTAAACCGTTTAATTGGCGACAGTACCAAAACCGAAGAAGGCAGTTTACCAAAAACCGATAAACCTTTGGTTAATAAAAATCCTGCTCCTACTAAAAATCGTAAAGATTTTAAAAAGAAATTTACAGAACAACGTCCGCTACGAAACGAACGCAGAAATACCAGAAATAAATAAATCCGAGTTTAAACTCGGATTTTGTTTATCCTTCAATGATCAAATCATATTAGGAATATCAAAAGTGTTAAGTATTGATTCTTTTTCAATTACCTAAATCAGAATAAAATAGATTTTAAATTCATTAATTTGTGTTCGCATTACTATAATACAACTGCTTCGATAAAAACGGTAATTCACCGTAATACTCCAATCGGTTTAAAAGATATTTCGGCACTTCCATATTCTGTTCTTTGTAATAATCCATCAATGTTTTTTCGTTTCCTGTTAAATCATTAGTCAAATAGTACCAATCGATTGTATCTTTCTGTAAATTGTAATTAGTCATGATATTTCCCCAGTTAAAAATCGAACAAAAGATCAAACAGTAAAAAATGGTCCACGACATTCTATCAACTAAATAAAAATTTGTTCTTTTTTGATGGATTTTTAAAAACGAATAAACCAAACCAATCAAACATATTATCAAAAATAAATACACGCCCAAACGTTTGTAAGTTAATCCCATTGCATTGATGTAAACCGAATTTTGATAAAAAGCCGATGCTATTAAAAATCCATTTAAACCAATCCAAATTTTTGTCAATCGAAGTAGCCATGCGTTGTTTTTTATAAAGTTCAAAGCATCTTTAAAGAAAAACAAAACTACTACCATTGCTAAGAAAACCGATGTGATGATTAAATAAATTTGACTGTGCGTTCGCGAACTGTATTCGGAAATATGCTGAATGGTCTGCTGTGCATTTTCTACATTAAAAACAATTACAAAGAATAACAACATGCAGTTTAAACTAACCAATGTGATGATTCCGCTACGGACTTCGAAATCTAACGGAATAAAATTAAACGATGGTTTTTGATAGGTTTGCTGTTCTTTAGTGAAATTGAATTTTAGACTTTTATCGATGATTTTAATAAAATCGAATACCTTGATATGCCAAAATAAAAAACTTATGTAAAACCCGAAGATGATGGTAAAAATGATTAATCCGTCGATATTCCATTCGTAACGATTGTACCAATTGCTTAGCATATCGCTCGATGAAACGTACAATCCAAAGAAGATCGATAAGATACAGAAAGGCAAAATTACGTACGAAAAAATGGTAATCAATGTTTTTTTTGAATCTTCTTTTTTGAATTCGAACCATTGATCAATTAAAAAAATTCGACCCACAAATGCTGGCCAGCTCAATACAAAATTAAATGCCTTTGAAATTAATTTTAGTTGCGGATCTACCACATAATACCTAAAAACAAACGACGAAACTATTACCGAAAGTACCGTAACTACTGATAATAGCCATGCGTTTGAAAAGCTAGTAGCTACAACACAAAATGCCAGAGTTAAAGCTCTTTTATCACGTAACAATTTAGGCTGTAAAACCAATTGGGCAATTAATAGAATTAATGCAAAGATGGAAAGATTAATGCCGAGTTCATGATCATAAAAAAGAACGGCGAACAAAATGGTGCTGATAAAAATTAAAAACTTTTTTTTCATAATATTCATAATTAAAAGTACTTTGTGTTTCAAAGTTTATTATTAAAAAAATAAGACTTATTTATTGTCTCATTATTTTTTCAAGAAACGCAAGATGTTGTTGAAATGCCAACTTGCCAACTTCGGTAATTTTATAAGAAGTTCGAGGTTTTTTACCAACAAACTCTTTTTTAATTTCTATGTATTCATTTTTTTCCAAAGCGGTAGAATGGCTTGCCAAATTTCCATCGGTAACCTGCAGCAGATTTTTCATTTCGGTAAAATCAACCCATTCATTCACCATGAGAACTGACATTATACCTAACCGAACCCTACTTTCAAATTCTTTATTTAAACCGCTAATTAAACTCATTTACTTGTATTTTCTGTGTAAAATAATACCGTAAATAATATGCAAAACTCCGAAACCAATCGTCCAGAAAATCAATCCTTTACCAATAAAAAACAAAGACAAACAACCAAGAATAATCTCTAAAAATCCTAAATATTTAATATCAGAATACGTATATTTTTCGGCATTAACTAAAGCCAATCCGTAGAAAATTAAGGTTGTTCCGGCAACTAAACCGTATAAATTGTATTGAAGCAACGCTAAAACGAAGACACCGCCAACCGCTAAAGGAATTGCTAATTGAATCAAAATTTTCTTTGTAGTAGCTGTCCAAATTTGTAAACCCAATTTTTTACTTTTACGAACAGTGAAATAACAACCGCAAAAAATCGCTAACAATAAAGCTGATGATCCTAAAACAATCAATTTAAAAAGCATATCTGCCTGATAAACTTTTTGTTGATAAAGATCATAGTCTACAAAGTAATCATTTGTTAAATACATCGCCATACAGCCAGCTATTAAACCAACAACACCTGCTCCTACTCCGGATAATCCGCTTAAAGATAAAAATCGAGACGAACGTTCCATCATAAAACGAATATGCGCTAAATCATCGGAAATTTTTTGATCCATTATTATTTACTTTGAAATACAAAGTTATTTGAATTTCTCAACTTACAAAATAAATTATCAATCTTTTTTCATCAATTTATTTTTTATTTAGATTTAATATAAATAAATTTGCGTAATTTAATTTTAATCTTTTAGTTTATGAATAATTTTTACGCAACCAAAAAACGTTTAACATCTTTATGCTTATTAGCAATTGGATTAGTATCATTTAACGCAAACAGTCAATGTACAACACCTGTAACAACTTTATCTGAAAATTTTTCATCATTTACAGACGGAGATACATTTCCTTTAAGTTGTTGGGGCTTTGTCACAGACCCATCAATAAATTCCACTACACCTTTAGCATATATTTCTGAAGATACAACAGTTACACCATCTAACAAAGCGGTAACTTTGTACGCACATATGTATGCAGCAGGTAGAAGTTTTTATTTGATTTCACCAGCTTTAAGTACAATAAACGGTAATTATCATTTAAAGTTTGATGCTAAATTAATGAGTCAATTAGGAAATGGTTCAAGTTTACAAGTAGGAACTGTTGATAGTCAAACTAGTGTTACCAACTTTACAGCAGCAGGTTCAGTTTTTACACCTACAACAACAAATCAAACATTTACATCTATTGCTGTTCCAGCAACTTCAGGTCATCAATATGTAGCAATTAAATTTACTCCGGGAGCAAATTTTAGCTCTGTTGTGATTGATAATATTGTTTGGGAGCAAGCTCCTTGTCCAGTATACACAACTTTAAATGAAACATTTGATGCAATAACTGCAATACCTAATTGCTGGACAAAAAGCGGAAATGTTCTTTTCTCGAACAATGCAGCTGTTCTTTACAGTGGAGGTGCACCAACTACAGGTGGAGTTATATATTTAGTTTCTCCAGAATTATCAACTATTGATGGAAATCATTTATTAGAGTATGTTTTAACAACAGCAGCTCCGAATAATAACGCAGATCTAGAAATAGGAACTTTAAGTGACAATACTGATTTCACAACATTTTCAGCAATAACAACACCAACTCCTAATGGTGGAACTTACACAACTGCAGCAATCCCTGCAAAAGCAGGACATAAGTATATTGCCTTTAAATTTACTTATACTAATATTCACCAAGGTGTTAGAATTGATAATGTAAAATGGACTACATTAGCAAGTACTCCAAAATTTGATACTAGCAAAGTAACTGTTTATCCTAACCCTACTTCTGGAATTTTTAATATAGATTCTGAATTGAATATCGCAAAAATTGAAGTTTTCAACTCAACAGGTCAAAAGGTTTTAACTACTGCTAATAAGGAAATCAATTTACAAAATGCTGCTAACGGATTATATTTTGTAACTGTTACAACAAACGAAGGTACACAAGGTACTTACAAATTGATCAAAAAATAAGAAGAAGAAAATTCTTTATCTTTAAGAAAGTCGAGTTTTAAAACTCGACTTTTTTTGGTCAAACAATCAAACTTCCAACCAAAACGGAATGTTCTGTTTTAATTAGAACATCCGCTTTATCTTTATTTTCAATCAGTAATAAATCAGTCTTTTTTAAATTGACTTTTTTGCTGTTTACTTCAATAGAAGTATCATTTAATGCGAAAAGAAACATAAACGATTGATCTAACTGAACACTATCTTTTAAAAAGAAGACATCTGCTTCCTCTAAATTTCTACTAACCATTAAATTAAAATCATTTCCTTTTGTGTAAGAAATAATATCGTTATTAGAATCGAATTTAAAAATATCATTTGGTGTGTATTGTTCATCTTTTCCATTAATGTTTAAGTTCAGATCATTATCTAACATAACTAAAAATCGCTTGTAATCATTGAATTTTGTAAACGTAGATGGAGCCTTGCTAATGGTTGCTGCACTTATCCTAAACAAAAAATCGCGGTTTGCATACAATGTGTTTTCCGGATAAATATAATATTCAAACGTTTCGCCTCCGTCCCAAATTGTAGGAATCAGCGTATCTTTTGAAATTTTAGTAATTTTCATTTCTTTTTACTTTAAATAATTTCCATTTTTTTCATAATGAACGTAGCATTTTTATTCTGACAAATGCCGTTTTTCAACTTGTAATCAAAATGGAGTTCGTTATTGATAATCTCGACTTCAAAACACTTATTTTCCATAGTTTGCAAATGATTATCGGTAGTTTTACAAACTTCTAAATCGTGTGTAGCAATCATTCCGGTGACATTTAAATTGTGTAGTTTTTCAATCACACCAACCGTTCCTGTCTTTTTATCGTCAGAATTTGTTCCCTTTAAAATCTCATCAAGCAATACAAAAATGGGCTGCTTTTCGGCTTCGGTAACAATTTGCTTTAGTCGTTTTACTTCGGCAAAAAAGAACGATTCACTGTCTGATAATGAATCTGTCAATCTCATAGAAACCCACAACGGCAGTGGATAAACAATTGCGTGCTTCGCATCAATCGGCGCACCAGCATAACTAAACACCAAATTAATTCCAACAGTTCGCAGAAAAGTACTTTTCCCACTCATGTTACTTCCCGTTAAAATCACAAATCGTTTCTGGTTGAAATCAATCGTATTTCTTACTCGTTTATCTTTTGAAATCAGCGGATGTCCCAACTCTTCCATTTTAATTTGGTTCGATGTAATGCTTGGATACTGATATTCGGGATTGTTGTAGGCAAAATTCGCCAAACTGTTCAATGCTTCTACTTCGCCAATAATTTCCATGAACTGCCATAAATCTTGCTGATGGTTCTCTTTCCATTTCAACAATCTCTTATATACCCAAAAATGATACTGAAAAGTTCCGTTTAAAGCGATAAAGACGAATAAATTGGCAATGGTATTTAGCTTTTCAAAACAATTTGCCAGATTTATAACGATTTGATAAGCCGTTTTTTGGTTTGATTGCAGTTTGGATTGAAGATCGTTTAAATAAACCGACTGAAATTTTTCGGTTTCAAATGCCTGAAGCATCTTTGAATATTGCTGTAAACTGTTGGCTATTCGATCACTTTTACCGATTTCTTTTAAAATATGCTGACTAAAATATCCTATCAACAATAAATTAAGCGTAAAGAAAAACACCGTTAATTTTGAAAACACAGGATGCCAGTTCAATACCGATCCAGCGATTGAGATCAATAAAAGTATAGGAATTAAAACAGCGAAAAACTGCATAAAAGCCTTGGGTTTTTCACTAATTGTTTCCGTCCATTTTTTTATTGCAAGATCTTCTTTTTCGGTAGTTCCAGCTACTAATGATAAGGTCTGAAAATGCTGACGAAAATTCAATTTTTCCGAAAGCTCTTTTACAGCTTCCTGCTTTTTTAGGATCGATGTTTCTGTAGGAATTTCCTGTAAACTTTTTGCCAATGCGTCTTTTCCTAAAAAAGTCCCGGTACGATTTGTAAACTGAAAGATTGAATTTGATCCAAACAAATCTAAATCATACGAAAAAGCATGTTGCGGATTTTGATATTCAACACCATTATTAAACTGATGATTGCCTTCTAAAAAAGAAAGTTCATCGGTATTTATCTGCTTCAACTTTTTATGATACGCAATTTTTGACTGTACTTTTAAATAAATGTTTACAACAATTATAAAAACAATAATGAGCGCCAGCGAAACAAATCCGTACAAATGATTTTTTTCATACATCATTAAATACAGAAAATAAATAGCAGCCAACAGCAAAATAATTCTACTGTAACTTAATATGTTATTTTTTTGTGCTAATTTTTTAAGAATTTCTGTCTGTTGCTGGCTTATAGTAGCGTACATATTTTGGTTTTAAAATCGACTAAAATTACGCACAAAAAAACCATCTCGCAAATGAGATGGTTTCTACATATAAATTTTCAAAAATTTATTTATTTTTAGTTGCTCTGCGTTCTCTTGCAATTAGCGTATTCTTCATTAACATGGCAATAGTCATTGGACCCACACCACCCGGAACTGGTGTAATCCACGATGCTTTTTCGGCAACTTCATTAAAAGCAACATCACCTTTAATTACGTAACCTTTTGCATTAGTTTCATCGGTAACACGGGTAATACCAACATCAACAATCACCGCACCTTCTTTAATCATTTCTGCCTTTAAAAATTCCGGAACGCCTAATGCAGTAATTACAATATCGGCTTCACGAGTAATTTCTTCTATATTTTGCGTTGCAGAATGCGTTAAAGTAACGGTAGCATTTCCCGGGTACGCTTTACGGCTCATTAACAAACTCATTGGTTTACCAACAATATTAGATCTACCAATAACTACTACGTTTTTACCTTTTGTTTCGATTTTATTACGCTCTAACAACTGTAAAATTCCGAAAGGTGTTGCAGGAATAAATGACTCTAACTCCAATGCCATACGACCGAAGTTTTCTGGGTGAAAACCATCAACATCTTTATCAGGATCAACCGCATTTAAAACCTTTTGTTCATCGATATGCTTTGGCAAAGGCAATTGAACGATGAATCCGTCGATATCATCATTGGTATTTAACTCATTTATTTTCGCCAAAAGTTCTTCTTCTGTAGTTTCTTCGGGTAACGAAACCAAGGTAGAATCAAAACCAATCTTTTCGCAGGTTTTTACTTTACTACCCACATACGTTAAACTTGCACCGTTGCTACCAACCAAAACAGCAGCTAAATGTGGTACTTTCTCACCGCGTCCTTTCATTTTAGTTACCTCGGCAGCAATTTCGTTTTTAATTTCTTCCGATACTTTTTTACCGTCTAATAATTGCATTGTTGTGTTGTTTAGGAATTTAAAAACCTACAAGATTTTAAAACCTTGCAGGTTTGATTTTATTAGGATTTTTAATTTTATCTTTCGGCTTATTGCATTCCCATGCCTTTCATCTGCCCCATCATACGCATTAGGTTTTTACCTTGTGCACCTTGCATCATCTTCATCATTTTACTCATTTGATCGAACTGTTTCAACAATTGATTTACCTGCTGAATATCGGTTCCCGAACCTTTTGCGATACGCTGTTTACGTTTAGCATCTAACAAAGTTGGTTTTTTACGTTCAGCCGGAGTCATTGAATGAATAATTGCTTCGATATGTTTAAAGGCATCGTCTTCAATTTCGATATCTTTCATTGCTTTACCAACACCAGGAATCATCCCTACAAGATCTTTCATAGATCCCATTTTCTTAACCTGTTGAATTTGACTTAAGAAATCATCGAAACCAAATTCGTTTTTAGCGATTTTCTTTTGAAGTTTTCTTGCTTCTTCTTCATCGTACTGAGCTTGTGCGCGTTCTACTAACGAAATAACGTCACCCATTCCCAAAATACGATCTGCCATACGATCCGGGTAAAACACATCAATCGCATCCATTTTTTCACCTGTACCAATAAACTTGATAGGTTTATTTACGATCGATTTAATAGAAATAGCAGCTCCACCACGTGTATCACCATCTAATTTTGTTAAGATAACTCCATCAAAATTCAAACGATCATTGAACGCTTTCGCCGTATTTACAGCATCTTGTCCCGTCATAGAATCTACAACAAACAAGGTTTCGTGTGGTTTAATGGCAGCGTGAACATTTGCAATTTCGTTCATCATTTCTTCATCAATCGCCAAACGACCAGCAGTATCGACAATTACAACATTAAAACCGTTTTTCTTGGCATGCTCAATCGCGTTTGTTGCAATAGAAACCGCATTTTTGTTTTCTGGTTCAGAATAAACCTCAACACCAATCTGATCTCCCACAACATGCAATTGGTTAATTGCCGCAGGACGGTAAATATCACAGGCAACCAATAACGGCTTCTTTGTTTTTTTAGTTT
The DNA here is from genome assembly GCA_913777665.1 of uncultured Myroides sp. Taxonomy (GTDB): domain Bacteria; phylum Bacteroidota; class Bacteroidia; order Flavobacteriales; family Flavobacteriaceae; genus Flavobacterium. The sequence goes on from CAJYTF010000006.1 coordinate 34,794, forward strand.
TTAAGAAGTTTGCCAGTTTTCCGGAAAAAGTTGTTTTACCAGATCCTTGTAAACCCGACATTAAAATTACGGTTGGATTTCCCGAAAGATTTACACCAACAGCATCGCCACCCATTAATTCGATTAATTCGTCTTTTACGATTTTAACCATTAACTGACCTGGTTGCAGGGTTGTTAAAACGTCTTGACCAATTGCTTTTTCCTTTACTTTATTGGTAAAATCTTTGGCAATTTTAAAGTTCACATCGGCATCTAACAACGCACGACGCACTTCTTTTAAAGTCTCGGCAACGTTAACTTCTGTAATTTTTCCGTGACCTTTTAATATATGAAAGGCTTTATCTAGTTTATCGCTTAAATTATCGAACATACTTTTTCTTATTGAAACTAAACCGCAAATATACAATAAAGTAAAAGATGTATCAAAAATTAGTTTAAGAGATCGTTCAAAGTTATATTTAGTATGAAACGAAAAATATTTGTTAATTAAACAACAAAATATTATTTTAACAAAAAAATCTACTTAGGATGAAAAATTTAATTTACTTATTAACTATATCTCTGTTGTCATTTACAAGCTATTCTCAAGAAAAGCGTTGTAAAAAAATAATCAAAAATGGATTTAAGACGGTTTTGTATGAAGAGTTTAAATCAGTTGTAAATAAAGACACTATAAAACTTAATGAAGTAAAATATGAATGTGTGCATACAGCTATGTATACCAAAAAAGTTATGTATGACAAATTTGGAAAATGGCATAAAGAAATTTATCCTAATAAAGAAAGACATCCCATGTTGATTTGGGAAAACATAAAATTATTTGCAAATGATTCAACCAAATTTACGATAGCTACTAATGGTTTAGAATCTATAGAAACAATATATGCATCAATTTTAGTGTTTGATGAGAATAACAATGATTTACTGGCTAAAAGTTCTCCTTATCGTGATAAATTAGTTGATTACTTTGGTAAACTTATTATTAATAATAATGATAAAAAAGAAGATTTCTACGACATATATTGGAAAACGGTAAATTCAAATAAATAAGTTAAAACATACAATGACAAAAAAATGCCGCTCTAACGAACGGCATTTTTCATTTTACATTCTATTTGGAACGTTAATTCCCAACATAGAAAAAGCATTTTTAATGGTTTGCCCTACTTTGTCTGATAGTTGCACGCGGAATACTTTTTTATCGTGATCTTCTTCTCCTAAAATAGAAACCGACTGATAAAACGAGTTGTATTCTTTAACCAAATCGTAGGTATAATTGGCAATTAATGCCGGACTGTATGTTTTTGCGGCTTGCTGAATAACTTCTGGAAACTGTGCTAAATTTTTAATCAGTTCTTTCTCTTTTTCGTGAAGAGATTTCTCGATTTCGCTCGAAATGACAGTAGAATAATCAAAATCGGCTTTGCGTAAAATAGACTGGATACGTGCGTAGGTGTACTGAATAAACGGACCTGTGTTTCCAGCAAAATCTACCGATTCTTTAGGATCGAACAAAATACGTTTTTTAGGATCTACCTTTAAAATGTAATATTTCAAAGCACCTAAACCAATCATTTTATGCAGACTGTCTTTTTCTTCGTTCGATAAACCTTCTAACTTACCTAATTCTTCCGAAATTTCTTTGGCAGTAACCGTCATATCATTCATTAAATCATCGGCATCAACAACGGTTCCTTCACGCGATTTCATTTTTCCCGAAGGTAAATCAACCATTCCGTACGATAAATGATACAAATGTTCAGCCCAATCGTAGCCCAGTTTTTTAAGAATCAGAAACAACACTTTAAAGTGATAATCTTGTTCGTTACCAACGGTGTAAACCATTCCGCCAACATCAGGGAAATCTTTTACGCGCTGAATTGCCGTTCCAATATCCTGTGTCATATAAACCGAAGTTCCGTCTGAACGCAACACCAATTTTTCGTCTAAACCATCCGGAGTTAAATCAATCCAAACCGAATTATCTTCTTTTTTATAGAAAATTCCTTTTGCTAAACCTTCTTCCACTACATCTTTCCCTAACAAATAGGTATTGCTCTCGTAATAATTACAGTCGAAATCTACGCCAATGTTTTTATAAGTCGCTTCGAAACCGGCATAAACCCAACTGTTCATCTTTTCCCAAAGCGCGACAACCTGCTCATCGCCAGCTTCCCATTTACGAAGCATTTCTTGAGCTTCTAACATTAACGGAGCCTGTTTTTTAGCTTCGTCTTCTGTTAATCCTTTTTCAATTAACTGATTTATTTCTGCTTTATACGCTTTATCAAATTTTACATAATAATTACCAACCAGCTTATCGCCTTTTAATCCTGTTGACTCTGGTGTTTCGTTGTTTCCGAATTTTTCCCAAGCCAACATCGATTTGCAGATATGAATTCCGCGATCGTTAATAACCTGCGTTTTATAAACTTTTTTACCGGCTGCTTTTAAAATTTCGGCTACAGAATATCCTAACAAAACATTACGAACATGCCCTAAATGCAGCGGTTTATTGGTATTTGGTGATGCATATTCTACCATAACCGCTTTTGCATCTGCGTTGGTTTGTTGGTATCCGTATGTTTTATTTTCTAAAATAGAATTAAAAAACTGGCTGTAATAACTATCGCTAATAACAATATTTAAAAATCCTTGCACTACATTGAATTTTGTTACCAAATCAACATTTTCTACAAGGTACTCGCCTATTTTGTTTCCTATTTCGGCAGGATTTAGCTTCGCTCTGTTCGGCATTGCCTCGGGTCCTTTTAATTGTTTCACCAACGGAAAAACCACCATAGTAACGTCTCCTTCAAAATCCCTGCGCGTAGCCTGAAATTCCACTCGGTCGATTGGTAAATCGAACAATTGTTGAACTGCTTGCTTAATGTACGGCGTTAAAATTTCTTGTAAAGACATTGTTTTAAATTTTTAATTAAGGTGCAAAGATAAAACTTTTCGGCGGCTTTTAATTTACTAAAACACGGTGCAGAATTTTTTTTTATTTGGGTGTAACATTTTAAATCAACTGCACACTAATTCATCAAACAATAAATTAAGCAGCAACCTATTTGGGTGAACGCTAAAAATCTTACAAAATAAAGACAAAAATGAAAAAGAAGTACTTAACCTTATCGTTGCTTTTGGCTGTATCGGTTAGCTCGTGGGCGCAGCAACCGACGGCAGGTAACGGAACCGTAAAAGGAAAAGTTTCCGAAAAATCGACAAAAAATGCGGTTGGTTTTGCATCGGTAGCTATTTCTGCAAACGGTCAAATTATTTCGGGCGATTTGACTGATGAAGACGGATCGTTCACCATTACCAATCTTCCAAATTCTCAAGTGGAAGTTTCGGTAGAATATATCGGTTTTAAAACTTATAAGAATACGATTGATTTATCGACCGAAAAAACGATTGATCTTGGAATGATTTCTTTAGAAGTTGACGAGGAAGTTTTAGATGCTGTTGTGATTAATGCAGAACGCAGTACTATGGAACAGCTGGTTGACCGTAAAGTGATTCGTGTAGGGAAAGATTTATCTACCGCAGGGGCAACAGCATCGGATATCATGAACAATATTCCGTCGGTAAACGTTGATCAAGATGGAAATATTTCTATGCGCGGTAACGAAAATGTTCGTGTTTTGATTGATGGAAAACCTACGCATTTAGATCCAAAAACGCTGTTAAAGCAGATTCCTTCTAATTCAATAGATAAAATCGAGTTGATTACCAATCCATCGGCAAAATACAATCCGGAAGGTATGAGTGGTATGATCAATTTTGTATTGAAGAAAAACATGCAGGATGGTTTTAACGGAAGTTACAACGGAAATATTACGTTTGCAAGAGTTCCAAAGTTCAACCAAGGTTTAGATTTGAACTATCGTAAAGGAAAAGTCAACTTTTTTGGAAACTACAATTATTCCGATCAAAAAACCTTGAACGGCGGTGTAATGACGCAGTTAGACGATAACAGTCAGCAAATTTTCGATATTGTAAACGATAATAAAGTACACACTTTTAAAGTTGGTTTTGATATTTATGCGAACGATAAAAACACGTTTTCGTTATACACCAACCAAACCTATGCTGATGGAATTGGAACGGTTGACAATACCATTTCGTACCCAAGCAGTCCGTTGTTGTTACAAACCGATCAATACGAAGGCGCAAATAAATCGCAAATTTACAATGCTGCCTATAAAAAATTATTTGCAAAAGCAGGTCAAACCTTAGATTTTGAAGTGAATTACAGCAAAACCAACGACGACCAAAACGGAAATTTCGGTATTGCAGGAAATTCGCCAATAAATTACAACGATAACAGCAATAATACGGTTGATGCGGTGCAGGCAAATTTAGATTACGTACATCCGTTCAATGAAAAAACCAAGTTAGAAGTTGGTGCAGAATATCGTACCACTACGATTGATAATACCTACAGAACGACCAACATTATTGGTAACCAAACCGATTTTGAATACAAAATGGATATTGCATCGGCTTACGCAACTTTTGGTTCGAAGTTCGATAAATGGGGCTATCAAATTGGTGCCCGATTGGAAAAATACAATGTAGAAGCCGATTATCTTATTGCTTCGGAAGCGGCGAATTTTAAAGATGATTATTTAACAGTGTATCCATCGGCATTTTTAAGCTATACTCCTACTCAGACCGATTTCTTCCAAATTAGTGCAAGTCGCCGTGTAGATCGTCCGAATGTTTGGCAAACCAGACCAATTCGCGATTACAGTACACCGCGTGTGGTACAGATTGGTAATCCGGAATTACGTCCGCAGTTTACCAATTCGGTTGAATTTAACTACACAAAAGTATTGGGTGTGAAAGGTAGCGCAACTTTGGGAGCATATTACCGCATGATTAACGACCCAATTGAACGTACATTTTATTTAGATACAAGTTCACCTGAAGCTATTGCAGAAAGAAAAATGGTTATGAGCTACGGCAACTTTGACGAAGCTACTGCTTATGGTGCCGAACTTTCTGCAAACTACAAACTTACCAAATGGTGGGATGTACAACCAAGTGTGGAATATTATTACAGAAACCAACGCGGTATTGTTACGGTTTTAAATCCGGATACAAACGAAGCCGAATTACAACAACGCGAAGTTAACAACGGCGTGTTTAACAGCCGTTTAAACAACAACTTTAAAATTACCAACCAATTTCGTGCATCGTTATTTGGCTTTTACCGCGGTGATGCTGTGGGCGTAAACGGTACCATGAAAGCCATGTATAAAATTGATGCCGGTGTTCGTTACAGCTTCTGGGAAAATACGGCAAATGTAAGCTTGCGCTTCAACGATATCTTCAACAACATGAGAGCTCGATTTGAAGGCGATGCCCCTTACCGCCAAACAGGAAACTTTACATGGGAAAGCCAATCGTTATTTGTCGGTTTCCAATACATGTTCGGATCTGGAAAAAACCGAGCGTTACAACGTAAAGTCCGCGATAACAACGAGGTTCAAAAATCAGGAGGATTCTTCTAAAAACACCAACCGATTGAATGAAAATTCAGTCGGTTTTTTTTATTGACTATTTATTCAATCCAATAAACTAAATCTTTGTGAACCCCGTAAATCATACTGTTTTTCTTTTCAAACAAATCTAAAATATCAATAAACGTTTGGTAGCGAATTTTTTTATCCAAAACAATATTAATGTGTACTGGTCTTTCTAAATCATTCAATCTTATAGAATCAATAGTTTTATCAATTTTATTTAACAGATCGTTTTTTGGTAATTCAACTGCATTAAAAACAATACGTTTACTCCAACCACCGCAACTTGTTGTTTCATCATCTTCAGATTCATACATAGGTTCTGGTTCTGGCAACGGTGTTTTTTCATCAAGCTCTTTCAAAAACTTCGGTTCTAAATTTTCAATTGGTTTAGTATCTATAATTATTAAATCAATTGCATATCTTGTAGGTTTCGTATATAAACTATAGACACATAATGCAAGCATTAATACACTTAAAATTAAAAAGGTATAGTTGTATAAAGCTGTTATGGGTTTCATTTTATATCTTCATATAACCTGAAGATAAAATAATTTTCGCCACAAAAAAAGTGAAGCTTTAAACGGCTTCACTTTTTTGTTCTTTATCAAACATTAATTCTCTTGATTTTCGTTTGTCTATTTTATCTTTCTTAAAATCGAACATTGTACCAAAAACCTTATCCCATAAAGTATTGCTTACGCCAAAACCCAAATTATCGTTTCTGTAATGATGCAAATGGTGGTTACGCCATAAAGGCTGTAAAAACTTAAACGGTGGTTCAATTGCGTGAATTAAATAATGCATAGACGCATACATTAACCAACCTAAAATAAAGCCCGGATAAAACGCAAAGGCATATTTACCAAGAACCATATATTGAATACCGAACAACGCTGCTGCTATTATTAAACTTGGTACGGGTGGCATAAACAACCGTGTTTTATCTTTCGGATAATGGTGGTGGTTTCCGTGCATAATGTAGGCAAACTTTTGCATACTTTCTTTTTCGCTTATTAAATGAAAAATATAACGGTGTGCAATATATTCAAAAAATGTCCAAAAAAACAAAGCAAAAACAAACACACCAAGCATTGTTATTACAGACATGTTATAATTCACATATCCGTAATAAAAACAGTACATTAAAATAGGTACGTGAATACCCCAGCTTAATGCGGGATGACCTTTGGTTAGTAGTTCTAAAAACGGATTTTTGAACAGTTGCGCCTGTCCTGAATTTTCTACTCTTTGACCTTTCATTTCTCTTTTTTTTGAGTTGTAATTTACTAACAACAAATTTAAACTACAACTTTTTTACCAACGAATTATTGCACTTGCCCATGTAAAACCACTTCCAAAGGCTGCAAGTACCACTAAATCACCTTCTTTAATTTTTCCGTTTTCCCAAGCTTCGGCTAGTGCAATGGGTACCGATGCCGCTGTGGTATTACCATATTTCATGATATTATTATACACCTGATCATCGGTCAGCCTAAATTTCTGTTGGATAAATTGCGATATGCGTAAATTTGCTTGGTGCGGAATTAACATATTGATATCAGAAACCTGTAAATTATTCGCTTGCAAGCCTTCATTTATCACTTCAGAAAATCGAACTACCGCATTTTTAAAAACAAATTGTCCGTTCATATATGGATAATACGATTCATCGTTTGGATTATTTTCTTTAATGATATCGGTAACCCAACGCTTGCCCATTCCGGGTGCAATTAACGCCAATTCTTCGGCATGTTCTCCTTCTGAATGTAAATGAGTAGATAAAATTCCTTTCGATAAATCTTCGGTTCTACTTAAAACCACGGCTCCTGCCCCATCTCCAAAAATCACCGAAACTCCACGCCCGCGAGTGGTTATATCCAATCCTTTGGAATGAATTTCAGATCCAACCACCAAAATATTTTTATACATGCCCGTTTTAATGAATTGATCGGCAACCGAAAGTGCATAAATAAATCCTGAACATTGGTTGCGAACATCTAACGCACCAACGGTTTTAATACCCAATTCCTTTTGTAATGTAACTCCGGGACCAGGAAAATAATAATCGGGACTTAAAGTGGCAAATACAATAAAATCAATATCGTTCTTATCAATTCCGGCACGTTCAATAGCAATTTTCGATGCTTTCAATGCCATACCCGAAGTAGTATCTTCCGGTAACACCACATGGCGGCGTTCTTTTATTCCGGTTCGTTCCTGAATCCATTCATCGTTTGTATCCATTAATTTCGATAAATCATCATTTGTTACAACATTTTCCGGCACATAAAAGCCCAAACCGGTTATTTTTGAATGATACATAATCATAACTATTTTATACAGGCTAATTTAATTATAATTTTCAAACAGATAAAATACTTATTTTTGTAAAAACCCGATTATAAATGAAAAAAATAAAACAAACACTTTTGGCACTATTATTAGCCACTGCGCCTATGATTGCACAAGAAAATATTACGTATCAAAAACCATCGAAAGAAATTTTACAACTGGCAGATTACGATCGCGCACCAACGGTATCAATGAATACCAGTAAAGAATGGATGGTTTTATCATACCGAAACACTTACAAAAGCCTCGATGAATTAAATCAGGACGAACTGCGTTTGGGTGGTTTGCGTATCAATCCAACAACGAATATTTCCAGCACGGCATCGTTCATCAACAACATAAAAATTAAAAAAACGAACGATAAAACCGAAACCAACGTTAAAGGTTTTCCTGCAAATGCGCTGATAAGCAACGTAACTTGGGCACCTAACGAAACCAAACTGGCTTTTACAAATACCACAGCAACCGGTAACGAATTGTGGATTTTAGATTTACCGACAGCTACTGCAAAAAAACTGACCGATGCCGTTTTAAATGCCAATTTAGGTAACCCAATTACGTGGTACAAAAACAGTAATGAAATGTTGATTAAAGTGATTCCTGCAAACCGTAAAGCATTAATCGACGCTGCAAAGGCAATACCAACCGGACCTATTGTTTCTAGTGCCGAAGAAGGTGTGGTTTCGCAAAACAGAACGTATCAGGATTTATTGAAAAATAAAACCGATGAAGCTAATTTTGAAACCATTGTAACTTCTGAATTATACACGATTGATTTAAACGGAACAAAAAAACTGTTTAAAAAAGCCGATTTATATTCTGGTGAAACTTTTTCGCCCGATGGAAATTACATTTTGCTAACAACCATTCAAAAGCCGTTTTCGTACTTGGTACCGTTAAACCGTTTCCCAATGAAAACAATTGCTTATACAGCCGAAGGTAAAGAGGTAAAATTGGTTAACGATGTTGCTTTAAGCGAAGTGATGCCCAAAGGTTTTATGGCGGTTCGTGAAGGAAAACGCAGCATGAGCTGGAGAGGTGACAAACCTGCGACTTTGTTTTTTGTTGAAGCTTTAGACGGTGGTGATCCGGCTAAAAGTGTAGAAAAACGCGATGCTTTATACACTTGGGAAGCTCCGTTTACAAATCAGCCTGAGTTACTAACGAAAACCACACAACGTTTTGGCGGAATTGCTTGGGGCGATGATGAAACTGCAATTGTTTACGATCAATGGTACGATACCCGAAACATTAAAACTTATTTGTTCAATCCTTCTAAAAAGTCAGAATTAGTTACAATTTGGGATAGAAATTATCAGGATATTTACAGCGATCCGGGCGATTTTCAAACAAAAAAGAATGATTTTGGAAGATATACGCTTCAGAAAGAAAACAATAAACTGTATTTAATCGGTGAAGGTCATACCAAAGAAGGTCAGTTTCCTTTTATCGATGAATTAGATCTGGCTACTTTAAAAACAAACCGTTTGTATCAATCAAACCTTACAGATCGAATCGAATCGATTTCTGAAATTATCGATATTAAAAAAGGAGATGTTTTGGTAAATATTCAATCTAAAAACGATTATCCGAATTATTATTTCCGCAACATCAAATCTAAAAAAGATTTAAAGCAGATTACCTTCAACAAAAATCCGTTCGAAAGTATTAAAGATGTTCATAAAGAAGTGATCAAATATAAGCGTAAAGACGGGGTTGAATTATCGGGAACGTTGTATTTGCCGGCTGGTTACGATCGTAAAAATCACAAGCAAAAATTGCCTTTGTTAATTTGGGCGTATCCTGCAGAATATAAAGACAAAAACAGTGCGGGACAATCGTCTGCAAACCCTAACGAATTCACGTTTCCTTACTACGGATCGTTTGTTTATTGGGCTGCAAAAGGTTACGCGGTTTTAGATGATGCTGCTTTCCCGATTATTGGTGAAGAAACGCAAGAACCGAACGACACGTTTATTGAGCAATTGGCAATGAATGCCGAAGCTGCGATTGATGCGGTTGATAAATTAGGGTATATTGACAGAACGCGTGTTGGTGTTGGCGGACACTCATACGGAGCGTTTATGACTGCGAATTTACTGGCACACACCAAACTTTTTGCTTGTGGAATTGCGCGTTCAGGTGCTTATAACAGAACGCTTACTCCGTTTGGTTTTCAAAGCGAACAACGTAATTATTGGGAAGTTCCTAATGTTTACAACACCATGTCGCCTTTTATGAATGCCGAAAAAATGAAAACGCCAATGTTATTGGTTCACGGTGAAGCAGATAACAATCCGGGAACGTTCACGTTACAAACCGAACGTTATTTTCAAGCCTTGAAAGGTTTAGGAGCACCGGTACGTATGGTAATTTTACCGAAAGAAAGTCATAGTTACGTTGCTAAAGAAAACATTTTACACCTACTTTGGGAACAAGAACAGTTTTTAGATAAACATTTAAAGAATAAAAAATAATACTTTAGAAAACGCCGGCAATTGTCGGCGTTTCTTAATTTTACAACACTTTTTAGAAATAGTGTAAACACAAAATTGAAATTATCAATAAATTTAAACCAAACGATTTTTTATGAAAGACGATTTAAAGGAATTGGCAAAACAATTGGGAAATCCGGAAGGAGAAACAGGAATTGAAGTCGCAAATATGATGAATGCAACCAATATTGGTATGACGAAACACGCTATTGAATCTTTAAATTTAAGTAAGAATGATGTTGTTTTAGAATTAGGTCATGGCAATTGCGGACATTTACCTTTTTTAATGAATCAAGCAGAAAATTTGAAGTACTTTGGTTTAGAAATTTCTGAATTAATGCAACAGGAAGCAATAAAATCAAACCAAAATTATATCGACAACAATTCAACTGATTTTAGATTATACAATGGAACTGAAATTCCTTTTGACAATGAAAGTTTTGATAAGATTTTCACAGTCAATACGCTCTATTTCTGGCAAAATCCAGATTTGCTTTTAAATGAAATTTATCGGGTTCTAAAACCAAACGGTATTTTCGCATTAACTTTCGCCGATAAATCGTTTATGGAAAAACTACCTTTTACACCTTTTGGTTTCAACCTTTACAGTTTAAAAGATGCAGAAGAATTATTGCAGAAAAATCAATTTAAAATTCTAAAAAGTATTTCGCAAACCGAACAAGTTTTCAGCAAAACAAATGAAATGGTTAATCGTACTTTTTTTACTGTTTTAGTAAGGAAATAAAAACAAGCTCGTTCGGTTGCAATGCCGTTGTATGTCCAAAACATATTTCTAAATCATTTAAAACAGCATAAATCAAATAATTTTTTCCGGTAAAATATGAATGTTTAATTTTTACTTCAAATCCATCTTTAGAAATTTGTAATTCATGTGGTCTTATATACAAAACTTCATTGCTATTCAAACCTAAATAATGTGCAGGGATGGTGTTTACATCGCCGGTTAATCGGGCAATGTATTCGTTTTTGGGGTTTTCGTAAATATTTTGTGGAGTATCATTATCTATCAATATTCCGTTTTGCAGAACTAATATTTCATCGGCATACATTAATGCTTCTTCAGGTGTATGCGATGTAAAAAGAATAGTAATTCCTTTTTGTTTGCAGTACTGAAAAAGCTGTGTTGCCAGTTTTCTTTTTTGAAAAGGATCAATGTGCGAAAAAGGTTCGTCTAACAACAAAAATTCGGGTTCTAACGCTAACACTCGTGCTAAAGCTGTTCGCTGCATTTGTCCGCCGCTTAAAAACTTGGCTTTTATGTTGGCAAATTCCGTCATATCGACCAATTCCAACAATTCATCAACTCGATTCTTTTTCTCTTTCAGATAGAAATTCGATAAAAATCTTCCCACATTTTCGGCAACCGAAACAAAAGGCATCAAATCAAAATCCTGTGCCAGATATTTCATATAATCCATTCCGGGAACCAAATGATAAGCCGGTCCTAAAATTTGTTTATCGTTCCAAAAAATAGAACCAAAATCAGCATCTAACAGACCGTAAGCTAATTTCAATAAGGTTGATTTACCACTACCACTGGCTCCGATTAATGCATAAGAATTTCCTGCTTTAAGCTGAAAACTCACATTTTTTAAAATCGGACTATTGTTGTACGAAAAAGAAAGTTGATTAACCTGCAACATAAAATAAAAAGGCGACCGAAGCCGCCTGTTTGTATAAAATTATAAACTTGCTATATAACGTTCGGCATCTAAAGCTGCTATACAACCCGATCCGGCTGCAGTAATTGCCTGACGGTAATCTTTATCTTGTACATCGCCACAAGCAAAAACGCCTGGAACGTTTGTTTTAGATGTTTTGCCTTCGGTAATTAAATATCCGGTTTCGTCCATAGTTAACTGACCTGCGAAAATATCGGTATTTGGTTTATGACCAATTGCAACGAAAACACCAGTAACAGCAATTTCATTTTTCTCGCCGGTAACATTATTCACCACACGAACTCCGTTTACAATTTGTCCGTCACCTAAAACCTCATCAATTTCGGTGCTCATTAAAATTTCGATGTTCGGAGTATTTTTAACGCGATCTTCCATAATTTTTGATGCACGGAATTTTTCAGATCGAACCAACATAGTCACTTTTTTACATAAATGCGATAAGTAATGTGCTTCTTCACAAGCAGAATCGCCCGCACCAACAATGATTACCTCTTGATTACGGTAGAAGAACCCATCGCAAACTGCACAAGCCGATACCCCACCACCCATTTGCAGATAATGTTGTTCAGAAGGAATTCCCAAATATTTTGCTGTTGCACCAGTAGATATAATTACCGTTTTAGCGTGAATTTCAATAGTATCGTTTATCCATACTTTTTTAATCTCGCCCGATAAATCTACTTTAGTAGCAAAACCATCGCGTACATCGGTACCAAAACGTTTTGCTTGCGCTTGCAACTGCATCATCATTTCCGGTCCGGTTACACCATCTGGATATCCAGGAAAATTCTCCACTTCGTTTGTTGTAGTTAATTGTCCGCCAGGTTGCATACCTTGATACAAAACAGGATTCATATTTGCGCGTGCTGCATAAATTGCAGCTGTATAACCTGCAGGTCCAGAACCTATGATAAGGCATTTTAGTGTTTCTATAGTTGTTGACATATTTTAGTTAGATTCAAATTTTACGTTTACAAAAATAGATATTTATGTATGTATTTAAAAAAAAGTTTCATTTTAAATAGCTATAGCGTAATTGATTGCTTTTATAGTAAATATTTTTTTGAAAATTTTAGACAAAAACACGCTATAAATAAAAATTTTCTCTACATTTGCACTCGCAATTAAGGCTTTATCGGGGTGTAGCGTAGCCCGGTTATCGCGCCTGCTTTGGGAGCAGGAGGCCGCAGGTTCGAATCCTGCCACCCCGACTAAATTTTTAATTGCAATAGATAACCTCATCGGGGTGTAGCGTAGCCCGGTTATCGCGCCTGCTTTGGGAGCAGGAGGCCGCAGGTTCGAATCCTGCCACCCCGACAAAGTCTTCTTTATATCAAAGAAGACTTTTTTTATTTTACGCTCTAAAAAGAAATATATCATCATTTCAAAAAGAACAAAACAAAAATACCAGCCTTAAAGAAGACTGGTATTTTCTTTAAAAAGATTGCTCTTTTAATAATCACACGAATTTTTCTAAAAAGAAAAACTCATACACTTAACTAAAAACATTCAAAAAACTACTATCTATTATTAATATCTAATAAAGATCAATTTAAATCTGTTAGCGTAAGAGATACTAAAAAGCATCTCTTAATAACTAACACTTTTCTTTTTCATAATTAATTTGATAATAATAAAACAAACCTCGTACCAATTTAAAAAAACCTGATTTATTGGTTCAAAAAACAAATTTATTTCTATTTATTGTAGAAATAGGCACAACTTATTGTAGATATTTTTCACAAAAACACAATTAAAAGTAATTTCAGTTGTCGGTTTAAGTTTTTGTAATAATTAAGTACATTTGTAAAAACAATAATAGAATGCTTATAATTGGTATAGCTGGCGGAACGGGAAGCGGTAAAACAACTGTTGTTCACCAGATTATGAATGAATTACCGGAAACAGAAGTGGGTATCATCTCACAGGATTCTTATTACAAAGCGAACGATCATTTAAATATGGATGAACGTGCGCTGATTAATTTTGATCATCCACGAGCGATTGATTTTGATTTGCTTTGTTCGGATCTTAAGGATTTAAAAGCAGGTAACAGCATTAACCAGCCGGTTTATTCGTTTGTGCATCACAACAGAACCGATGATTATATTTTAACGCATCCGCGAAAAGTAATGATTGTTGAAGGTATTTTGATATTGACAAATCCGGAATTACGCAATTTGTTCGATATTAAAATTTTTGTTCATGCCGATTCAGACGAACGATTAATCAGAAGATTAAAACGTGATATTGTAGAACGAGGTCGCGATATGGACGAGGTTTTACACCGATATCAAACCACATTGAAACCAATGCACGAGCAGTTTATCGAACCATCAAAAGCATACGCAGACATTATTATTCCTAACGATAAATACAACACCGTAGCTATTGATATTGTTCGAACGGTTATCAATAAAAAAATTAACGATTAAGAATGAAACAAAAAATCGCCGCCCTATTAATTAAATATCCGTTTTTAAAATGGGTTACCAACAGGTTTATTTTAGCAACCCTGTTTTTTGTTGTTTGGCTTTTGTTTTTTGATACCTACGCTTTTTACGACCATCGAACTATCGACAAGGAAATAAACAAGCTGGAAGAAAACCGAGATTACTATCAAACCGAAATTAACAGCGACGATAAAAATATTAAAAAACTATACCGCAAGGAAGAAGTTGAACGATACGCCCGAGAGAAATATTACATGAAGCGCGAAAATGAAGACATTTATATTATTGACAGCGACAAAGAATACACAACAGAAGAAACTAACTAACAAATCAATACAGCAATATGTTATTTAACGATTTTGAAAAAGTAACATCAAAACAATGGAAAAATCAAATTCAGTACGAATTAAAAGGTGCCGATTATAACGATACATTGGTTTGGGAAAGTTTAGAAGGTATTAAGGTTAAACCTTTCTATCATAACGACGAAGATACTGTAACCACAGGCGTTTCTACACAAAACTCTAATTTTTCTATTGTTCAGGAAATTTATGTTTTCGATACAGAAAAATCAATCGCAAAAGCAAACGAAGTTTTAAAACGCGGTGCAGAAACCATTCGTTTCATTATTCCTTCAAAAGAAATAAATGTTGTAAACATCATTAATCAATTACAGCAACAACCAAAAGCGGTTTATCTGCAGTTATTGTTTTTAGATGCCGATGTTGTAGAACAGATAAATACCGAAGCTGCCAAATTACAGTTTGAAGTTTTTGTTTTGATCGATCCTATTCATCAGTTAACTTTCGATGGAAATTTTTATAAAGACGGAACTTCTGATTTTGAAGCGTTGAATAAAATCAACCAAAAGTCTAGCAACATCAACTGGTTAACTGTAAAAGCAACTACGTACCAAAACGCCGGTGCAAATATGGTGCAGCAAATTGCGTACACTTTGGCTCATACCAACGAATATTTAAACCGAATTGAAAACTTCGATAAAAATATTATGGTTGAAGTTGCTGTTGGCGGAAATTATTTCTTTGAAATTGCCAAACTACGTGCTATGCGTTTGTCGTTAAATGCGTTGACAGAAGCTTTTTCACCAAACATTACGTTTCATATTTTGGCAAAACCAACCCTTCGCAATAAAACCATTTACGATTACAATGTAAACATGCTGCGCACCACAACTGAATGTATGAGTGCTGTTTTGGGTGGAGCCGATGCAGTTGAAAATATTGCGTACGATGCACTTTACCATAAAACAAACGAATTTGGCGACCGTATTTCAAGAAATCAGTTATTGATTTTAAAGGAAGAAAGTTATTTTGATAAAGTAAACAATCCAGCAGACGGTGCGTATTACATTGAAAATTTAACGCAACAGTTAGCCGAAAAAGGTTTGGAGCTTTTTAAAGATATCGAAAAAAACGGTGGATTAATTTCTCAGTTGATCGAAGGAACTATTCAGCGAAAAATCAACGAATCTGCTACAAAAGAACAAGAATTGTTCAATTCGGGCAAAGAAGTTTTATTGGGAACAAACAAATACCCGAATCCGCAAGATAAAATGGCACACGATTTAGAGTTGTATCCTTTTGTAAAGCAAAATCCGCGTAAAACATTAATTACTCCGATCATTGAAAAACGTTTGGCAGAAGCTTTAGAACAAGAACGTTTAGCTAAAGAATAATTTTTGTAACTTTCAGAAAAGAAGATTATGGAAGCAATCAGAGAAATAGTAAAAGTAAAAAACCGACAGGTAATTATTAATTTACCCGATGATTTTAATGCCGATGAAGTGGAAGTAATTGTATTAAAAACAATTGAAAGTGAAATTCCGCAATGGCACATTAATGAGGTTCGTGAAAGAACTTCAGAATATTTAAAAAATCCAGATATTGCTTTAGATTTTGATGATGCAATCAAAGATATTGAGAATGAATTATAAGTTGAAAATTCTTCCCAGAGCCAAACTTGATTTAAAAGAAATTGCTATTTGGTATGATGAAGAAGTTCAAAAAGGACTTGGAAAAAGGTTTATATCTTACGTAAAAACAGAAATGGCTCTTGTACAAAAAGATCCGCTTATTTTTCAAACAAAATACGACAATAACAAAACGGTTTTAGTAAAGAATTTCCCATATTTAATTCATTATGAAATAATAAATAGTGAAATAGTTGTGAAAGCTGTTTTACACACCTCAAGAAGTACCAAGAAATATCCAGAATAAATTTCAGAAATTAAAATTATTAATGAATTTGAAGATTATTTAAAAAATTCATGAGAAAAAACATACAAAATATACAATTACCACATCAAAAGAAAACGGTTAGCAACAATCCAAATTCTTTTGAAACAGCCGAGGGGATCCAAGTAAAGCAAACCTATACATTAGCCGATGTTGAAGAATTGGAACACATTGGTTTTGGTGCCGGTTTTGCACCCAATTTACGCGGACCTTATGCCACCATGTACGTTCGTCGCCCGTGGACTATTCGTCAGTACGCAGGTTTTTCTACTGCCGAAGAAAGTAATGCTTTTTACAGAAGAAATTTAGCTGCCGGACAAAAAGGACTTTCGGTTGCGTTTGATTTGGCTACGCACCGCGGATACGATTCTGATCACGAACGTGTTGTTGGCGATGTTGGTAAAGCCGGCGTAGCAATTGACTCGGTTGAAGACATGAAGATTCTGTTCGATCAGATTCCATTAGATGAAATGTCAGTTTCAATGACCATGAACGGTGCCGTTTTACCAATTTTGGCATTTTATATTGTTGCTGCAAAAGAACAAGGTGTCGATGAAAAACTACTATCGGGAACCATTCAAAACGATATTTTAAAGGAGTTCATGGTGCGTAACACCTACATTTATCCACCTACGCCATCAATGAAAATCATTGCTGATATTTTTGATTATACCAGCAAAAACATGCCTAAATTTAACTCAATTTCCATATCGGGTTATCACATGCAAGAAGCCGGTGCTACCGCTGATATTGAATTGGCTTATACCCTAGCCGACGGTTTAGAATACATTCGCACGGGATTGGCTGCCGGAATGAAAGTTGATGAATTTGCACCTCGCCTTTCATTTTTCTGGGCAATTGGTATGAATCATTTTATGGAGATTGCTAAAATGCGCGCCGGTAGAATGATTTGGGCTAAATTGATAAAACAGTTTAATACCAATTCTGAAAAATCGTTAGCATTGCGTACACACTGTCAAACTTCGGGTTGGAGTTTAACCGAGCAAGATCCGTTTAACAATGTGGCGCGAACGGCTATTGAAGCTGCTGCTGCTGCATTTGGTGGCACGCAGTCGTTACACACCAACGCGTTAGATGAAGCCATTGCCTTACCAACCGATTTTTCAGCTCGTATTGCCCGTAATACACAGATTTTTTTACAAGAAGAAACGAAGATTTGTAAAACGGTTGATCCATGGGCAGGCAGTTATTATGTAGAAAGTTTAACGGCTGAAATTGCTGAAAAAGCTTGGAAACTGATTGAAGAAGTAGAATCGTATGGTGGAATGACCAAAGCTATTGAAGCTGGAATTCCTAAAATGCGTATCGAAGAAGCTGCGGCTCGTAAACAGGCTCGTATCGATTCTGGTCAAGATATTATTGTAGGTGTAAACAAATATCGATTGGAAAAAGAAGATCCTTTACAGATTCTAGAAGTTGATAATCAAGTGGTTCGTCAGCAGCAAATCGAACGATTAAATAAAATTAAAGCCACTCGCGATAACGATAAAGTGAAGCATAGCTTGGAAGCATTAACAAATGCAGCAAAAACGGGCGAAGGCAATTTATTGGCATTGGCTGTTACAGCAGCTGAAAACCGAGTTACATTAGGAGAAATTTCTGATGCATTGGAAGAAGTTTACGGCAGATATAAAGCACAAATTAAAACCATTAGCGGCGTGTACAACAAAGAAATTAAAACTGATGAAAATTTTGCAAAAGCAAAGCAACTTGCCGACGATTTCGCAAAAAAAGAAGGACGTCGTCCACGTATTATGATTGCTAAAATGGGACAAGATGGGCACGATCGCGGTGCAAAAGTTGTTGCTACAGGTTATGCCGATGTTGGTTTTGACGTGGATATGGGGCCGTTGTTTCAAACACCTGCCGAGGCCGCTAAACAAGCCGTTGAAAACGATGTACATATTTTAGGTGTATCTTCGTTGGCTGCCGGTCATAAAACTTTGGTGCCACAAGTGATTGAAGAACTAAAAAAATACGGTCGTGAAGATATCATGGTAATTGTAGGCGGAGTGATTCCTGCACAAGATTATCAATATTTGTTCGATTCGGGCGCTGTAGCAGTTTTTGGTCCCGGAACCAGAATTGCCGATGCTGCCATTACTATTTTAAATGTTTTGTTAGATACAGAATAAAACAAAAAACTCCAGCCTTTCGGTTGGAGTTTTGTTATAAAATACTTCCTATAAAATTATCGTTTTCCATGGTTCGCCAAACCTCAACATTACTTATATATTTGTCTTTGTAAGGCAGACTTCGGCAATTTAACTGTATTTTAGAAACCTTGTTAATATCTACCAAAAAGTGGTTATCTTCCCAAAAATAGCAAAACAACGGCGGTTGGTTTCGGTGGATCGATGTAAACTTACCAAACACTTTTACGCGTTTTTTAACTTCTTGTTTGTTTAAAACTTCAAATCCCGATTTTTCAAAATACGTTCGAATTACAATCAACGGATTTTCATTTTGATTACTTACTTTTTTGTAAGACTGTAAATAAAAATCGGTCATTAACTTATCGTTCACAAACTTACTTGCAATATCAAATTCAAAAACAAATAACTGTTCTTTACTGTTTAAATCGCGTTTATCAAAATCTTTTGCCAACAATAAAATTTCATTCACACCATTATAAAAATTGTACGAAACCAATAATTCATAATAGTTAATTTTTTTGCCTTCTTTATAGTAAAACCTAGGAAAAACCTGGTTAATTGTACCTGTTATTGTCATTAAATAATGTTCTAATCTATTTTAGAATAATTGTCAAAGATAGCTAATCTTCGCCTTAAATTGGTAAACTTACTCAACTTTTATGGTTTTACCGGCGGTGTGTGCGGTGTGCTCTGGTGCGTACATACTTTGAATGGTTGAAATACCGCTAGTAAAACTGCCTTCGTTATTCAATCGCACTTCATAATCAATCACATAACTACCTTTATTCAAATAATCAATAAAAAAGTTGGTGGCAGCATCTCGTGTTGATTGGTAATAACGCAAATTGTTTTTGTATTTGTAGCCCGAAAGCACATCAACAGGTTCAAAAGTTGCCGCACGCATATCTTTAATATGAATGAATTCCATATCTTTTTCGGCTGTAATTTCTAAACGAATAATTACTTTTTGTCCTAATTTAAGTTTGGTTTTATTTGAAATTTCCTCCAGCTTTTTGTCGGAATTTTCAATATAGAATTTTCTTGAAATTTTCAAGATTTCGTTAGTTGCATCTTTCACCGCATTAAAATCTTCGAAATATTGCCAATAAATTCCACCAAAAACAGGTTTTTCACTTTTGTTTTTTATCGATACATTACCAAAATCATTTGTAATTTCATCTGCTTTCCATTGATACGTTTGGTAGCCCAACAAATTATCGGTTTGATTTTCTGCAATTTCAGTTGTTTTTATGGTTTGATTTGCTACCGATACAACCGCTTTGTCTGTCTTTGTCATTTCGGTTGAATTTGACAGCAACAATGCATAAATTGCCGATGTGGTTGCTTTTGTGGTGCCCCAATCTTTATTTAGTTTTTGACTTAACAACCACGCATTTAATTTTTGAAGCGTAGTTTGGTTATTATCAATCTCTTTAAAAGCTTCGATAATCAACGCCTGAACTTCGGCTGCATTGTAATAGTAATAATAATCGTTACTGTTTTCTTTCCAATACATTCCGTAAGTCTCATCGATCACCGCGCTTTCATTCAGCTGATTTAAAATTTGTTTTGCCCAAACAACATCGCCTTTTCTGTTTAAAATAATAGCGAGTTTTGCTTTATTTTGAAGCGACAATTCTACCCAATTCTTTTTAAGATCGATAAAATTCTGATCTAATTGTTTGGAAACATCGGCAGGAATTGCAAAATCTTTCGAATAATAACTTTTCACAAAAGCATAATTGATCACACTGTGGTTTGAAAATTCTTTATACTGTTTCAATTGATCTTGCATTTTAACATCGATGAAACGGTGTGCTTTATTAACTATGTTTTTCACATCGGTTTCATTGAAATGCGAAATTCCCAAACGATCTAATTGCGCAGCGGTAATAAGAATGTGCTGAGTAATATAATCGTTTTCAGATCCGCCTGAAAACCACCCGAAACCACCCGAAGGATTTTGACGTTCGCCTAATGTTTTTATAATTTCATCGGCTTCTTTTTCCAATCGATCCATATCAAAGTAAGCTGCTAACTGTGCTTTTTTCTCTTGATCGGAAACTAAATCTTTCATCCACGGAGTTTCCTGAAGCATTAGTTGTTTTAATTCTTCATTGTCTTCTAATTTCGATTTTGGGTTATTCTTCCATTCAGCTATCAAATCTTTAATCGTCGGATTTTTTTCCAACACATGCATCGCTAAAACATCGGCAAAATACTTGGCAAAAATTTGTTCGTTGCAAGTGTGCTGAAAATCGTACAAATAAGGCAACGACTGCATAGTTAACCAAGTAGCATTATGCGAAATTTCTACCACAAACTGATGATTTTTCAACGTTTGTGAATTGTTGTTTAGTAAATTATCAAGTTTATACTCTTTATTTTGTTTGCCCAATTGCCAAATAGCAGCGGTTTCGGTAATCAGTGTTCTGTTACTTAAAACCGGAATAACGCTTTCTTCGCCATCGGTAAAATTGCCTGCTTTTACAGAAATGCGGTATTGCAAACCTTCAATTTCTTTAGAAATTTCAACCGTCCAACTAACCGTATTGGCACTTAATCCATTTATTGTTGTTGGAACCCACTTATCGGTTTTAATAATATTATCGGTTAAGTCTTCGCCGGTAACGGTATTAAACAAACGCAAAACAGCGGTTGCCTGCAACGGTAAACTGGTGGTATTGCTTACGCGCGCTTTTAAAACAACCACATCAGTCTCACGTACAAAACGCGGCATGTTTGGCTGAATCATTACGTCTTTTTGAGTTTTGCTTAAACTTTCTACATAAATAAAATCGGTGGTTTTATTATGTGCTAACCCACGGAATTTCCATTTTGTCAATGCTTCGGGTGCGGTAAAGTTAATTTCTACCGAACCATCTTTCTGAATTTTTAAATGCGGAAAGAAAAACGCGGTTTCTTGTAAGTTTTTGCGTAATGGAATCTCTAAATGTTCTGCTGTCTGCTGTGCTTTTTTAGTAGTAATAACAATAACACCGTTTGCGCCACGATTACCATAAACAGCTATTGCTTCATCACCTCTTAGAACTTCTGTTGCTACTATATCATTAGAATTTAAGTTCCGAAGATCTTCTGCAGACATAGGTACTCCATCTACAATATATAGAGGTTGAACATCTCCAACAATTGATCCTAGACCACGTAAAATTACGGATGTAGTGGCACCTGGTTGTCCTGAACCTGTTGAAATATTTAAACCCGGTACCTGACCTTGTAATGTTTGTATAACATTTGCGTTTGGTCTGCCTTCTACTGTTTTAGATGTTACTGTTGATGCTGCAAGACTACTACTTTGTTTAGAAACAGTTCTATATGTATCCACGACAACTTCACCTAACATCATTGAGTTATCTTCTAACAAAACAAAGTTTAGAATATTGGAACCCTGAACATATCTTTGCTCTGATCTAAAACCTTCATACGTGACCTTTATTAAATCTCCATTAGATGCCTTGAAGCTATACACTCCATTATCATCAGTATCTGAACCATCATTAGTTCCTACTTTCATAACAGTTGCCCCAGGAATTGGTTCTCCATCTTGTGTTTTTACAGTTCCGGTTATTTCTTTTATAATATTATCTCTTACTATATTGGTCTCATCTATAACATCATAGGTCAGTGTTTCATCGTTATTTAAAACTTTTTGCGTGAACAGTTGTTCTTCGTTTAAAACATCAGAAAATCCTTCAACACGCTCAACATAGTACTTATAAATTTTGTTGAATGTTTTAATATCTTCGTTAAATCTATCGTACGAAATTTTTGAAACAACCTCATCTACAAGTTCTAAATGAATAACAGTTAAACCTTGTTTTAATTCTACTTTTAAGTTTTTATAACCTACTGCTGTAATGCCCACTAAAGCCGTTTTGTTGCCCAAGACTTTTGCAAAACCGTCTTCGTTAGTTATTGTCTTGTTCGAATTTTTAAGATTCACTACAACAGCATTGGAAATAAATTTATTGGTTTTAGCATCACGTACTTCAACCTGAAACCCTACATTTTTACTCTGTTGATTTTGGAAAGCAGGATTATAATAATTATATGTAGAGAAAGTACAACCGTAATAGTTCCATGTATTCCAATAAAAAGAGTTGTTATAATAGTAGTTAGAAGTGTTTAAATGGTTCTTTTGAACGATATCTGCTTTTCTAGGCAATGAGAAATTTGCATATACATAATTGTATATTTTATGTGCATTTGTAGCCCATTCTGTTCCATATTCCCAAGAATTTTTCAACAATAAATCTAAAGAAGCATCGTACATACTTGCCAAAAATTCGCCTTGAAATGGTTTATTATTTTTGGCATTTTTAAGCAGTAGTTTCCATTTGTATTGTTCGGCAGGATTTAACTTATCGTTCCATGACTGCCATTCAACATTCCATAGAAAATCTTCATTTGTTTTAATATTCTCTATATTATAATTTCCTCTGTTTGAATAAAGCTGATGATTGTTTACAAAAAACCAACTGTAAGAAACCGATTCGTTTTCTGTACTATTAACCAACGGAATTTTAATTTGCTGTGTGCCTTTTTTTATTTTGAAATTAAGTGCTTTAATATTTGCATCGCGATCGAAATATTCTACATACAACGTAATATGGTCGTATATGCTATTGGTTTCTAAAACCAACTGACCTGCATTTGATTTTGAATGATTTACAATGGTAAAATTTTCGTTTGTTGCCAGTTTTTCATCGGCATTTTTTATGTTAAACGTTGTTTCAGCTTTAATTGGCAAACCAGATTTTTCGTCCGAAATTTCAAATTCAAAATTATAACGTCCGGTTTTCCAATTCTTAATATCTAATTCAAAATCTTTGTCTTTTTGTGTGGTGTATGCTCCTTCGTAAACCAATACTTTATCAGCTACTTTTTCATCGTTTAACGAATAGGTTTCGTAAGGAAATAACTCTCTGAATGTTTTTTCATTTATAGATGCTAATTCGGGAACATTCCAATGTCTGCTTTTATAAAAATGATTAACCGGTAAGGTTTGATAGATTTTCACTTTACCGGTTACAGGTAAAAAATCGTTGTTATGATTGGTAGAATTAACAGTAACACTTAAAGGTTTGTTTGTAACCGATACACTGTAATTGTAAGCATTTAATCTATATTTTGTGTTGGCAACAGTAAATTGCCCGTCGGTTTCATGAACTTCACCTGCTTGATCTATTACTTCAATCTCATAATAAACATGCGTTTGTATAGGGTTTGTTTTTGCTTTTTCACTAATAGAATCAGACTTAACTGTAAAGGTATATTCAAAAAAACCTTGATCGTTGGTAAATAGTTCTTCTTTTGAATCTACCAAAGTTATAGAGCTTCTTTTTTCGCTATCGTAAAAAGATGAATTTATATTTAGCTTTACTTTAGCATTTGCAATTGCACCACCTGCCAAACTACTTGCTTTACCTTTTATGGTTACTTTTTCATCAAAATAAACGTTTTGTTTTATTTCTTCTACTTCAAAATCAAAAGTTGGGCGTTTGTATTCTTCTACTTTATACCTGAAACTTGCCATTGGAAAATATAAATTCTCCCAAAATTCTTCTTCCGTCTTATCAGTATATTCATCTAACTCATCAACTTCAATATAAAAATCGCCTGTTGCTATGTTTTTAGGCAATAAAAAAGTACCGCTAAAAGCACCTAATTCGTTGGTTTTAACAGTTAGTTTATTAACCTCTTCAGAATTATCATCTTTTAAAACCACATTAAAAGATTTATTTGTCAAAACCTGATTTCCATCTTTTTGCATCTCATACAAAATTCCCTTAAAATGTACTTCTTGACCCGGGCGATAAATATATCTGTCTGTAAACAAATTAATTTCCGCTTCTCGTTTAGCAACGTTTTTGTTCACATATTCGGTATTGTAACTATCTAAATACAAGTTTGTTTGGTAGGTTTCATTTTGCATAAAAACCTTAACAATATTATCTTTATTGTACCCTCTGGTGTCCGAAACAATTACTTTTCCTGCGTCATCGGTTGTATAGCTTTTATTCTGATATTTAACTAGGATATTTTTATACGGATTTCCTGTCTTTGGATTTAGAACATAAATACTGTAAGAATCTCCTTCTTTACTTTTTGTAATTATCGATACATTGGTGGTTTTAAAAGAAATAATGTGCTGGCGACTAAACTTTTTTAAATCATCTATATCAGAATAAGCTACCAACAGATAATTTCCTAACGATAACTGCTCTCCTAAAACTTCTGTTGAAGTTTGAAAGTACATTAAATCTTTAGGTAAAACACGCGAAGTAGTTTTAATTGGCTGCTGATTTTTAACTACTAATTGATAGATACTATCGTTTAAAACCGTATGATTAGAAAAATTGTAATACGCAAAATGCAAAGTATCTATATTTTTATAATCAATTAAGTATTTTACAGGTTCGCCCTCGTAAACTTCTTTTTTAAGCGATACGGCAAAATCTTTTTCTTTTATACTATTTTCTAATTTTTGTACATGATTTAGCTGATCGTTTTCATCTGCGCTTTTTTTAACTTCGGCAATTGCATTTAGCGAGCGGTTGTAATAATCTTTTTTATTGGTTTTATTGGCTTCTTTACTTAATTTATTAGCATAATCTGAATACCAGCGGTTTTTATAAAAAGTGGTTGATAGATTTTTTCCAAGGTTTTGAAAAGTTTCTCCTTCTGCCGATTTATCTTTTGCATACTTTTCAAAACGCAGATATCTTATTTTATCTAACGCCTTATTTTGATTTGTTGAAATGTAGTACGCTTCTAGTTTTTGAAACAACTCAACAGCTTTTTTTCCTAATTCGTTTCTTAAATCGTCATTTTTAGGAGGAAAGATTATTTTTTGTTGATGAAAAGAGGAATCAAATCGAAATAATTCATCATTTAAAGGTTGAATTATTGACGAGCTATAAGAATATTCATTAATAAAATTAATTGCAAAAAACTCGTAAACAGATTGGTTTAAATTATAATCAATTTCATCAAAAAAAACTAAATCTTTAATACCTGAAAGCTTTGTTTGTTTTAACAACTGGTCTTGCTTAAAAAGTAAATTTAATTGTTCGTTTACAACAATTTTAAAATGATCTATAGACCATAAATCAATATTATTAGGTAATTTAACTGTTGTGTTTTCAACCAATTTATTTTTATTCCAAGAATATTGTTTAGAATCGTAAGCAGCTAAAATAGTTTTAATATAATACCAGCGGTAAATTTCTTTATAAACACCGTTGCTTTTTTGTATTTCTGGCAACAAACGATCAATTTTCTTTTGATAACTTATCTCTTCTAAATTATTTTCTAACTTCATTCTAAAAAGAACAGCTTTTGCTTTTTCTGTTTCATTATTAGCTTTAGAAGCCTTAGAATATAAATCATCTATTGCTTTTTTTAGTGTTTTAAAACTTCGTTCTTTCTCTAATTCATAAACTTTTTGCCATTCTTTAGAAAAATCTTGTGCATGAATAGTTGTTGTAAAAACAAGTAGTAGCAGTAAATAAAAGTGTTTCATAAGGTAATTGCTAATAAGATGCGGTTAAAATACATCTTTTTTGTAAATTTAAGCTTTAAAAAATTTTGTATGAAGAAATTTATAGGAATTTGTACGCTTTTACTCACTGTTATTTCGTGTGATAAAAAAGCGGAAACTGCTGTTGAAAAACCTCAGGTTATTGAGTTAAGAACTGATTATAATTCGGTATTTAATCAATTCACCAAACAGAATGACACGCTTTATGTGGTAAACTTTTGGGCAACTTGGTGTCAGCCTTGTATTGAAGAATTGCCCGATTTTATGAAGGTAAATAATGAGTTTAAAACGGATAAATTCAAAATGATTTTAGTGAGTTTGGATAAAGGAAGTGACTTTGAAACAAAAGTGAAAGACTATATTAAAACCAACAACATTTCGCCAGACGTTTATGTTTTAACAGACAACAAACGTATGAACGAATGGATTCCGAAAATCAATAAAACCTGGAGTGGAGCCATCCCTGCAACAGCAATTTACAAAAATGGCAAACAAGTTTTTTTTACCGAAGGACAAATTTCTTACAACGATCTAGTAAACACCATTAACAAATTTAAATAAACAAAAATGAAGAAAATTTTAGCATTGGCTTTATTTGCAGCTGCTTTTGTAAGCTGTCAGAAAGAAGCTACAACAACCACCGAAACTGTTACAAACGACACAATTACCAAGACCGAAGAACCTGCAACTGAAAGAACCGGTTATAACATTGGCGACGAAGCAACTGATTTTTCGTTAAAAGGAACCGATGATAAAATGTACTCTTTATCTCAATTTGCCGATGCCAAAGGATACATAGTAATTTTCACCTGTAACCATTGTCCGTACGCAAAAGCGTATGAAGACAGAATTAAAGCGTTAGATGCGAAATATAAATCATTAGGATATCCGGTTATTGCCATTAATCCGAACGATCCTGTGGCGCAACCCGAAGATAGTTTTGATTTAATGAAAACTCGTGCGAAAGAAAAAGGGTTTACTTTTCCATATTTGTTTGATGAAGGACAGAAAATTTATCCGCAATACGGTGCAACTAAAACGCCGCACGTATTTGTTCTTAACAAAGAAAATGGTAAAAACATTGTAAAATACATTGGTGCTATTGATAACAACCATGAAAATGCAAACGATGTTACAGAAAAATACGTAGAAGCTGCTGTTGATGCTTTGCTAAAGAACGAACCAGTTAAACAAACCGAAACAGTTGCTATTGGCTGTACAATTAAGGTTAAAAAATAATAGTTAGTTTACAGGAAAAAGGGTGTTTCATTAATTTGAAACACCCTTTTTTATTTCTATAGATAAAAATTACTCATCAATACGAACAAAATTTCCATTGGTATCAAATTCTAAATCAATATCTGATGCTAAATCGATCTTAATTTTATCTTTTTCTTTATCAATTGAAGTAGCAAATGTTGATGCGTAATTTTTAGAAAGATAGGTCTTAATCGCTTCTGGCAGCACTTCTTTTGGTAAGCCTTTTGCATCTTTCCATTCGTGCCAAACGCCATCGCTGTTAAAGTCAATTTCGGCACCGTCGTTAAACTTCACTTCATAACTTTTTCCTATTACCGGAATGGTTTTTACTTCGTACGACGCAATGTTGTCTTGACTGTAATGACTATTAATTGTTTCTAATGCTTTTACAGGTAAGTCGGTAAAATTCACATTGTTTTTTTGCACATCTTCAGCAGTGTTTTGGTTGGTTACTGTGTCTGAATTTGTTGATGACGGCGTAACCGTAACTTCTTTTTTACACGAAACAAAAGTTAATCCGCCTAAAGCTAATAATAACAGAAAATTCTTTTTCATAATATAAACTTTTAAAAATCAACTAAATGTACAAAAATTATTTGGTTTTGTATTTATCATTCAACGCTTTATTCTGTAAAATAAGTTCTTTTATTTTTTCTAAGCGTGTAGCTTTTGTTTTTTCTTGTTTCGCTTCGTCAATATAAACCACGTATTCTTTCTGTTTTCCTTTGGTCAATTTTTCAAAAGCATTTTTAACATCGGTGTTACTATCTAAAAAATCTTTAAAAATCCTTTCGGGTTTTAGTTCTTTAAAAGCTTCGGGTTTTATTTCTTTTCCGTCTTTTATGGTTTGAATAGATTCGTTTATGTACGCCAAAATCTTTTTTTCGTTCATATCATCAACATTTGTAAACCGCCATTGCCGTAATGATTTTGTTTTTCCGTCGGATGCATTTACCAGCACTTTTTCAGGATCTGACAAAAACACTCCATTGTAAAACCATAACGAGAAAAAATCTTTAAAACCGCCCCACCCTATTACATTTTTGTTGTTAAAAGTATAAACCTGTGCACCCCATTTAATGGTTTTCTCTAAATTGGTTTTCACGATTAACTGCTGCATAAATTCTTCGGCATCGTTCCATTTATCGTTATAAGCTGACCAATTAGGTGCTTTTTTATCTTTTAGTTTTGATACATTGTAAGCAATAATATCGGCAATTAATTTTTCGGGCAGTTTTTGATCTAATGGAATTTGAATAGCTCCTTTTGATGTTTTGAATAATTTTAGCTGATCTTGAAAAACCTCGATAGCATCGGGACCTGGATACAATCCCAAATGATTTTTAAACAGTGCAAAATGAATTAAATTTCCGTTATAATAAAACGTTGGCATGCCATAACTTATTTTTTCAACCGTTTCTTTTGGAACATGTTTTTTAATGATCTTATATAGATCTTCCAAGATTATCTTTCGATCATCAGTAAAACCGGAAATATATTCAGCTATGTTTGAAAAAGTACTCATGATAGTTTAATCAATTACGTAGTTTCCACATGGTTTTTAAAACTATTCAAAATTGCCTGCCACCCTTCTCTTTGCATTTCTTCAGGATTTTGATTTTCCGCATCAAATGTTTCGGTTATAAGTATCTGATTACCTTTGTCTTCAAAAGAAATTTCAACCACTCTGCCGTCTTCCATATGATATTTTATGAATTTCTGCGGAATAACTTCATCATAAATCCCCTCAAAATCAAAAGAAAAACTACCGTCTTTAGCAGCCATGGTACTTTTCAATTTCCCACCGACTTCCAAACTATTCGATGCATTTAAACAGTGCCAATCTGGTGATGCCTGATTCCATTGTTCAATATCTCTTGGGTTGTTTAGTTTATCCCAAACTTTTTCAATAGGTGCATTTACCGCAACCTGTACCGTTATTTTTCCCATTTTTCTATTTTTTAATGCGCATATAATCAAAAGCGCCATTTCGTAAGTTAATATTGTATTCTAAACTGGCTTTCAAACAAGCTAAAAAGTTTGCCCAGCCTTCGGTTTGCTGCATCATTTGCTTAATTCCGGCATCGTTTTTTTCCATTTCATGCTCCACAATCTTTACAACTGTTGAACGATCTGTTTGTGGTTGCAAGAAAATTTCTACCAGCATATTTGGTTCGCCACTCCAGTCAAACGAAACATATTCGTTTTCTTTAATTACTCTTCCGGTTACGGGGAAAACATCGTCAAACTCGGGAAATTTCCATTGAACGTTTTTGTTGGTTTCTAAATTTCCGGTTGCCGATTCTATAAAGTATCGATTCATTTTATCGGCAGAAACAATAGCACTAAAAACCTCGTTTACAGGTTTTTGAATTTGAATACTTGCCTTTGCAGTTAACTTTTCCATTTGAATTTGCTTTTAACGAATTTAATAAATTTCTTAATTTAAAATGATTTTATATTGATTTTGAAAGCCTTCTTTTTTGATAATTTTTACAAAATTCCTTTTTAAGATGCGTAACTTTAGGTTGCTAATACAAAAAAATTTAATGTTATGAATACAGTAAGAATATCAGAAACCTTGCAAAAAGCCTTGAATGATCAGGTTACTTTAGAAGCTTATTCGGCACAAATGTACTTAATGCTTGCCTGTTGGGCAGACGAAAACCAGTTAGACGGTGTTAAGAATTTTATGATGAAGCATTCGCAGGAAGAACGCGTACATATGGCAAAAATTATTGAATACATTCAGGAACGTGGCGGAACCGTTGTTATTGATGCTATTGCCAAACCACAACCTAAACCCAACAACGTTTTAGAATGCTTTGAAAGTGTTTTAAAACAGGAAATTGAAAATACTACGGCGGTTTACAAACTGGTAAAAATGAGTATGGACGAAGAAGATTGGGCTACCTGGAACTTTATGCAGTGGCTGGTTGCAGAACAACGTGAAGAAGAAAAACTAGCATTGGATTTACTAGACAAAGCCAAACTTGCCGGTGGTAACAATATGAGCGATACCGCTAAATTTGAGTTAAACAAACTTATTGGAAATACCGGACAGGAATTTCCTATTGCTGATAATGTGAATCCTTTGGAGTAATTCTACAAGCAATTAAAAACAAAAAAGAACGTATTTGCATACGTTCTTTTTTTATAAACTATTTATTCGGGTACAGCGCGCCACTTTTTAATGACCGCCGTATATATAAACATGAACAGCAAACCTACTGCCAACAGCAAGTAACTGGTATTCATATCCAAATATTCCAAAAGCGTAGTGCATGTTTTACTTGTGTAACTGTTGTAATAACCTGGCTGTGCACGGCAAGCATCATTCTGGTGCATACTTATAATGCCTAAAATCAACAGCACATACAACACAAATCCATTAATGGTGATATTCATAAAGATCGATGTAAACAATTTGGATGCTGATCTGAGAAATAAAAACGGAATTAATATAATTACGGTGGCTATGGTAAGCACCAAATAGGCAGCAAAATATTCTTCGGAACCGCCCCAGCCCATGCTGTAAACCAAAACCATTAAGCCAATTACCAAGCTTAATACGCCCGTTGTAATTCCTGTAAAAATCACAGAACGCAGATTAGTTACCCTAAAACTGAAAATTAATGTGGAAAAGAAAAAGGCGATCCACAAGTAAACGTGAATGTTTCGCGATACAAAATCTACATTCTTAATTAGTTCTACACTGCGTAGAAAATCGTTTAAATTGTTCGCTTGATAATAGTATTTTGTCAGATTTTTATTGTAATAATTATACATTTTATCGTTACTAACAGGCATTTGTGCAACCGGAGCTTCAACAGTGGGAGCAATTACGGTTTCTTCAGGAACAGGAGCCACGGCTACCGCAGCAGCAGCATCGTTCGACAATGTATCTGCCATTACCGAAATAGAATCTTTTGGATAAGCATATTCATTTTCGTTTTCTGCAATGAAATGCTTCACTTCAAAAGTATCCGGATGATATATCAATTTAAACCACTGGTCTGCATTTAAGTTGGTTCTGATTTGATATTGTTTCGATACTTCTAAAAAATCGTTTAAGATCTTTTTAATTTCGACAGGATTTTTTCGATCTAAAATTTCCGAAAACTGTTTACTGAATTCATAGTTCTTTGCAGCGTTTGGATTTGTTCCATAATCCACCATATGCTCTGTTAGTGTAGTGACGTAATTATAGTTATGTCTGTCATAAAAATCGATCTCTTCAAAATCTAACGTATAAAATACACGCGAGAAATTGTAATAGCTTAAATTGGTAGTTTTAATATCAGCAGATACATCAACAACATCCTTTTTAAAGTAATAATTACAGGTATCTTTTACAACTTCTTTGTAAGCCAAATCGGTGCCATTCTTATATTCGGCAGCCGGATATTTAAATTCTCCGTAACCATCGCGCGCTGTTATGGCAACTTTGTACAGACTATAAAACTGATACTTATAACCATTTGTTTCGAAATATTTTTTATTGTAATCGATCAAATCATCGCTGGTTTCACAATACAGCTCGTAAAAAGGTTTTGGGTACGCTTTTTTATTTAACGAATAATCTTGATATCCTATTGATAAAAACGGATAGGCTTTATTAATGATATCGACGTTTTTCACCAATTCATCATTAGGATACGCCTTGTTGATGTACGATCTTAAACCGAACATATACGAGAAATAGAACGATATAGATGCAAAAACAATAACCAAATAACACACAAACTGACCAAAAAGTTTAAGGTTACTTGTTGGATAAAAGTTTTTAAAGCCGTTGTTTTTAAACATGTAAACCAGCCAGCCTACCAGCATTAGCATAGAAACAATGATGTGCACCATTATTACGCCGCTTGAAAAATAATCGTCTATAACCCGACTGTTTTGTAACGAAATCGGACTACTGTGCGATATAAAACCTATAAAGTAAAAAACGATGTGCGCCAACAGGCTTATGGCAAGCATCCACACAATGCGGGTGTTCCATATTGTTGGATACCGCTGTATAAGGTAATTGTTTATTTTATTGATAAAATTCATAACAATGTTTTTCTAGTTTACAAAAAATCTACGGGTTGATGCAGAAATATCGCGAATATAAATCAGTTGGATATCAGCTGATCCTAATGCTACAATTACTTCGGAGAAACGGGTGGCAGTACTGAAATACACCGTGTAAATTCCGCCATTAAAGGTTAACTTTTCCAATGCAAATGGCTCAAAAACCTTTAATAATTCTTCACGGTTTGCATTGGTATCAATTTCTATAATTAACGGTTTTTCTTCGTTAACGGCTTCCGTTGTACTTTCGTTGTATTTGCCGTTTTTAAGAAAAATTACTTTGTCTGATATCTTCTCAACTTCATACAACTGTTGCGAACTTAAAATTAGCGCAATTGGGTTATTAACCGAATTCGCTATCGCCTTTAAATCTTCCAGAATAATCTGCTGTGCCAACACATCCAGGTTTGCCAAAGGTTCATCTAACAACAAAATTTCGGGTTTACGCAATAAGGTACGCGCCAATTCAAAACGCATTTTGTAGCCCGATGATAGTTCGCTCCATTTTAAATGTCGGTAATTCCATAATCCCAAACGCGCAACCATCAATAAAACTCGGGTTTCAATCTCATCCGGTTTTTCGCCGTAATTCGCCAATACAAAACGTAAATTATCCAACAAACTGCCATACCATTTATCGGTACGTTGCGGAATGTAGATTAATTTGGTACGTAAATCGTAATCGTTTTGTATTTCGTTTGTAAACTGATAGTGAAGCGATCCTTGTGTCTGAGCGATTTCTTTAGCCAGAATACGCAACAAGGTAGTTTTACCGTTACCGTTTTCACCCACCAATCCAAAAACCTG
Organism: uncultured Myroides sp.; assembly: GCA_913777665.1. Lineage (GTDB taxonomy): Bacteria > Bacteroidota > Bacteroidia > Flavobacteriales > Flavobacteriaceae > Flavobacterium. The sequence continues at coordinate 68,476 of CAJYTF010000006.1, forward strand.
ACCTTTAGTCAGCGTAAGCGAAATGGGTCCTAACGAAAACTTTTGCGATCCGTAACTTTTAGTAATCCCGTCTGCCTTTAACACAAATTCCTTTGCATTGTTTTCCGGCACATTAACCAAAGCTATTTTTTGCAACAATTCTTTTGACTTTGCAATGAAAACATCGGTTTGTTCGGGATTTTTTTCCTTCCAGTCGGTCAGATTAATTGCTTCTCTGTAAATCTGCATGTTCTGCGTATCCATCGCACAGTCCAACAGCTTTCTAAAACCTAGAAAAGTATCCTTATTATCAAAAAAGTGCACGGCTTCCTGTACACGCTGTTTATGTTTAATCATTCGCTTTTTTATTGTAAAAGTAAAAATATCTTTCACATGGCAAAGGAATTCTTGCGTGAATGTTTATATTTTTTTATCTATTTATTACAAGTTTTACTTCGTTCAAATTAACTAAAATCACCAAAAAAAACAGCACGAGTATTTTTCTCGTGCTGCTGTTAGAGTGTAACTGTTAAAGTATCATGCAAGACGTTCTCCTATTGCAAGGCGGCTACTTAATGCAACCCTGTTCCATACATTTATGGTTATAACAGCCATTACAATTTCCGAAATCTGTTCTTCGTTAAAAAATTGCAGCGCCTTTTCGTAGGTTTCATCAGTTAAACCGTTTTTATGAATTAAAGTAACTTCTTCGGTTATTTCAAAAACCATTTTTTCTTCTTCCGTAAAAATTCCTTCAGCTTCTCTCCATGCACTAACTAAAAATATTCGTTGATTTTTTTCTCCGTTTGCAACAGCATCCTGCGTATGTATATCAATACAAAACGCACAACCGTTAATCTGCGAAGCACGTATTTTTATAAGTTCTTTGGTTGTTTTAGAAATAGAAGTCTGTGCAAGATATGTTTCCAAACCAATTAATGCTTTTAATGCATTAGGAGTTGCAGTTTTAATGTTAAAACGTTTTTTCATTGTTAAGTTCTTTTAAATTGATAGACAAAATTGAAAAATATAACTTGTAAAAAACTTAAACTGGTTTAATAAACAGCTACCTATCATTAGACAAAGAATTTATCCAGATTACACTTAAATATAAACACTAAAAAACCTCTCAAAACTTGAGAGGCTTTTTAATATAATAATTAACCTTTACATATTTCTGCGGTATTGTCCGCCGACTTCAAACAAAGCCGATGTTATTTGTCCTAACGAACACACTTTTGCTGCTTCCATCAACACCTCAAAAATATTTTGGTTGTTAACTGCTGCTGTTTGTGCTTCTTCTAAAGCTTTTAATGCTTTTGATTCGTTAATTTTATTTAAACTTTCTTTCGTTTTAATTTGGAACAATTTCTCTTCTTCGGTTGCACGAATAACTTCTGCCGGAACCACCGTTTTAGATCCCGTTGAACTTAAAAATGTGTTTACACCAATAATTGGGAAATCACCATTGTGTTTCAATGTTTCGTAATACAACGACTCTTCCTGAATTTTAGAACGCTGATACATCGTTTCCATTGCACCTAACACACCGCCACGCTCTGTAATACGGTCAAATTCTGCCAAAACAGCTTCTTCAACCAAATCAGTCAATTCTTCAATAATAAACGATCCTTGTATCGGGTTTTCATTCTTCGCCAATCCTAATTCCTTATTAATAATCAACTGAATTGCCATGGCTCTACGCACCGATTCTTCCGTTGGCGTTGTAATCGCTTCATCGTAAGCATTCGTGTGTAACGAGTTACAGTTATCGTAAATTGCATACAACGCCTGTAATGTAGTACGAATATCGTTAAAATCGATTTCTTGTGCGTGTAACGATCTACCCGATGTTTGAATATGGTATTTCAACATCTGCGCACGTTCGTTGGCTCCGTATTTCTGTTTTAAAGCCTTCGCCCAGATTCTACGCGCCACACGACCAATTACCGAATATTCCGGATCGATACCATTCGAGAAAAAGAACGATAAGTTTGGTCCGAACGCATTGATATCCATTCCTCTCGACAAATAGTATTCTACATAAGTGAAACCATTTGCCAAGGTAAACGCCAGCTGCGTAACCGGATTTGCACCTGCTTCGGCAATGTGATAACCCGAAATAGATACCGAGTAAAAGTTACGAACGTTCTTTTCAATGAAATATTCCTGCACGTCACCCATTAAACGCAAGGCAAATTCGGTAGAGAAAATACAGGTATTTTGAGCCTGATCTTCTTTTAAAATATCAGCCTGAACCGTACCACGAACCTGAGCCAAGGTGTTCTTTTTAATTTCTGCATATACATCTGCAGGTAAAACTTGGTCGCCCGACACTCCTAAAAGCATCAATCCCAACCCATCGTTTCCTTCCGGTAAATCGCCGTTATAACGTGGGCGTTCTAAACCATTGTCTTCGTAAATTGCTTTTATTTTTGCTTCAACGTCTGCTTCAAGATCATTTTCTTTAATGTATTTTTCACAGTTTTGATCGATCGCCGCATTCATAAAAAAGCCTAACAACATAGGTGCCGGACCATTAATGGTCATGGAAACCGATGTTGCTGGATGCGATAAATCAAAACCTGAATACAACTTTTTAGCATCATCTAAACAACAAATTGAAACTCCGGCATTACCAATTTTTCCATAGATATCCGGACGATGACCTGGATCGTTTCCGTATAAAGTTACCGAATCAAACGCTGTTGATAATCGTTTTGCCGGCATTCCTTTGGATACATAATGGAAACGACGGTTTGTACGCTCCGGTCCACCTTCACCTGCAAACATACGCGTTGGATCTTCGCCTTCGCGTTTAAACGGATACAAGCCTGATGTAAAAGGGAATTCACCCGGAACATTTTCCTGTAAAACCCAACGCAAAACATCGCCCCAAGCTTCGTACTTTGGCAAAGCAATTTTTGGAATCTGTAAATGCGATAACGATTCGGTATGTGTTTGAATTTTAATTTCTTTATCGCGAACTTTAAACGAATAAACCGGATTTTTATATTTGTTTACCTTTTCGTCCCAAGTTGTAATTACTTCCCAGTTGTAAGGATCTAAATCGCGTTTTAATTTATCGAATTCAGCCAATAAAAGCTTTGATAATTTTTCGTTTTGTGTACCGGTAACTTCAATACCATGTTGTGTTAACGCAGGTAATTTACCCGAAATAGTTTCAATGGTTTTAAAAATTCCGTATAGTTTTTGGGCGACATCTTTTTGCGAAACAGCTTTGCTGTCATACCCACGATTATTTTCAGCGATTTCAGATAAATAACGAATACGAGATGGCGGAATAACGTAGATTTTCTCTGACATCTCTTTTGTAATTTCAAAAGTCGATTTTAGATCTGCTCCTGTTTTTTCAACCACTTTATCAATAATAGACTGATACAACTGGTTTGTTCCCGGATCGTTAAACTGCGAAGCAATTGTTCCAAAAACCGGCATTTCGTCTGGGTTAACATCCCACAAGTTATGGTTACGCTGGTATTGTTTTTTCACATCTCGCAACGCATCTAAAGCGCCACGTTTATCGAATTTGTTGATTGCAACGATATCGGCAAAATCTAACATATCGATTTTTTCCAACTGCGTAGCCGCTCCAAATTCAGGAGTCATGATGTATAATGAAGCGTCTGAATGATCTAAAATCTCTGTATCAGACTGACCAATTCCAGATGTTTCTAAAATAATCAAATCGTATTGTGCTGCTTTTAAAACCTGAAGCGCTTCTTCTACGTATTTTGACAACGCCAAGTTTGACTGACGTGTAGCCAACGAACGCATATAAACACGTGGGTTGTTGATAGAATTCATACGGATACGATCACCCAACAAAGCACCACCGGTTTTCTTTTTAGATGGATCTACCGAAACCAACGCAATTGTCTTCTCTGGAAAATCGATTAAAAATCTACGAACAATTTCATCAACCATAGAAGATTTACCCGCACCACCTGTTCCAGTAATTCCTAAAACGGGTGCCGATTGATTTTCAACTTTATCAAAATCAAAAACCTTTAAAAAGTCTTCTTCACGGTTTTCAGCCAACGAAATTAATCGGGAAATTGTAGTAATATCTTTGTCTTTTAATGACTGGTAAATATCCTTGCCATTAGGAATTTCTAAAGCTCCTGTTGGAAAATCGGCTTTCTGTACCATATCGTTAATCATGCCTTGCAAGCCCAATTCACGACCGTCGTCTGGAGAATAAATACGCGTGATACCGTAATCCATTAATTCCTTGATTTCTGTAGGAAGGATTACGCCACCACCACCACCAACTATTTTTATATGACCTGCTCCTTTTTCCTGAAGCAAATCGTACATATATTTAAAATATTCATTGTGACCACCTTGATACGATGTCATTGCAATAGCATTTGCGTCTTCTTGAATTGCGGTATTTACCACATCCTCAACCGATTTATCATGTCCTAAATGAATTACTTCACATCCGGTTGACTGTATAATTCGGCGCATAATGTTGATTGCAGCATCGTGTCCATCAAACAAAGCAGCAGCTGTAACGATACGCACTTTGTTATTTGGAGTGTATATTTTTTGTTCCATTTTGTTTTTATTTCGACTTCGCAAGATACATCTTTTACAGATTATATAAAATAGCTTTTAAAATTAATATGCACTCAAAATTTGAATATCTAAAACGCAAAAAGAGGAAGCGATCGCTTCCTCTTTTTATTGATTGTTATGTAATAAAAGGGCTTATCGTTTTAACGAGAAGTGACCTCTTACTTCTTTTGTTAATCCTGTTTTTGGATCTATGTAAT
>CAJYTF010000007.1 GCA_913777665.1 uncultured Myroides sp.
ATTGAATATTATCAATATTACCAATCTGATCATTTCCAAAAGAAATTTTATTGTTACTTTTTACTATCAAAAGTTCTTTTTGCAAAAGTTTTCTAAATAAGTTTAGAAAAATAATAAAAAAAAGAAAATACAATAGGAATGATATACCAAAAACTAATTCTTCATTTTGATAAACCAATTTGGAAATACTACGATACCTTAATGAAGTTTCAGAAGGTTCAATAGAAGATATTCTTTCTGCGAACAATAAACCATACCCAAAAACTAACATCATCATAATAGATATTAAAATTAAACCTATTATTCTTTTTGAATTATATTTTAAAACGATTTTCTCCAAATTAAAGTCTATTTATAATTCATTTACCTCGTAAAAACCCATTTGGTATCGGTTGATAAATTAGCATCGAAACCATAACCTTCTACATTAAACTGTTTAATATCTTCTACGTTACTGATCTTGTTTTCTGCCATATATCGAACCATTAACCCACGGGCTTTTTTGGCGAAAAAACTAATCATTTTTAATTTTCCGTCTTTATAATCTTTAAATTCGGGAGTAATAACCTTTGCTTTTAGCGTTTTTTTATCGACAACTCCAAAATATTCGTTGCTGGCTAAATTAACCAACACATCTCCCTTTTTGTAGCCTTTATTCAAAGCTGCGGTAACGGTTTCTTTCCAAAAATCGTATAAATCTTTTTTATCGGCAATTGGCAGTTTTATGCCCATCTCTAATCGGTAAGGCTCTATGGCATCTAAAGGTTTCAACAAACCATATAAACCCGAAAGTATGTTTAAGTTATTTTGTAGATAATCAATTTCTTTTTCACTTAAGGTATAAGCATTCAAACCTGTGTAAACATCACCGTTAAAAGCAAAAACGGCTTGGCGAACTGTATTGTCCAATTCGGTTAGTTTGTACTTTCTTGCTTTATTTCGTTGCCAGTTTAAATCTGCGAGATTATCAGAAATCGACATTAAATTACTTAAATCTGCAGGCTTTAATGTTTTTAAAACCTTATGTACTTCTTTACTTTGTTTGATAAAAGCTGGTTTTGTATGCGTAGTTACAGGCAATTCTGTTTCGAAATCTAACGATTTTGCTGGCGATATAATTATTTTCATTTTATATTTATTTCAAATTTTTATCTACTTCTTGATTTTAAACCACAGATTTCACAAATTTACACAGATTAAACTTTCAAAAAGTAATACTTCATATATTAAAAATTCGATACCAAATATTTTTTAAAAGCTGTATTCCGTCACGTTTGTCTTTTGGAAGTTCTCTAACAATGTATCCATTTTCCGATGGAATCAACTGATAAGAAAAAGCAAACTGCACTTCACGATCAGTATTTTTAAGCAATCCAAAACGTAAATCATTAAAAACCAATCCGTTTTTATTTTTTGTAATGATATATTGATTTTCGGATATTTCTTTTAATCGATTGATATTATCATCATTTAAATGATCGATTAACTTTTTGTTTTGAGGAAAATGCTGAAAATTCATTTGTTTTGAATCGAAAATAGAATAATCTGAAATATAAAATCCATCAACATCCTGAATAATTACATTCCATAAAAAACTGTTTGAAAATGTTGGTTTCACCGTTGTTTTGATTTTTTTTGAAGAATATTGATTTAAAAACTGATCTTCCACCCTACTTTTTACCACTTGCTGAAATACCAATCCCCAAATTAAATATAGAGAGCCTAAAATCAATCCGGCATAAGTGAATGTTTTTCGTTTGTTTATTAAACCTAAAACAACGCCCATTAAAAGCGGAATAGTATAAAATAAATCGACTACAAATATTGATTTTAATGCTATTTTTTCTGGAAATGGCCAAAAAAGTTGCGTACCCCAAGTCATGAAAACATCTAACAACGAATGTGTTAACAGAATAAGGAACGTAGTTATAAACAGTTGCTTTTTTGTAGTTTCTTTAAAAGCGTTTTTTAGCAGATAGGTAATTGCAACGCTTAACAACAAAAAGAACAAAATAGAATGAGAAAAACCTCGATGAATTTCAATTTCGGTAAGCGGATCGTTAAAAATCTTGGCAATATAAATATCCAAATCGGGCAAAGTGGCAACAACCGCGCCAAGCAAAACTATTTTTTTTGTACCAACACTTTTATTTAAAGCAACATGCGCAACGCTTACACCTAAAACTATTTGGGTAAATGAATCCATAAAAAAACTGCTCATTTTTGTGAATGAGCAGTTCAAAAATACAATATATTTTAATTACATATCTTTAAAAATAGTGTGCATTAAACGTTTTTTGTCGTTAATGCTTTCTTCTAACGAAATCATAGATTCTGTTCTATAAACGCCTTCGATATCGTCAATCATAAAAATAACTTCTTTTGCATGACGCGTGTTTTTTGCACGAATTTTACAGAAAACGTTAAATTTACCTGTTGTAACGTGAGCAACGGTAACAAAAGGAATATCGTTAATACGCTCTAAAACAAATTTTGTTTGCGATGTGTTATGTAAGAAAATTCCCACATAAGCAATAAATGAATATCCTAATTTTTCATAATCTAACGTTAATGAAGAACCTTGGATAATTCCTGCATCTTCCATTTTTTTAACGCGAACGTGTACTGTACCTGCCGATATTAACAGCTTCTTTGCGATATCTGTAAAAGGCACCCTAGTATTGTCAATCAACATATCTAAGATCTGGTGATCTATTTCATCTAATCGAAACTTACTCATATAACAATTTTTATCAATTATTTTTTTTAATCTTTAATGAAGGCAAAAATACAATGAATTATTAAAAAAAATATAGAAAAGCATAAAATATTTTTAGATTTTGGCAAATCATTAACAACTAACTACCAAAAAACTACGATATCGTTACATTAATTAACGCTTTTGCAAGGTCATTCTCATTGTTAACGGTTTGTTTTTTAAGGTTTAAAACCGTATGGGCATACTTATAATTTGGTGCAGAATCAAAATCTATAATTGGTTTTAAAACCAATTCTCCATTAACAATTTCTTCTTTAAATACGATTGGAACTTCATTTTTATCATCAAAATTGCTATTTGTGGTAGAAAAATTCTGAATAATTAAATCGACAAAGTTTTTTTCGTTTTCAGGAATTTGAAGATAATCGTCGACTGAAAAATTTTTATATTCTTGCGACATGATACTGTTCAGCAAGGTTTCTAAACTGATATCAACTAATTTTTCGGCTTGTTTACGTTGATAATCATTAGATGCAAAACCGGCTTCGAACAAGATCGTTGGTACATTTAAGTGCGTAAACATATCGCCAATACAGTTTATATTGAAAGAATCGTCGAACCTGCCGATATTAGCTGGTGCATGATTCTTTAGAACATCGTTCATATTGGCAATTAATTGCATAGCAAAAGTTCTTACATCATTTATATCACAAGTTTCATTGAAAGCCGGAGCTAAAAATGACAATGTTGCAGGATTTGCATTTGATCCTGCCGAAAATATACTGCGTTGATCGTGCATATTTAATGCCAGATTTGGTTGTACTTCATTAAAAACCGAACGAAGCAATTGTGATTCGGGTTGTGAAAGATCGACCGAATCTCTGTTTAAATCGATATTATTTGCATTCACTCGAGTAAACGCTTCGGCACCATCGGGATTTAAAATGGGCAGAAAAGTGAACGAGAAATAATTTAACCAATCTGCGTTTTTAGATACATTCAATTTTTCAAGAAAATTAAAAACCGATTTGGTTGTTGTGGTTTCGTTTCCGTGCATTTGCGACCACAATAAAATCCTGAAATTTCCTGTTCCAAAATCTACTCGGTAAATGTTTTTCTGCAACACACTTTTACCGGCAACCGATACATTAAAAATATCTTGATCAAGATTTTCTAAAAGACTTTCTAACCTAAAATTTGTTATGTAACGCTCGTTAATTTCTTGTTGCTTTAAAAATTGCATGACTGTTTTTAATTTTTTTCAAATATAATATCAATCTGTAATAAAACCATTTTTAAAAGGTTGTTTATTTTTGTAAACAAATGTTAATTTTATCGTTTAACAAAACGAAATGAATTTAAAAT
>CAJYTF010000008.1 GCA_913777665.1 uncultured Myroides sp.
ACTAAGCCACGTAATTTTTTTTTTGAATTAACAGTTTAATGCGGAATTACTTATTTTATATAAAAAAATAGAAAACTTAATTTCATAATTTAAGGTTATATAGCTGCTTTTATAAGTAATTTAATATAAATTAATTATTTTTTTGAGCACGAATACTTTTAAATTTTCTTTCCCGTAAATATTTAAAAACATTTTCTTAGGCTTGTTTTATAGAAGAAATAAAAATTGTTTTATCCATTTTAATATTGCTATATAATTCTTGTATAGAATTAAGCTTTGTCTGTAATAAGTATTTAAAGTCAGTATTTGGAATAAGTAAGAGATTTTTTCTATTTACAAGGGAGGGGGTGAATGGTAATTGTTATCTTTTCATAATTACATAATAAAAAAGCTACCTAAATAGGTAGCTTTTTGTGGGGAGAGCAGGATTCGAACCTGCGAAGGTTTCCCAACGGATTTACAGTCCGTCCTCGTTGGCCGCTTGAGTATCTCCCCAGACCATGTTTGCGGAGAAAGAGGGATTCGAACCCCCGGACCTGTTACAGTCAACAGTTTTCAAGACTGCCGCATTCGACCACTCTGCCATTTCTCCTTGGTCTTACAATTAATGTTCTTTCGTTCCTTAATTGTGATGCAAATATAGAGCGAATTTCCTATTCTGCAAGGGCTTTTGTAACTTTTTTTTTAATTTTTTTATAACTGTTTCATAATCAGAAATAAAAAAATGAAATTATTTTTTTGTCGGATAAACGTCTTTTATCATTACTTTTTCTGAGTAATTAATCATTTCTACCGTAATGGCTTCTTTTTTAGTATTTTGTCCTTCAATAACGTATAATTTGCCTCCTTCTTCAAAAACATTGCTTTTATCAAAATCAACATCGCCATGAGTCAAACACATTTTAATATCGTTCATATTTACCAAAGCATCATTAAAACTAACCTGTGCTTTATCTGATATAGTCAAAGGTTTTGAACGTAAATCTTTTAAAACCCTGCAATTTGGTAAATAACAAAAATCGGTATCCTTTGCATCAAAAAAATAATAAACAATAATTCCTCCGATCAATAATCCTAATAAATAGTAAGCGAAACGCTGTGAAAACTTCATGAAAAATAATTTTGGGCAAAAATACAACTATTATTAGTTATAGAAATATTAAATTAAGGTCTTTAAAATTTAAATTGAACCATTTTGCAATAGCTTCGTTAACAAGAATGCCTTTGTACATGTAAATTCCCGATCTAATGGTATTGTCGTAACTTATCGCATCATCAATAGAACCATTTTCGGTTAAATCTAACAAATAAGGCGAGATGATGTTACTTATTGCTAACGACGCGGTTTTAGAATATTTTGCGGTAATATTCGGTACACCATAGTGTATAACACCGTATTTTGTAATGACAGGATTTTCGTGCGTAGTAACTTCAGATGTTTCAAAACAGCCACCATTATCAATACAAACATCAATAATTACCGATCCAGGTTTCATACGCTGCACCATTTCTTCTGATACAACAATAGGGGAGCGGTTGCAACCTTTTATGGCACCAATAGCTACATCGCAACGCATTAACGATTTAATTAAAACGCGTTCTTGTATGGTTGATGTAAATATTTGGGTTGGCAACGATTTTTGCAAACGTTTTAGTTTATGAATGTTATTATCGAACACTTTTACGTTTACACCCAATGCCAATGCTGTTTTTACTGCAGCTTCGCCTACTAAACCTGCCCCAATTATAACAACTTCGGTTGGTGGTACGCCGGTAATATTTCCAAAAAGCAGTCCTTTACCGCCATTCATGCTGCACATATAATCGCTAGCAATCTGTATTGACGCAATACCGGCAATTTCGCTTATTGCATGTAGAAAAGGGTACGCACCGTAACGATCTTTTATAAATTCGTAACACATTGCAGTGATCTTTTTCTTTTCTAATGCTTCAAAGTATTCCTTTTTCTGGGTTTTAAGTTGTAAAGCCGAAAAAAGATATGTCTTCGGTTTCATTAACTTAATTTCGTCAACCGTTGGTGGTTCTACCTTTAAAATAATAGGGCAGCCAAAAACTTTTTCTTTATCATGAGTGATTGTTGCGCCGGCTTCGCTGTATTTTTTATCATCGTAACTGGCTTGTGTACCCGCACCCGCTTCAATCAATACTTTATGACCTGCTTTTACCAGCATATTTACAGATTCGGGTGTAAGGCAGATTCTTTTTTCGATCTTAAAATCTTCTTTTGGAATACCAATAAAAAGCTGTCCGCGTTTTTTACGGATTTCTAATTTTTCCTCTTGCGGAATTAATTGCGATTTTGAAAAAGGACTTGTTATATCCATAATTAAACAAAATTTAATTCACGTGTATGTTCGTCAACAATGGTAATTGATACGGTATGTACGTTTTCTGGCAAAATATTCTGAGCCATTTCGGACCATTCTACAAAGCACCACGCGTCTTCATCAAAATACTCGTCTAAACCCATATCGTAAGCTTCTTCTTCGTTTTTTAATCGATACAAATCAAAATGATACACCTTATCATTTGTTCCTAAATATTCGTTCACAATTGAAAAAGTAGGACTACTTGCCATTTCGTTTACGCCTAATTCATTAGCCAGTTCTTTAATTAAAGTGGTTTTGCCGGCACCCATTTGCGCATTAAACAACCAGGTTTTATGCATGCTGTTTTGTATCAGTTTACGGGCAACATCGGCTAAATCGTTAATAGAATAAGTAATCGTCATTTTATTTTTTAGGCGTTAAAGTTATAAGCGGTACAATCATCTCTTCTAACGAAATACCGCCGTGCTGATACGTATTTTTAAAATAACTTACGTAATAATTATAGTTGTTAATATACGCTAAAAAATAATCGCTTTTTGCAAAAATGTACGAACTGCTCATATTAATTGCAGGTAATTGCACTTTTTTAGGATCTTTAACCACATACACATCTTTTGGTTCGTAGGTTAACGATTTTCCGGTTTTGTAGCGAAGGTTTAAACTGGTGTTTTTATCGCCAATTACCTGCGACGGATTTTTACAGTTTATGGTTCCGTGATCTGTAGTGATAATCAATTTAAAACCTGTTGCCTGTGCCTGTTGAATAATCTCTAACAAAGGTGAATTTTTAAACCAGCTTTGTGTTAGTGATCGATAGGCTTTATCGGTTGATGCTAATTCTTTAATAACTTCCATTTCGGTTTTGGCATGCGAAATCATATCAACAAAATTATAAACCAATGCAATTAATTTGTTGTTTTTCATTGATTTAAAATTCTCTGCCAGCTTTTTACCGTCTTTTAAATTAGTTATTTTATGATATTCGTGTTTAATGTTTAATCGTAAACGCTTTAATTGATCTTCTAAAAATTCGGCTTCAAAAAGATTTTTTCCGCCATCATCCACATCGTTTTTCCAATATTGAGGCAGTTGTTTTTCCATTTGCAATGGCGTTAAGCCTGAAAAAATAGCGTTTCTGGCGTATTGTGTTGCTGTGGGAAGTATCGAATAATAATAATCTTCTCTATCAACTTTATAATGTTGGTTTACAATGCTTTCAAAGGCTTTCCATTGATCGTATCGCAAATTATCAATCACTACAAAAAGTACGTTTTCTTCGCCTCGCAATTCCGGAACAACTTTTCGTACAAAAAGTTTATGAGAGAAAAGTGGAGCTTCGTCATCTTTATTAATCCAGTCTTCGTAATTTTTTTCAACGAATTTTCCGAATTGAATGTTTGCTTCTTCTTTTTGTTTTTCAAGGATTTCAGCTACATTTTGATCTTCAATTGTTTCTAATTGCAATTCCCAAAAAATCAATCTTTTGTATAAATCTGCCCATTCCTGATGCGAATTCGCCTGCATCATGTCCATAGCAATTTTTCTGAATTCTTTCTGATAATCCAACGATGTTTTTTCTGAAACTAATCTGGAATGATCCAAATTCTTCTTTAAACTCAACAAAATCTGGTTCGGATTCACCGGTTTAATCAAATAATCGGCAATTTTAGATCCAATTGCTTCATCCATTATAAATTCTTCCTCACTTTTGGTAATCATTATAATAGGAGTGGTCGATTTTTTTTCCTTCAATTCTGCCAAAGTTTCCAAACCGGTAATTCCTGGCATATTTTCATCTAAAAAAACAGCGTCGAAATTTTCCTCATCAAATAAATCAATGGCATCTTGTCCGTTAGTAGCTGTCGTTACTTTGTAACCTTTCTTTTCTAAAAAAAGTACATGTGGTTTTAACAAGTCAATTTCATCGTCAACCCACAATATTTTTATTTCGTTCATAGCAATAATATTTTACCCGTTAAAAACAGGTATTCGAATTTTAAATTTAGTAAAAAGTAAATACAATTTTCTTAAAATATTAATAAGAAAATTTAAAACCTTATTTATTACAAAAATGATATAAATATTTTGTTTTTTAGATACTTTTGTATGTTTTATTAATTAAAATAACAGCAATTAAGTTGTTATATTAACTACGTTTTTAAATGTATTTTTCTTTTATAATACCTGTTTACAACCGCCCAGATGAAATTGACGAATTATTGCAAAGTCTGGTTCATCAAATTTATACAAATGATTTTGAGATTGTTGTGGTGGAAGATGGTTCTACGGTTAGCTGCAAAGATGTTGTAAATAAGTATATTAACCAGCTTAATATTTCGTATTACTTTAAGAAAAATTCAGGACCTGGCGATTCGCGAAATTACGGAATGACGGTTGCAAAAGGCGATTATTTCATAATTTTAGATTCAGATTGCATCATTCCTGAAAATTATTTGGTTGAAGTTGATAAATTCCTGACCGATAATTATGTTGATTGTTTTGGCGGACCTGATGCGGCACATGATTCTTTTTCTGATGTTCAGAAGGCAATCAATCAAACCATGACATCGGTTTTAACAACGGGCGGAATTCGTGGGGCAAGCGAGAAATTAGGAAAGTTTCAGCCCCGCAGTTTTAATATGGGAATTTCAAAAGAAGCTTTTGAAGCATCGGGCGGTTTTGGAAAAATTCATCCGGGCGAAGATCCCGATTTATCGATCCGTTTATGGAAAATGAATTACACAACAGCTTTAATTCCAAATGCACATGTTTTCCACAAACGCAGGATCGATTGGGAAAAATTCTACAAACAGGTTAACAAATTTGGTAAAGCACGCCCAATTTTAAACAAGCGATACCCTGAATACAGTAAAATTACGTATTGGTTTCCTGCAGTTTTTATGGTTGGCTTTTATATTTCTATTTTATTTTTGATCGCCGGTATTAATGCGTTTTTTTACTGCTATGCCTTGTATTTCCTAGCTCTTTTTATAGAAACTTTAGTTAAAACAAAAAGCCTTAAAATATCTTTTTTAACAATAATTGCAACTTTTATTCAGTTTTTTGGATATGGGGCAGGGTTTTTGTACAGCTATTTTTTGTTAAATATTAAGAAACAAGATCCACAAGTAGCAATGCCCGAAATGTTTTTTAAATAATGATGAAAATAATTGGAGTTACAGGCGGAATTGGCAGTGGCAAAACAACCATTATCAATTATATAAAAGAGAAAGGTTTTGCTGTTTATATTGCCGATGATGCGGGTAAGAAAGTGATGCAGAAGCCTAAAATTATTCAACAGATAAACGAGTTATTTAATAATGAAGTTCTTTTAGCAGATGGTTTTTTGGATCGATCTAAAATAGCATCGCTTGTTTTTAATGATAATGATAAGTTACAGCAACTAAACAATATTGTGCATCCGGCTGTTGGATTAGATTTTGAAGAATTTAAAAAGGAAAATTCTAATGAAAAAGTAATTTTTAAAGAGACAGCTGTTTTGTTTGAATCAGGATCGTACAAAAATTGCGATGCGACCATTTTGATCACTGCTCCGTTGGAAATTCGTATCAAAAGAGTAATGCAGCGCGATAATATTTCGAAAGAGCAGGTACAAAGCAGGATTAAAAACCAACTGTCTGACGATGAAAAAGCTGCGTTGGCGACTTATATTGTTGAGAATATTGATTTAAAACAGGCTTTTAAGAGTATTGACGATATTATAACAAAAATTTTAATTAATTAGGTTTGATGTTAACTTTAGGTTAAAAGCACTATCTTTAACTGTTAAAATGTTAAATTTGAACATATTTTTAATGACAGAATGAATAAATACAGATTTCAGTTTTTAGTTGTTTTAATGAGTTTGGCACTGTTAGGAATAACTTTAATACAGCTTTACTGGATTAGCACAACATACGAAAACAACGATATTCAGTTTCAACACATGGTAAACCAATCTATAGGAAAGGTTGCCGATAAATTAAAAGAAAAGGAACGATATGAGTTTAATAAAAAGTTTTACGAATATCAAACAAAAACAGGTAAAGTACCAGATAAAAAAGCCATAAAAGAGATTTTTTATATTGAAAAAGACAATAGAACGAATCAGGAAATAGTATATTCTAACATTATTTCTGTTGAAAATATAAAGGATTTTAATTTTGGTAAAACGTTCATTGACAGTGCAAGCGGATCAAAAAAAGATTATAAAAACTATATAAGCAGCCGTAAAACCGAAGTTTATCATGGCAAATCAAAATCAATAGAAGGCTTAGATTCTGATATACATCGTTCGTTAAGTACAAATAATCAGCCAGACGAAGTTATTCAGAAAGAAGGTATTTTAGAACTTTATTATAACGATATTGTTTCAACTTATCCTATAGAAGAGCGTTTAGACAATAAAGTTTTACAAGCGTTGCTAAAACAAGAATTAACCAACAGAAAATTAGCTACTAATTTTGAATACGCTGTTTTTAATAATAGTTTGGGAACACCTATAAAGTCGGGCAATTTTGTTTTTAATGAAAAGAATACTTATTCGGTGCCCATTTTAACCGATTTAGAAAATCATTCAAAATACCAGCTTTATATCAGTTTTCCACAGAAATCTAAATTCTTGTTTTCAGATTTACTGCCATTCATCTTAATATCGTTATTATTTACGGTGGTAATTATTGCAGCGTATTACAGTGCAATCCGCCAGTTAATCACGCAACGACAAATTTCTGAAATTAAAAATGATTTCATTAATAATATGACGCACGAGTTTAAAACACCCATTGCAACGATAAACCTTGCGTTGGATGCCATTAAAAACCCGAAAATCATAAGCGATGAAGACAAGGTTTTAAGATACATTCAAATGATTCGTGATGAAAATAAACGCATGCACGCACAAATTGAAAACATCTTAAGAATATCGAAGTTAGAAAAGAAAGAATTGGATATTCCGAAAGAAAAAGTAGAATTAACCGAAGTGTTAGAGGTTGCAATTGACCACGTTTCGCTGTTAATTGAAGATCGCGAAGGTAAATTAAACACACATTTTAACACCACAAGAGACACAGTTTTAATTAATCCAACGCACTTTACCAGCGTTTTTGTAAATATTTTAGACAATGCCATTAAATATTCACCAAACGCACCTCTAATTGATATTTATACAGAGAATGTTAAAGATACAATTGTAGTAAAAATAAAAGATCAAGGTAGTGGTATGAGCAAAACTGCCACCAAGAAAATATTCGATAAATTCTACCGCGAACATACCGGCGATTTGCACAATGTAAAAGGTCACGGTTTAGGTTTGGCTTATGTAAAGCAAATCGTAGATGACCACAACGCTCAGGTTTACGTAGAAAGCGAAAAAGGTAAGGGTAGTACCTTTATAATAAAAATACCTTTAATAAATTAATAGTTAAACGAACAACAAATAGATAATACAATGGAAGTAAGCAACAAAAAGATTTTATTGGTAGAAGATGATCCTAACTTCGGATCGATCTTAAAAGATTATTTAACAATGAACGATTTCGATGTTACTCTTGCCAAAAATGGTATGGAAGGATTCGAAAAATTCAAAAAAGATACATTTGATTTATGTATTTTAGATGTAATGATGCCTTACAAAGACGGGTTTACATTAGCACGCGAAATCAGAGATAAAAATAAAGAAATTCCTATTATATTCTTAACCGCTAAAACAATGAAAGAAGATGTTTTAAAAGGATATAAAGTAGGTGCAGACGATTATTTAAACAAACCTTTTGATTCTGAAGTGTTGTTAATGAAGATTAAAGCTATTATGCAGCGTAAATCGTCTGAAGTTAAAGCAGAGAATACTAAATTCGAATTCCAGATTGGTAAATTCAATTTAAACTCTAAACTTCGTTTTTTAACTTTTGAGAATGACGAGCCAATTAAATTGTCGCCAAAAGAAAACGAATTACTAAAAATGTTGGCGCTTTACGAAAACGATTTAATGCCACGTGAAGTTGCTTTAACAAAAATTTGGAGAGATGATAATTACTTCACTTCAAGAAGTATGGACGTTTACATTGCCAAATTAAGAAAATACCTAAAAGCCGATGAAAATGTTGAAATTTTAAATATTCATGGTGAAGGTTTCCGTTTGGTAATTAAAAATAAAGATAAATAGTAAAAAAGCTTGAGAAACTTCTCAAGCTTTTTTGTTTAGTAATTATTATAGAATAGATATCTATTTAAAATAACTAAAATCGTGATTATTTTCTATGTTTAGCAATGTTTCATAAATTAACTTAATTACATTTTCTACATCACTTTTATGAACCATTTCAACGGTTGTGTGCATGTATCTTAAAGGTAATGAAATTAATGCCGAAGCTACACCGCCGTTACTGTAAGCGAAAGCATCTGTATCTGTTCCTGTAACACGAGAAGATGCTAATCTTTGGAAAGGAATGCTGTTCTTTTCGGCTGTATCAATAATTAAATCGCGTAAATTATTTTGCACTGCAGGTGCGTAGGTAATTACCGGACCAGATCCAATTTTAGTTTCGCCTTCAATCTTTTTGTCGATCATTGGTGTAGTACTGTCATGACAAACATCAGTTACAATTGCAATGTTCGGTTTAATACTTTGCGTGATCATTTCGGCACCGCGTAAACCAACTTCTTCCTGAACGGAATTGGTGATGTACAATCCAAAAGGTAGTTTTTTGTTGTTTTCTTTCAATAAACGGGCAACTTCTGCTATCATAAATCCACCCATACGGTTATCTAAAGCGCGACAAACAAACTTATTATCGTTCAAAATTTCAAAACTATCAGGATAAGTTATTACACAGCCCACATGAATCCCCAAAGCTTCTACTTCGGCTTTTGAATCGCATCCGCAGTCAATAAAAATATTTTCAATTTTTGGTGTAGGTTCATCTTTTCCTGCTCGTAACCTGGTGTGAATTGCCGGCCAGCCGAAAACACCTTTTACAATTCCGTTTTTTGTGTGGATATTTACTCGTTTTGAAGGAGCAATCATTTGGTCGCTGCCGCCGTTTCTAATCACGTAAATCATTCCATCTTCGGCAATATAGTTCACATACCATGAAATTTCGTCTGCATGTCCTTCAATAACCACTTTAAATTCCGCATCTGGATTTATCACACCAACGCAGGTTCCGTAAGTATCTGTAAAAACCGTATCAACATAAGGTTTTATGTAATCCATCCATAATTTTTGTCCTTCTTTTTCAAAACCTGTTGGCGATGTGTTGTTTAAATAACGTTCTAAAAAGGTCAACGAATCATTGTTTAGTATAGTTTTTGCAGTCATAATTTTTGTAAAAATTTTAAACGAATTTACTAATAATTTTGTTCTATATTTACTTTAAAATTACACGCTTAACAATGAAAAAATTTTTAATAATATTTTTTTCTTTTTTTGCATTACAAATCAATGCACAAGTTCATGATTGGGAGAAATATGCCGATTCTTTGCGCACAAATGTTTTAGACGACGGTGAGATTGAAAAAGAATTTTTGCTGCCGGAATTACATATTAATTTTTCGAAGGAAGAATTAGAGCGTATTAAGATACAGAATGTTTTAAAAAGAAGAATTTTGCGGGTTTACGGATATGCCGTTAAAACCAGCGACAACTTAACGTCTTTAAACGAGAATATGGCGAAGATGGAATCAAATTCGCAAAAAAGAAAGTATGTAAGGCAAACAGAAAAATACCTGAAAGATCAGTTCGAAGAACCTTTGAAAAAACTTTCGCGTAAAGACGGACAAATTTTGGTTAAATTAATCAATCGCCAAACTAATAAAAGTACGTTTGAATTGGTTAAAGATTTAAAGAGCGGCTGGTCTGCATTTTGGAACCAGCAGGCTGCTAAATTGTTCGATATTAATTTAAAGACCAAGTACGAACCTGCCGATGTTTTAGAAGATTTTTACATAGAAATGTTGATACAGGAACTGGCTGCCGAAGGTAGAATTGATTACCGCCCAGCAGCCCGAAATCTTAAAATGGATCAGGTAAAAACCAAGTGGAAAAGCAAATTAGGTGATTCAGGTTATTATCCCGAAGAAAATTAATCAAACATTTTTGGTATATTTGCAATAAGCAATACATTCATGGAACAATTCATTGTATCGGCACGAAAATACCGTCCGCAAACTTTTAAAGACGTTGTTGGTCAGCAAACAATTACAAGTACGTTAGTTAATGCCATAGAGAACAATCATTTGGCTCAGGCATTATTATTTACAGGTCCGCGCGGAGTTGGTAAAACTACTTGTGCTCGTATTTTGGCTCGAAAAATTAACCAGATTGGTTACGATGATCCTAATGAAGATTTTGCTTTTAATGTGTTTGAATTAGATGCGGCTTCAAATAACTCGGTGGAAGATATCCGTAATTTAATTGACCAAGTTCGCATACCGCCGCAAACGGGAATCTATAAAGTGTATATTATTGATGAGGTGCACATGTTGTCATCGGCAGCTTTTAATGCGTTTCTTAAAACCTTAGAAGAACCACCAAAACATGCCATTTTTATTTTGGCGACAACAGAAAAACACAAGATTATTCCAACCATATTATCTCGTTGTCAGATATTTGATTTTAAGCGAATTACCGTTAACGATGCAAAGGAATACTTAAAGGAAGTTGCTGTTAGCCAGAATATTACTTTTGAAGATGATGCTCTGCAGATTATTGCTCAAAAAGCGGATGGAGCCATGCGTGATGCGCTTTCTATTTTTGACCGAGTTGTATCGTTCTGTGGAACCAATTTAACTCGGCAAGCTGTTGCAGAAAATCTCAATGTTTTAGATTACGATTATTATTTAAAGGTTACAGATTTAATTATTTCAAACGATATTCCTAATTTGTTATTGGCTTTTGATGGAATTTTAGCAAAGGGATTCGATGGAAATCATTTTGTAACAGGTTTGGCATCGCATTTTAGAAATTTGTTGGTTTGTAGAAATCCGCAAACGCTTATTTTGTTAGATGTTAGCGATGAAAACAAGAATTTGTTTTATCAGCAGGCACAGAAAATCTCTCAAGAAATATTGATCGAAGCAATTAATATTGCCAATGCGTGCGATTTAAAATATAAAACATCGGTAAACCAGCGTTTGTTGGTAGAATTGTGTTTAATGCAGTTGGCAACGCTTACTCACCCTGAAAAAAAAAATTTAAATCAGAACTGATTCCGGCAGCATTTTTTATAAATGTAAGTAAAAACAGCAGTCATTCAATCATGGTTGAAGAGCCTAAAGCTGTTATTGTCAAAGAGAAAAAGGATGTTGAAGATGCTTCTGTAAATTCAAATACAGAAGATTTAAATACGCAGAAAGTCATCTTATCAAAAGAAACAGGCGAGCATCAGATTTCTGCACTTTCATTAAAAAGCATCAAGAAAAAAAGAGAGTTAGAGGCTTCTATAAATCCAATTCAGATCAATCAGGAAGATTTGCCGAACGATCATTTTACTTTTGAAGAGCTTAAGCAACATTGGGATTTTTGTTCAAACCAATACTACACAACCGGCAGAATGCTAATGTCTTCAACTATGAACATGGCAAATTTAACGTTAAATGAAAATGTTTTAACTGTTGAATTTCCAAATACGGGCAGTAAATTAACTTTTGAAGAAAATCTGTACGATCTGGTTTCGTTCATTCATAAAAAACTAAACAATTATCATTTAAAAATTGATGTTAGAGTAAACGAACAAACCGAAATTAAAAAAGCATACACCATTCACGATAAGTTAGATTATCTTAAAGAATTGAATCCGGCTTTGGATCTTTTGATAAAAACGTTTGATTTAGAAATAAAACCATAAAAAAAAATGAAGACTAAAAATCTTCATTTTTTCTATCGTCAATTTCCAGTTTTAGTAGAATTTTAGCAACATCGCTTTCAGCAAAAGATAAATTTCCGGCAACAAAAACGCCTCGTTCACCAGTTGTAAAGTTTTCAATTCCGTAAACGGTAGCTTCATCATCAGGATCGCTCATGCCTTCGTATCGGTAAATTTCCACAATTCCAAAACTGTTTGGCGATGCTAAAATTTGTTTTTCTTCTACATTAAAATCAACAGAAAATCCTTTGTCTTTTAATTCTTCCAACGCTTTTTCAACGGTAGCGTAATGATACATTTTTTTCATAGTTAGTAATTTTATCTGTAAGTTAATAATTTTTGGTTTAACAGCTTTAAAAATTATCATAAAATCTAATAACAACTTTTTTGTTTGTACTTTTGTAAAAAATGTAATTATGATATCAATAGGAAACTTCAATACGTTAAAAATTGCAAGAAGAACCAATGTTGGGCTGTATTTAACCGACGGAAACGAAGATGTGCTTTTGCCTAAAAAGTATCTGCCCGAAAATTTTGAAATTGGAGACGATATAGAAGTTTTTGTTTATTTGGATCATGAAGAACGACCGGTTGCTACAACGCTTGAACCATACATTTTTTTAAACGAATTTGCTCTTTTAAAAGTGAACTACATTAATGATTACGGCGCTTTTATGGATTGGGGTTTAGAAAAAGATTTGTTTGTACCGTTCAGAGAACAAGCACGCCCAATGGTTGCGGGTAATTATTATATGATTTATATGAGGCTTGATGATAAAACGAACCGTTTGGTTGGATCATCGAAATTAAATCAGTTTTTAGATAATACAGATCTTACGGTTGAAGTAGGGGAAGAGGTTGATTTAATTGTTTCGCACATTACCGAAGCCGGAATTAATGTGATCATCAACGAAAAACACAAAGGGTTGATGTATCAAAACGAAACTTTTGAAGATTTTAGAACCGGTGACCGTATTATCGGATACATTAAGAACATAAGACCCGATGGAAAAATTGACGTTTCAAGAAATAAAATCGGCTTTGAAAAAGTATCAGATAGTGTTACAAAAATTTTGACTGAATTAGAAATGAACAACGGTTTTCTTGGTTTGAACGATAAAAGTCATCCCGATGAAATTAAAACGGTTTTGGAAATGAGTAAGAAAACGTTTAAACAAACAATCGGAGTTTTATATAAGGAGAAGAAAATTTTAATTAAAGACGACGGAATTCATTTGGTTTAATGTTAAAATATTCATAATAAAAAATTAAATCACTATATTTATTTGAAATTATAATA
>CAJYTF010000009.1 GCA_913777665.1 uncultured Myroides sp.
TTAAAATTTTAATACAACTTTTTTAATTAATAATACTTAAAAATAAAAAATATTTCAAAAAATTAAAGATTTAATTTTGCTGCGTATTAAGTTATCAGTATTAACTAATTGAATATTTTAATTATGAAACAGAAATTATCTTATTTAGTTTGGGGTGCTCTTAGTTTATTATTCCCCTTTCTACTATGGTTAGGAGAGAAATTTATGTAAATAGATTTCAAACCGATACTTTTATTCAAAAGAAAGTATCTCTACACCCTTCGGGGTGTTTTTTTGTTTTTAGCGAAATTATAAGGTTCTTATGGACTATACTTTTTTCGATTTGATGTTATTCATAAAACTTAAAATCTTCTTTTCGAACAAATTAAAGATTAATCCGCCCATAATAAACAACGAAGCCCAGAGTTTCCAATCGGTTAATTGTTCATTTAAAAACATTGCAGAACTTAAAAATCCAACTACCGGAATTAGCAATGTAAAAGGAACCACTGTTGATGTTGGATACATTTTAATTAACAATCCCCAAATGCCGTAACCTAAATGAGTTGATATGTAAACAACGTAAGCAATAGCTGCTATTGCTGTCCAAGAAATATTTTCTAAAGAGTGTGTAATTGCTGTTGTACCATCGATAAAATAAGACGCACCTGCCATAAAAGGTAAGGCAACAAGATTTCCCCACACTACGAGCGAAAGCGGTGATCCGGCGTTTATTTTTTTTGTGAACATATTTCCCGATGCCCAAGCTAACGAGGCTAATAAGGTTAGAATTAGTCCTATAAGCGTAACATCGCCACCTACATGAGTTGCAACAATTCCAATACCTGCAAACGAAACCAACGATCCAATAATTTTAAACCAATTAGGTTTTTCGTTGAAAAAAAGAAATGCCAATCCTATCGAAAAAAATACCTGAACCTGCATAACAAGCGATGCCAAACCGGGCGACAAACCAAGATGAATTCCGCTAAAAAGTAACCCGAATTGTAAAGCAAAGTTGAATAATCCAAAACCTATAATATATAAGATAGGAGCTTTAGGTCGCGGCAAAAAGAAAACAAACGGTAATGCCGAAAGAGCGAAACGTATCGTACAAAAAAGAAATGGCGGCAGTTCTTTTAACCCTAAATATATTGCAATGAAATTTGTACCCCATACAAAAACAGTTACCAACACAAAAAAAAGATGTTTGGGAGTTAAATTTATTGTTGTACTCATATTTATACGAAATAATTAGATATTTCTATTAAAATGCAAATGTCAGCAATCGGTTTTAATTAATATTAATCTTGAGTCGGTTTTTTTACTGATAAGCGGGGTTGAGTGATATATAGTGTTTTATATGGATTAAGTTACTGATATTGTATTGTTTAAATTTATTTTAAGCAGATTAAGATGATTTTTATCCAATAAAAAATGTTAAAACCAATAAACTCTTAAATACCGTGGATACGGGCAGTCTGTTCAAAATAAGTTAAAAATGTATTTGTTAAAAAATTATTTTGTAACTTTCCAAAATCCTTATTTGACCTAATACGAAATATTGAGCTTTAGAATGAAAAAAATTTTAATAATAGAAGACGATGTATCTTTTTGTTTAATGATGAAAACATTCCTTACCAAAAAAGGTTTTGAAGTTTTTAATGCATTTTCATTTAAAGAAGCTACCGTTATTTTAAAAGACCAGCAGCTGGATCTTGTTTTAACCGACGTTCGTTTGCCCGATAGCGACGGTATTGAAATACTAAAACATATTAAAGAAGTAAATCCTGCCATTCAGGTGATTCTGATGACGGGTTATACCGATATTAAAACTGCGGTTAACGTTATGAAAATTGGTGCTTTTGATTACGTTTCAAAACCCATTAATTCAGACGAAATTCTGCACACTATTAATAAGGCACTTACCGAAGGCGGTAAAACGTCAACCGTTGTTAATACGTCTTCAGAAAGCGATAAAAAAGAAACCCGTCCGGTAAAAAATGCCTACACGGGCAGCCATTTTATCAAAGGAAAAAGTGCAAAATCAAAAGAGCTGTACGATTTCATCAATGTGGTGGCGCCAACAAATATTTCGGTACTAATCATTGGCGATAGTGGAACAGGTAAAGAAAACATTGCTTATTCTATCCATAAATTAAGCAAACGCGAAAACATGCCTTATGTGGCGGTTGATTGCGGTGCGATACCTAAAGACTTGGCAGCAAGCGAGTTTTTCGGTCACGTTAAAGGATCGTTTACAGGTGCTGTTACCGATAAAATCGGTCATTTTGAAGCAGCAAACGGCGGAACGATTTTTTTGGACGAAGTAGGTAACTTAACCTACGATGTGCAGGTACAGTTGTTACGTGCCTTACAAGAACGTAAGGTAAAACCGGTGGGAAGCAGTAAGGAAATCGATGTAGATATCCGTATTATTGCAGCAACTAACGAAGATTTGCAGAAAGCAGTCCGCGAAGGAGATTTCCGTGAAGATTTATACCACAGATTAAACGAGTTTTCTATTCAAGCTCCTCGTTTAAACGAACGTGGTAAAGATGTTTTGGAATTTGCAGAATTTTTTATAGCACAATCAAACTCTGAATTAGAACGAAATGTAGAAGGATTATCTGATGAGGTAACCGAAGTTTTTTTAAGCTACGAATGGCCAGGTAACCTGCGTGAAATGCGCAACATTATCAAGCGTGCTGTACTTCTAAGCAGTTCAAACCTTATTGAAAAAAGCGTTCTTCCAGCAGAAATGTTTCAGCATAATGTATTAAAGAATGCAGATGTAGACACTGCTGTAATCGCATCATCAGATGGTTTTGCAGGTGCAAGCATGCAGCGCGAAGATTTAAAATTATATTCTTCCACCAACGAAGAACAGTTGATCCGCGTAGCGTTAGAAAAAGCAAAATACAACAAAACAAAAGCAGCAAACATATTAGGGATTGACAGAAAAACCCTTTATAACAAGTTAAAGCTGTACGATATTGAGTTGTAAATAGTGTATAATAAATGATTAAAACGGGCTAATGCCCGTTTTTTGTGAAGTAGTTTTTGTAATTGTGGTAGAAAACAGCATATTGTAGATTTTTAAAACAGAAAAGTATAATGATTTTCGTATTTAAATTTTTGATTTTCAGTTTTTTAAAATGATATTATTATGTTGGCTTGATGATTGAAGTAATGAAATTCAACATTTAAAAAGTAAAATGAATAAAGAATATAAAATTGCAGTCATTGGTTTAGGATATGTTGGTTTGCCATTGGCAGCGCTTTTTGCTTCAAAATATCCGGTAGTTGGTTACGATATTAATCAGAAAAGAATCGATGAATTGAAGCAGGGGATCGATGCAACATTAGAGGTTTCAGAAGAAGCTCTAAAAAATGTATTACAATCAGCAAGCCCAATTGATAAAAATCAGACAGGATTGTATTTTACAACATCAGAAACCGATTTAAAAACTGCCAATTACTACATTATTACCGTTCCTACACCGGTAGATAAAAACAACAGTCCCGATCTTACACCACTAAAAAACGCATCAGAATTAGTAGGAAAGGTTTTGAAAAAAGGAGATGTAGTTGTTTACGAATCTACCGTATATCCAGGAGTAACAGAAGAAGAGTGCGTTCCGGTATTGGAACGTGTTTCTGGTTTAAAATTCAATATTGATTTTTTTGCAGGATATTCTCCGGAGCGTGTTAATCCGGGAGATAAAGAACGAACTATCGATAAAATAATGAAAGTTACCTCGGGTTCAACCCCTGAAACCGCTTTGGAAGTTGATGCTTTGTATCGATCGGTAATTCCTGCAGGTACCCATCTGGCTCCCTCCATTAAAGTTGCTGAAGCTGCTAAGGTTATCGAAAATTCACAGCGCGATATTAATATTGCTTTTGTGAACGAATTGGCAAAAATTTTTGCGTTAATGGGTATCGATACCAAAGCTGTACTCAAAGCAGCCGGAACCAAATGGAACTTTATGCCTTTTCAGCCCGGATTGGTTGGTGGTCACTGTATTGGGGTCGATCCGTTTTATCTGGCTCAAAAAGCACAGCAAATTGGTTATTATTCCGAATTGATACTTTCGGCACGCAGATTAAACGACTCTATGGGTTCTTTTGTAGCATCTGAAGTAGTAAAGCTGATGATTCAAAGCGATCTTAAAATAAAGAATTCCTCTGTCTTGGTATTAGGTGTAACGTTTAAAGAAAACTGTCCCGATATGCGCAACTCAAAAGTGTGGGATGTAGTTGATGGATTGGTAGATTACGGTTGTGAGGTTGTGGTTTATGATCCATGGGTAGATTGGACAAAGCGCAGAATTCCTACAGGTGTAACAATAACTGAAAACTTAGAAACCAATACGTATGATGCAGCCGTGTTGGCAGTAGCGCATCAGCAATTTTTAGAATTAAACGTACGCAGCTACCTTAAACCAGACGGAGTAATTTACGATGTAAAAGGCGCATTACTGGAAAAAGTTGATGGAAGGTTGTAAAGAAAATTAAAATGGAAAATCAAAACAAAGAATTATTAGAACTAGCACATACAAAAATGCCCTTCGGAAAATTCCAAGGGCGTTTTTTAGTTGATATACCCGAGCCTTATTATGTTTGGTACAAAAATAAAGGTTTTCCTGCAGGTAAGTTAGGTAAGCAGTTGGCTATGATGTACGAAATTAAACTCAACGGATTAGAGGTTTTGATACGAAATATCAAGAACAAATATCCAAAGCCATAAGCAAGTATAATTGTTAATATTAAAACTTTCAAAACCCAAATTATAGTTGTAATTTTGCCAAGTTTAATAAAGAACAACACAACACACAACATACCTTACAAATGAAACAATGTAAATATATTTTCGTGACGGGCGGTGTAACATCATCACTTGGAAAAGGAATTATAGCAGCATCTTTAGCAAAATTATTACAGGCTAGAGGGTACAGAACAACAATTCAAAAGTTCGATCCGTATATTAACGTGGATCCTGGAACTTTAAATCCGTACGAACATGGCGAATGTTTCGTGACAAACGATGGTGCCGAAACCGACTTGGATTTAGGGCATTACGAGCGTTTTTTGAACGTTCCTACTTCACAAGCAAATAATGTTACAACAGGTCGCGTTTATTTATCGGTTATCGAAAAAGAACGCCGTGGCGAGTTTTTAGGTAAAACCGTTCAGGTTGTTCCGCACATCACAAACGAAATTAAAGAACGCATGCAGTTGTTGGGCAAATCGGGCGATTACGATATTGTAATTACCGAAATTGGCGGAACCGTGGGCGATATAGAATCGTTACCTTACATTGAATCTGTTCGACAGTTAGTGTGGGATTTAGGTGATAAAAATGCAATTGTAGTTCACTTAACATTAGTGCCTTACTTGGCAGCTGCGGGTGAATTAAAAACAAAACCTACGCAACACTCTGTAAAAACTTTGATGGAAAGCGGTATTAAAGCCGATATTTTAGTTTGTAGAACAGAGCACGAGTTATCATCAGACATTAAACGTAAATTGGCAGCTTTTTGTAACGTTTCTCAAGAATCAGTTATTCAGTCGTTAGATGCTTCAACCATTTACGAAGTTCCAAACAATATGTTAGAAGAAGGTTTAGATACTGTTGCGTTGAAAAAATTAGATCTTCCTGAAAAAGGATTACCGGATTTAACCAAATGGAACGATTTCTTACATCGATTGAAAAATCCTAAACACACCATCAATATTGGTTTGGTTGGAAAATATGTTGAATTACAAGATTCGTATAAATCGATACTTGAAGCATTTGTTCATGCAGGTGCGTCTAACTATGCTAAAGTCAATGTAGTAAGTATTCATTCGGAATATCTAACAACCAAAAATGTTGCCGATAAAATGAAGAATTTAGACGGTATTTTGGTTGCACCAGGTTTTGGATCAAGAGGTATTGAAGGAAAGATCGAAACCGTTCGTTATGCACGTGAAAACAACATTCCGTTTATGGGAATTTGTTTGGGAATGCAAATGGCAGTTATAGAATTTGCACGTAATGTTTTAGGTTATGAAAACGCGAATTCAACCGAAATGAACGATAACACACCGCATCCGGTTATTACGTTTATGGAAGAGCAAAAAACAATTACCGATAAAGGCGGAACCATGCGTTTAGGTGGTTGGGATTGCGAAATTAAAGAAGGAACAAAAGCGTTTGATATTTACCAAAATACGTTGATTAACGAGCGTCACCGTCACCGTTATGAATTCAATAACTATTATACCGAAGCTTTTGAAAAGGCTGGTATGGTACTTTCGGGCGTAAATCCTGAAACTAAATTGGTAGAAATTATAGAATTACCAAACCATCCGTTTTTTGTTGCAGCGCAGTATCACCCAGAATATAAAAGTACGGTAGCAAATCCGCATCCATTATTTTCTGCGTTTGTAAAAGCGGCAGTTGATAAAAAGATAAATACCCTGTAAAACTTAAAAATGTTTGGTTGTTTCAAAATGACCGAACTTTTTTTGATTTTTTCAGTTTTAAAAGAAGAAAAAGATTTTCAAGAATGGAAGAAAAAAAATTAGACAAAAGTAGCCTTATTGGTATGGCTATCATTACCGTTTTATTGTTTTGGATGATGTCTGGAACCATGTTTTCAGATGATAAAAAAGACGATAAAACAAAAGAAACAGCTAAAGCCGAAACGGTTGCTAACACGTCAATTGATCAGTTGGCTGCAAATGCACAAAACGATACCGTTGCAAATGCAAAATTGAAAAGTCAGTTAGGTTCGTTTGCATACGGTGCGTCGTTACCAAGTGTTGTTGGTGCTGAAGATATTAAAGTTAACAACGGTGTTTTAACAGTTGTTTTTTCTAACAAAGGCGGATATATCAAAGAAGTTACTGTTAACGATCAAAAAAGAATTTCGAGTAAAAACGATGATTTGGTAAAAATCATCACCAACAATAATTCAAAATTAGATCTTAAGTTTACTACAAAAGATAATCGATTGTTAAATACAAAAGATTTGTTGTTTGAGCCTACTACGACAAAAGAAGGCGAGAACACGGTAGTTTCTATGAAATTAAAAACATCAGACACGGCGTATTTAGAATATCGTTATGTATTAAAACCTAACAAGTATATGTTAGATTTAAGCGTAAAATCGGTTGGTTTAAGTTCTGTTCTTAACACGGCTGCACCTGCAGAATTAACTTGGCAGTTAAAAGCTACACGCAACGAAAAATCGATTACTTATGAAAATCGTTATGCAGAAATTGTTTATGAATACGAAGATGGTAAAGACGATTATTTAAATCCTGCAAAAACAACTACCGAAGACGCTAAAGATTTAACCTACGTAGCATTTAAACAGCATTTGTTTACATCGGTTTTATTAACGGAAACGCCTATTAAAGCAGCAAAATTAAGTCAGGAAAATTTGGTAGATAAGGAAGATGAAAATGCAGCTTTCTTAAAAGATTTTACTGCGGTAATGCCGTTAGAATATAAAGGAGGCGAAATTAACTACAACATGAATCTGTACATGGGTCCTACAGATTACAATATTTTAAACGATTACGATAAAAACTTAGACGAAATTGTACCATTAGGTTGGGGAATTTTTGGTTGGTTGAACAAATTAATCATTATCCCGATTTTTACGGTATTAACAACGCTAATTCCACACGGAATTGCCATTGTATTGTTCACGATCGTTATCCGTTTAATCATGTCGCCGGTTCAATACAAATCTTATGTATCGCAAGCAAAAATGAAAATTATTCGTCCGGAAGTAAACGAATTAAATGAAAAGTATGCGAAAGATCCAATGAAAAAACAGCAGGAAACAATGAAGCTGTACAACAAAGCCGGAGTAAATCCAATGGCGGGTTGTATTCCAATGTTGATTCAGTTGCCGGTTTTCTATGCATTGTTCAGTTTCTTCCCTTCAGCGTTCGATTTAAGACAAAAAGCTTTCCTTTGGGCAGACGATTTATCGTCATACGACAGCGTGTTTACCTTGCCGTTCTCAATTCCATTCTACGGAAACCACGTAAGTTTGTTCCCAATTTTGGCTGCTTTGGCAACGTTTGTTTATATGAAAATGACAACCGGCGATCAAGCTGCAATGACTCCGCAACAGGAAGGTATGCCGGATATGAGCAAAATCATGAAAGTAATGATTTACATTTCGCCAATCATGATGTTGTTCTTCTTTAACAATTACGCATCTGGTTTATCGTTGTACTATTTTATTTCGAATTTAATTACTATTGGAATTATGTATGTAATTAAAAACAAAATTGTTACAGAAGATAAAGTAAAGGTGATTATTGAAAACAATAAATCTAAAGAAAAGCCTAAATCTAAATTCCAACGCAAAATGGATGAGTTGATGGAACAGGCTCAACAGCAACAAAATGCCCAAAAGAAAAAATAATTTTTTTTACTATATTTAAAGCATCCTTGAAAAAGGGTGCTTTTTTAATTATTTATTATGAATAAAATATTTACTTTAAAATGACTATCGGCAACTTTATACCAAGTAGTAAATTTACTTTTTTATCTTAGCTTCTTTCTGCTCTAATTTAGTAATTATAATTGCCTTTACACCATTTAGTTTGTTATAGTCTAAAGTATTACCACATATACATTCATATTCACCATCATAATCTTTTTTCATTCTTAAAAAACCGCCTGAACATTGCTTACAATAACACTTGTCAATTGTAATATTATAATCATTGTTAGATACAGTAGCCGAATAATGAACGCGTCCTATGACTTTATTATTATTTCCACCAAAATCTATAAAAGATGGTGACTGTGTGATTGCTTTCTTTTTTAACTTTTCAATTTTACTTAAACGCTTAAATTTAGAATTTATAACTTTAGTAAGAAATAAAATAGCAATATACATTAGGATGACAACCCATAGGCTTAGCTGTGTATTTAAAAATTTTAAAAAAGTAAATGAACTATTTTTAAAGAAATTATTAATTACTGTAAGGTTTAATAATTCTTTTATAAATACACCTATAAAGAGTAGCAGAATGGGAAAAACATACGGTTTAAAAACATTATCAAAGAATTTTTTCATTTATATAAGTATTTATTCATGCAATAATACTTAAATCTCATGAATATTCATATTATGGTAAATAAAAATCCACTTCGTTATTGAAGTGGATTTTTCCTTTTCTATTTCTTTTGTTCATCCATCATATCGGACATTGCAATGGTCATTTTATTACTAATTGTAGTCATTCTTGCCATTTGTCGGGCAGTCATTTCATCTTTAGTATTTTCCATTATGACCCCATTTCGATTCTTGTCTTTTGGTTTGCAGATTCTTTTGTTCATTTGTTTGTGTGGTATTTTAGGTTTAACAAAATAAAATAAGCGTGGACATTGTAAACATCCTAAACCTTGGAATACCACTCCCAAAAAAAGCAATGAATACAAGCCACGCCATATCGGCATGCTCTTATATACATTATTTGCTCTTTTATTTTCG
>CAJYTF010000010.1 GCA_913777665.1 uncultured Myroides sp.
TTTTGATGTGTCGTTCAAGACCTTTTAGTCTCCTAAAAGCTCTTACTCTTTATTTTTCTGTTAATCCAATATGTCTATGAACTTGTCTTCTTCTCTGCGCTTGTCTCTCAAAGCGGTTGCAAAAGTAGTAATCTTTTTTAAACTCCCAAAACTTTTTTTGATAAAAATTTTCAGCTTGTTTTAAAGAACGTTTTTGTTTTTCAACGGTGCAAATATACCACCGCTTTTTTATGCTATCCTAATTATTTTTAATCTTTTTTTATCGTTACTTTTTTGTAAGCTTATTGTTAAGTGGTTAGGAAAATATTTTAACAGTTGGCATTTAACTCTATTGGATGTGAAATATGGTTTAATCTAAAAAATAGTGTTGTAAATTCATTCTAAAAAACGTAACTTGTAAAGAAAAAGAAAGATGAAAGAGTATACATTAGTTATGGGAGCATCGGAAAATGTGCAACGTTATTCTAATATGGCGGTAAGAAAATTATTAAATTATAATCATAAAGTAAAAGCTTTTGGAAACCGTGAGGGTGAAATTAATGGCGTTGCCATCACAAAAGATCTAATACCTTATACAGATATTGATACAATAACGCTGTATTTGAATCCGACAAATCAAAAACCTTTTTATGATTATATTTTAAATTTAAATCCAAGACGTGTGATTTTTAATCCTGGAACTGAAAACAGAGAGCTTCAAGGAAAACTTAAAAATGCAGGCATTGAATATGAAGAAGCCTGTACATTGGTACTTTTAAGTATTAATAAATATTAAAAAAATCGAACTTAATTAAGTTCGATTTTTTGTTTATAGCTTATAAACAGCAGTAATATCAAAGTAATTAATCCGTTTACGATTATTAATTCGTTATCGAAAACGTATCCGCCAAATAACATTTTAGAATTGTTACTTATATATAAGGTAATAAATGGCGAAATTAAACAGATAAAAGGCACTAATTTATCGTGAACTTTTCTTGATTTAAAAAATATTCCGAATGTGAATAAGCCTAATAGCGGACCATAAGTATAGGATGCAATTTTAAAAATCATACTTACTACAGATGCATCATTTATTATATTGAAGATTACAATGACCGCGAACATGATCAAACAGAAAATTAAATGAACAATTTTTCGAATTCTGACATTTTTAGTTTTTTGAACATTCTCTGGTTTATCCATACCTAAAAAATCAATACAAAAAGAAGTTGTCAAAGCCGTTAAAGCAGAATCAGTTGTAGCAAAAGTAGCAGCGATCAGTCCTAATAAAAACACAATTGCCGGTACCAATGCCAAATGATGAAAGGCAATTTCAGGGAAAAGTAAATCGGTTCGTGGTTTACCGGTAATTAAATCCGTTGGAACTGACACTCCGTTTGCATCGGCATAAATATAAAGCAACGCCCCCACTCCCAAGAAAAAGATATTAATCAAAACAAAAATCCCTGTAAACGTAAACATGTTTTTTTGTGCATCTTTAATATTGGCGCAACTCAGATTCTTCTGCATTAAATCTTGATCCAATCCTGTCATTGCAATAGTCACGAACATTCCGCCCAAAAACTGCTTAATGAAATGGAAACGGCTATCTACAAAATCTTCCCAAAAGAAAATTTTACTGTAACTGCTGTTTTTAACGGTTTCAAAAGCCTCGATCGCATTTAAATCTAAACTATAACAAATAAAAATAATGGTTAAAATAACCGAGCTTATCAAGAAAAATGTCTGTAAGGTATCGGTAATAATTATGGCTTTTAAGCCTGATTTATAAGTGTATGCGTAAATTAATGCGAGTGAAATTAAGCCAGTTACTGCAAAAGGAATCCCAAAAGCATCGAACACAAACCGCTGAAAAACAATAACTACCAGATACAATCTAAAAGCCGAACCAATGGTTCTACTTACCAAAAATATGGCGGCGGCGGTTTTATAGCTATAAAATCCCAATCGTTTTTCGAAATATTCGTAGATTGAAACCAAATTCAATCGATAATATAAAGGTAACAGAACGGTTGCCGTGATAATGAATCCGACTGCATTTCCCAAAACAAACTGAAAATACTTAAATTGTTCGCCACTTGGTGCACCAACTTCGCCCGGAACAGAAATAAACGTTACGCCCGAAAGCGCCGTCCCGATCATTCCGAATGCTACCAAATACCATTTTGAGTTTTTATTTGCCGAGAAAAAAGCAGCATTACTACTGTCTTTGCGGCTTACAAAATGTGAAATACCAATTAAGATTCCGAAATAAATGATTAATATGGTTAAAATTACAATGGGAGTCATTTCTTAAAATTTTCTCAAAAATAAATATTTTATTGTAGCCGTATTAAAAAGCAGCGTTTAATTTTCAACTAAAATGTATTAATTTTGCAGAATGGATTTTCCTTCGAAATTATTAGAAAACGCAGTGAACGAAATGGCGCAGTTGCCCGGAATTGGTAAACGTACGGCATTGCGTTTGGTTTTGCATTTATTACGCCAGCCCATTGAGCAAACTACCGGTTTAACTACTGCGTTGGACTTGTTGCGAAACGAGATTAAATACTGCAGAAGCTGTTATGCGATATCGGATACTAATTTGTGTGAAATTTGCGAGAAACCGTCACGCGATCATTCAATAATTTGTGTGGTGGAAGATGTGCGCGATGTTATGGCATTAGAGAACACGCAGCTTTACAAAGGAATTTACCATGTTTTAGGTGGAAAGATTTCTCCGATTGATGGTGTGGGTCCTAACCAATTGAACATTTTACCTTTGATTGACAAAGTAAAAACCGGAGGTGTTACCGAAATTATTTTTGCGTTGAGCTCCACAATGGAAGGCGATACGACGAATTTTTATATTTACAAACAGATTAAAGATTACGAAATTATTACATCGACCATTGCGCGCGGAATTGCCGTGGGTGACGAACTGCAATATGCCGACGAAGTTACTTTAGGACGAAGTTTAATTCACCGTGTGCCGTTTGAAAGTAGTTTGAAGATTTAGAGTTGTATTATTTATATCTTTGGCTAGATTTTATATCTCTATCCAAAATTTCAACAGCTTTAGCTTCATCTTTTCTTATTTCTTCTAAACTAAAATTAGGATCGTTTGTTTCAACAGAAATTAATTCTTCATCTTTAAAATAAGCCGTTGTCTTATAAATATATTTTTTATTTTCAACTTCCTTAATATATTTCACAAGTTGATTATCTTTAAAATATAAACTAAAATACAAATCTTCGTATTTTAGTTTATTTAAGTAATTATCTCCATACCAATAATTAAAATATTGATTGTTATTATCATTCCAAGCAGTATACTCACTAAAACCACCAATGGTTTTTCTAAATAATCTAAATTTCTTCTTTTTTATCAAACCACTTGCTTGTATGTTACCCAAATTTACCTCTAAACTATCTTGTTCATGATCATAAATATATTTTTCAATTGATGGGATATATGAAACAGAATCTGTTTGAGAATAAATAGAATTACTCAAAAAAAAATGATATTAACAGTAAAAGTGTTTCCATTTATTAAAGGTTTAAAGTAAATATAAAACTAAACTTTCTCAAATACAAATGATAATGCAAACTACACCCCGGATTAAAGTTAGATTTACAAGAAGTACATTTATTACCGCTGTTTATATACTCTGCAATATTTAATTCGTGCTTGCAAACTCCGCACAAAATAGCCTTTTGGTTATGCTCTGCTATACTCCAAACCTGTGGTGTATGTATTTCGGCTTCTTGGTGGCACTCATAACAAGGGTAATATTTTTTACAACACTTAAATTTTATAGCAATAATATCTAATTGGGAATGATAATGAATACAACGCGTTTGGCTATCAACCGTTTGTCCGTAAACTTTTATACTATCTTTATGTTTGTTAGAATCAACCACTGGTTCTTGTTTTGATTTGTTACAAGATAGTAGTGAAAATAGTACACAGATAGTAAATATAACTTTATACATTGTTTTTACTTTTTTGTTTCAAAGATATTTTTTTGAACTTAATAATATAATTTACAATCAACTTAAATATAAATAAAAAAGAGTGAAAAAATCACTCTTTAAAATATTATAAAATTCGTTCTGAAACGTAATCTAATTTTACGGTTGGATATTTACTTTGGGTCATTTGAATAGAAAATTCAGAATCTGCCAAGAAAACCAATTGTCCCGATTTATCTTTAGCCAAGAATTTTTGTTTTACACGTTTAAATTCTGCAAACTCTTCGTTTTTAGGATCTTCTGGTCGTACCCAACATGCTTTAAATGCAGCAAAAGGTTCATAGTTACATTTTGCACCGTATTCGTGTTCTAAACGGTACTGAATAACTTCGTACTGCAAGGCACCAACGGTTCCAATAACTTTACGTCCGTTTAATTCTAAAGTGAACAACTGCGCCACACCTTCGTCCATTAACTGATCAATTCCTTTTTCCAATTGTTTTGATTTCATTGGATCGGCATTGTTAATGTAACGGAAATGTTCTGGAGAAAACGATGGTATTCCACGGAAATTCATCAATTCACCTTCGGTTAAGGTATCGCCAATTTTAAAATTTCCGGTATCATGCAAACCAACAATATCACCAGCATACGAAATATCAACAATTTCTTTCTTTTCGGCAAAAAACGCATTCGGACTAGAAAATTTTAAATTCTTACCTAAACGTACGTGCGTATAAGGTTTGTTACGTTCAAAAGTTCCCGAAACAATCTTGATAAAAGCCAAACGGTCGCGGTGTTTTGGATCCATATTTGCGTGGATTTTAAACACGAAACCTGCAAATTTATTTTCATCGGGCTGCACTGTTCTGGTGTCAGAATCTTTAGGGCGTGGCGATGGAGCAATATCTATAAAACAATCTAACAATTCGCGCACACCAAAATTATTCAAGGCAGATCCAAAGAAAACAGGTTGAATATCGCCATTAATATAATCTTCACGATTAAATTCTGGATACACTTCTGCAACCAATTCTAATTCTTCACGCAGTTTCGTAGCAGCTTTTCCTCCTACTAATTTATCCAACGCTTCATCTTCTAAATTATCAATCGTAATTACATCATCAATATTTTTACGGCTGTCTTCAGAAAACAAGTTGATGTTCTTTTCCCAAATATTGTAAATCCCTTGAAAATCGTAACCCATACCGATTGGGAACGATAAAGGCGTAACTTTCAATCCTAATTTTTGTTCTACTTCATCTAACAAATCAAAAGCATCTTTACCTTCACGGTCTAATTTGTTAATAAACACAATCATAGGTATGTTGCGCATTCTACAAACTTCAACCAGCTTTTCGGTTTGTTCCTCTACCCCTTTTGCAACGTCGATAACCACAATAACAGAATCTACCGCAGTAAGAGTTCTAAAGGTATCTTCGGCAAAATCTTTGTGCCCGGGTGTATCTAAAATATTAACTTTTTTCTCTTTATAATTAAAAGCAAGAACCGAAGTTGCCACCGAAATTCCACGCTGACGTTCAATTTCCATAAAATCGGATGTTGCTCCTTTCTTAATTTTATTGCTTTTTACGGCACCGGCTTCCTGAATTGCACCACCAAACAAAAGCAGTTTTTCTGTTAAGGTTGTTTTACCTGCATCGGGATGCGCAATAACCGCAAAGGTTCTTCTTTTTAATATTTCGTCTTTAAAACTCATTACTTTGTAATTAGGTTTGCAAAAATAGTATATTAAAGTGTATTTTAAAACAAATCGGGTTGTGGTTTTTCTAATCGGTTTATGTTCTCTCGCAAAAAAGTTTAACTTTGTGAAATCAACCAAAATTGTAATGAAACTTATAAAAGTAACTTTAAATTTTTTACTGCTTAATTTATCAATCTCAGCTTTTGCGCAAAAACCAACCGATGTTCTGGTTACAATTAACGACAGTATTTATAATGTTGCCGATTTTGAGCGTTTGTACAATAAGAATATCGATATCATTGCCGATGAATCTCAGAAAGATATCGACACGTATTTTAATCTTTACAAAATATACAAGTTAAGATTGCAAAATGCGTATGCCTTGGAAATTGATAAATCGCCTACTGTTGAACAGGAATTTAAGGTTTACAGAAGCGAATTGGCAGAGAAATATTTTATAAACGAGAAAGAATTAGGCAAACTGTTGAACGAAGCTTTAAACCGTAACGATTACGAAATAAAAGCATCGCATATTTTAATTAATGTTGATGAATTTGCGCAGCCTGCTGATACATTGAAAGCTTACAACAAAGCGATTGATGTTAGAAATGAAATTTTAAAAGGATTGTCGTTTGAAAGTGCTGCCGTTAAATATTCAGACGATTTAAGTGCCAAAACCAATAACGGAAATTTAGGTTATTTCAGTGTTTTTAAAATGGTTTATCCGTTTGAAAGTGGTGCGTACAATACAAATATCGGACAAATATCTATGCCGGTTCGATCTAATTTCGGTTATCATTTAATTAAGGTTTACAACAAGCGCGAAACTCCTAAAACAAAAAATATTGCACACATTTTGGTTGAAACAAAGGATAAAAACGATGCCGAAGCCAAAAAGAAAATCAACGATATTTACAAGCGGTTAGAAGTAAGCGATAGTTTTTATGATGCTGCTTTTCACTTTTCTGAAGATATTCATACGCGCGATAAAGGCGGTGATTTAGGTGTTTACAACGAAGGTTCGTTAAATATCGATGGAATTTCGGATGTTTTGTACGATCTTAATTTTAAAGACGCATACTCTAAACCATTTTTAAGTCAGTATGGTTGGCACATTGTCGCTGTAACCAATATTAAAGACAAACCAACAAAAGACGAATTGAAAGCGAATTTTCTTCGCAGGATTAAATCAGACAGCCGTTCAAAGATTTTAGAGAAAGATTTAATGCTGCATTTAAAAGAAATGTATCATTTTACAACCAACGAAAAAAATATCGAAGAAACGGTTAAATTGCTAAAGCGCGAAGAACTGGTAAATCAACCCACAGTTGAAAGTAATGCTGTTACAGAAATGGTTCTTGCTACCTATTCAGACAAAAAAATATCGGCAAAAAATGTTTTAGAGCACATTTATTCTTTTCCAAGGCAATATGCTTCAGTAAAAACCGACGATCTTTTAATTAAAAAAGCGTTTGATTTTTATTCGTACAGAAAACTGAAAGAGGAATATAACAGCGAATTAGAAACCAAGTTTCCAGAATTTGCTCATAATTTAAACGAATATAAAGAAGGTTTGATTTTGTTTGATTTGTTAGAGAAAAACATTTGGAACGAAAGCGCAAAAGACACCATTGCCCTGCAAAATTATTACGAAACGAATAAAGAAAAATACATTCAACAGGCTAATTTTATTGGCGAAGTTTATGTTTTCAATAAAAAATCTGATGCTAAAACATACCATAAACTGCTAAAAAACAATTATCAGGTTAAAGAAGCAGATTTTCCAATGGTTTATAAATATCAAGGTCGATTTTATATGAACGACAAACGTTTACCTGAAAATTTAGATTTTAATTCGCTTGGTAAAAAAGTGGTTAAACACAACAATAATTATTACGTATTTTATATTCGTGAGAAAAAAGACGAACATCAGCCAACGTACGAAGAAGTTAAAAGTCAGGTTTTATCGGATTATCAAAATCAGTTCGAAAATCAATACAATCAAGATTTAATCAATAAAGCCGATATAAAAGTAAATCAACCGATATTAGATCAGCTAAAAACCAAATACAACAAAAAAAATCTTAATTAAAATTAAAAAAATATAAAAGTTTGCTGTAGCTATGTATCTTTGTTGCAGTTTGTAAAATTTAATACACAAATATGAAATTATTTCTTAAAAATACCTTACTAACAATTTTAGCGGTTATGGGCTTTGTGAATGTACAGGCACAAGAATCAACAAAAAAACGTATCGACGGTATTGTTGGTATTGTTGGTAATTATGTTGTTTTAGATTCTGATATCGATAACACGTTTATACAGGCAAAAGCAACCGGTTATGACACATCAAAATTTAGTCGTTGCGAGCTTTTAGGTACTTTATTAGAAAATAAATTATTTTCTCACCAGGCGATACAAGACAGTATTGTTGTTACAGATGATGAAATTAATGGAATGATGGATTCGCAGATCGACCGTATGGTTGAACAAGCCGGATCTATTGACAATGTGGTTAAATATTACAACAAAAAAAATTACGAAGAATTTAGAGGATATTTTTTTGATATTATGAAAGAAAACCAGCTGGCTTCACGTATGCAAGAAAAATTAACCAGCGATGTTAAAATTACACCTGAAGAAATTCGTCAGTTTTATAACAACATTCCTAAAGATTCGCTTCCTATGATTGGCGATCAAATAGAGTTATCAGAAATTGTAATGAAACCTGTTGTTACAAAAGAAGAACGCCAGGCAGTAATTGATAAATTAAACGAAATTCGTCAGGATATTTTAGATGGATCTTCGTTTGCGAGTAAAGTGTATGTGTATTCAGAAGACAAAGGTTCTTTACAAACGGGCGGTTTCTTTTCTTTAGATAAAAAATCGCAATTTGTAAAAGAGTTTAAAGACACTGCTTTTTCTTTGAAAGAAGGCGAAATATCTAAACCGTTCGAAACTGAATTTGGATATCATATTATATTGCTTGAACGAATTGTTGGTAAAAATCTTGAGGTGCGTCATATATTAATGTCGCCAAAACCATCGCAAGAATCTTTAGACAAGGCGCAGAAAGATTTAGACGATTTGCGAATCCGTATTTTAAATAAGGAAATAACTTTTGCCGATGCAGCCCGCCAATATTCTCAACAAAAAGAAACCAAACAAAGTGGTGGTATCATAACAGATAAAAATGGAGATACGCGTTTTGAACTGAATAGAATGGAAGACCGAATTATGTATAGCATGGTATCAAACTTAAAAGTGGGCGAAATTTCTCCAACAACACAAGTTGCCGATGGTAATAATACTCAATACCGCATTATTCAGGTAACAAATAAAATTCCACAGCACGTTGCCGATTTTTCTAATGATTATATGCAGATTCGTAGCGTTGCTTTAAGATCAAAACAAAACGAAGTCGTTGCAAAATGGATCTCAGACACAGTAGATGATACTTTTATACAGATTAACGACGAATACCAGAACTGCACATTTAAAAGCAACTGGTTAAAAAAATAAAAATGTAAAAGCTCTTCAATTGAAGGGCTTTTTGCTTATTTATCAGTTTTCTGCACATAAACATATCTAAATAATAAAAAAAAGATTATTTTTTCAACTATTCACAACACACTTTCTTAATTCATTGAATTATAAAAGCCAAAATAGAATAATTATAAATAATAATTCCGCTAAATCAACATTTTATTAAAAATTTTTAAATATGAATTCCTTTTTGTAATTTTGCACCAAACTTTAAAGAAAATCAAATTAACTAAACACAATTACGCAAAACGGCAGTATTGTTTTTCAGTACTTGTCGGGAAATATTCAAAATAAAATTATGAACTTATATCAGGATTACCTAAACGAAATCGAAGAAAGAAAAAGTCAGGGGCTTCATCCAAAACCTATTGACGGTGCTGAATTATTAAGCGAAATTATTGCACAAATTAAAGACGTAAAAAACGCTGAAAGAGAAAATTCTTTAAAAATGTTTATTTACAACACCTTACCGGGAACAACAAGTGCGGCGGGCGTTAAGTCTCAATTTTTAAAAGAAATTATTCTTGGCGAAGCTGTAGTTGCAGAAATTACTCCTACTTACGCTTTTGAATTGTTATCACACATGAAAGGTGGTCCGTCTATCGAAGTATTGTTAGATTTAGCTTTAGGTAACGATACGGCAATTGCTGCACAGGCTGCCGAAGTTCTTAAAACACAAGTATATCTTTACGATGCCGATACACAACGTTTAAAAGACGCTTACAACAATGGAAACGCCGTTGCTAAAGATATTTTAGAAAGCTATGCAAAAGCAGAGTTTTTTACAAAATTACCAGAAATTGCAGAAGAAATTAAAGTAGTAACTTACATTGCTGCAGAAGGCGATATTTCTACCGATTTACTTTCGCCAGGTAACCAAGCACACTCACGATCTGACCGTGAATTACACGGACAGTGTATGATTACACCACAAGCGCAAAAAGAAATTGAAGAGATGAAAGCGCAACATCCTGATGCAAGTGTTATGCTAATTGCAGAAAAAGGTACAATGGGAGTTGGTTCTTCTCGTATGTCTGGTGTAAACAACGTAGCATTATGGACAGGTAAACAGGCATCACCTTACGTTCCTTTTGTAAATATTGCACCGATTGTTGCAGGTACAAACGGCATCTCTCCTATCTTTTTAACTACTGTTGATGTTACCGGTGGTATTGGTATCGACTTAAAAAACTGGGTAAAGAAAACCGACGAAAACGGTAATGTGGTTCGTAACGAAAACGGCGATGTAGTATTAGAACAAGCTTATTCTGTAGCAACAGGAACAGTTTTAACAATCAATACAAAAACCAAAAAATTATACAACGGCGATCAAGAATTAATTGATATTTCTAAAGCTTTAACTCCACAAAAAATGGAGTTTATTAAAGCAGGTGGATCTTACGCTATTGTTTTTGGTAAAAAAATACAAACATTTGCAGCAGAAACATTAGGCATACAAGCGCCAACAGTTTTTGCACCTGCTAAAGAAATTACTAAAGAAGGTGTTGGTTTAACAGCTGTTGAAAAGATCTTTAACAAAAATGCGGTTGGCGTAACTCCCGGTAAAGTTTTACACGCAGGATCAGACGTTCGTGTTAAAGTAAACATCGTTGGTTCTCAAGATACAACAGGTTTAATGACTGCGCAAGAGTTGGAAGCAATGGCTGCAACGGTAATTTCTCCAACGGTTGACGGTGCGTACCAATCGGGTTGTCACACTGCTTCTGTTTGGGATAAAAAAGCACAAGCAAACATTCCTAAATTAATGAAATTCATGAATGATTTTGGTGTAATCACCGCTCGTGACCCTAAAGGCGAGTATCATTCAATGACCGACGTTATCCACAAGGTATTAAATGACATTACTATTGACGAATGGGCAATTATTATTGGTGGTGACTCGCATACGCGTATGTCTAAAGGCGTTGCTTTTGGTGCAGATTCAGGAACGGTAGCGTTAGCATTAGCAACCGGCGAGGCTTCAATGCCAATTCCAGAATCGGTAAAAGTTACTTTTAAAGGCGGCATGAAACAACACATGGATTTCCGTGATGTGGTACACGCTACACAATTACAAATGTTACAACAGTTCGATGGTGAAAATGTTTTCCAAGGTCGTATAATCGAAGTACATATCGGAACTTTATTAGCAGATCAAGCCTTTACGTTTACCGATTGGACTGCAGAAATGAAAGCAAAAGCATCTATCTGTATTTCTCAAGACGATACCTTAATTGAATCATTAGAAATCGCTAAAAGCCGTATCCAAATCATGATTGATAAAGGCATGGACAACAAAAACCAAGTGCTTCAAGGCTTAATTGATAAAGCAAACAAACGTATCGAAGAAATTAAATCGGGCACAAAACCTGCTTTAACACCAGATGCTACTGCAAAATATTACGCAGAAGTTGTGGTTGATTTAGATATTATCGACGAACCAATGATTGCCGATCCAGACGTAAACAATGCCGATGTTTCTAAAAGATACACACACGATACTATTCGCGAACTTTCGTTCTACGAAGGCGACAA
This sequence comes from uncultured Myroides sp., assembly GCA_913777665.1. GTDB lineage: Bacteria > Bacteroidota > Bacteroidia > Flavobacteriales > Flavobacteriaceae > Flavobacterium. The sequence continues at coordinate 11,744 of CAJYTF010000010.1, forward strand.
AAAAGTAGATTTAGGTTTCGTTGGATCTTGTATGGTGCATAAAGACGATTTAAAAATTGTTTCTCAAATGTTGAAAAACGTTGAAAAACAACAAGGCGAAGTAAAATTCAACGCACCATTAGTTGTTGCTGCACCTACTTATAATATTATCGATGAGTTAAAAGCAGAAGGCGATTGGGAATATTTACAAAAATATTCAGGTTTTGAATTTAGCGATGCCTTACCAAAAAGTGTTGCACGCACAGAATACGAAAACATTATGTATTTAGAGCGTCCAGGTTGTAACTTGTGTATGGGTAACCAGGAAAAAGCAGAAAAAGGCGATACCGTTATGGCAACTTCAACTCGTTTATTCCAAGGTCGTGTGGTAGAAGACCGCGATGGCAAAAAAGGCGAATCTTTATTAGCTTCTACGCCGGTTGTTGTTCTTTCTGCAATTTTAGGTCGTATTCCAAACATCGAAGAATACAAAATGGCAGTACAAGGCATCAACTTAACAAAATTTGCACCTGTATCAACTAAATTGTAAATAACATTTTATCATAAATTAAAACGAGGTAATCTTTAAGGTTGCCTCGTTTTTTATTTTATAATTTGGGCGGCTGCTAAAGCACCGTGCTGTTCGCTCATAGTCCTCGTTCGCCTTAACTTTCGTAAACTGTCAAAGGCTCACTGCGGGCTAACCGCTGCCATCACTGCCGCAAAACCGGCTTAAAAGTTAATCCCAGGTTCTATTTTTAAACAAACTTCCAGTAAAAAAAGTATCAGCTTCATCTTCTTTGTTAAAGTAAATAGTTCTTGTTTTCTTATCTAAATCAACAATCATCAGCATTCCAAAATATTTTGACTGCATTGTAACTGCATTGTATTTATCGTTATTTTCAAAACCTCCAACCAATATTAAAACGGCGTCATTTACCCATTTTGCTTCTTCGTATCTACAAGGCGACCCGCAAAACGTAAGTTTATTATATTTCTTCTTATCAATATCAATCAACAGAACCGCTTGGTCAATATCGCCGTAAGTATTAAAATTTACAGCATAACTTTTTGTAGTGTTATAAATAAAAAACTCATTGTAGTTTGCTAAAAAATCATTCCATTCATTAGGTTCAAACACTTTACTATCTTCGGTTAAATTCAAACTGCCTGCATCTTCCACCTTAAAATTTTCAAAATCAGAAATATTAAAATGCTCAACATATTCTTGAAAATTATTCTTTATAAACAATTCGTATTTAGATAAACCTTGCGAAAATGTTTCAAAATAAGATCCTAAACAAAGCAGAACAACTATCAGTATATTTTTCATAACATAAATCTTTCTACTAAAATAAAGAAAAAGATTCTTTATTAGAATCATTTTAAATTACTCTTTCTTAACCTATATTAAAAGTAATCATTAAAAAAATCAGTAAATTGTATAATGTTTTTTGTTGAACTAAAAATGAAATAAATAAAACAGTATTATGGCTTTTGATATTGATATGATTAGAAAAGTGTACGAAACCATGCCGGCTCGTGTTGATAAAGCACGTGAATTGGTTGGACGCCCGTTAACACTTTCAGAAAAAATTTTATACGCACATTTATGGGAAGGTACACCTTCTACAAAGTTTGAACGCTCTAAAGATTACGTAGATTTCGCTCCAGACCGCGTGGCCTGCCAAGACGCAACAGCGCAAATGGCTTTATTGCAGTTCATGCACGCCGGTAAAGAAAAAGTAGCTGTACCAACAACGGTACACTGCGATCACTTAATTCTTGCCAAAGTTGGCGCCGAAAAAGATTTGGCAGTTGCCAACACACAATCTAAAGAAGTTTTCGAATTTCTTTCATCTGTTTCCAATAAATACGGCATCGGATTTTGGAAACCGGGATCGGGAATCATTCACCAAATTGTATTGGAAAATTATGCATTCCCGGGCGGAATGATGATTGGTACCGATTCACATACGGTAAACGCAGGTGGTTTAGGTATGCTGGCAATTGGTGTTGGTGGTGCCGATGCAGTTGATGTAATGTCGGGCATGTCTTGGGAATTAAAGTTTCCAAAATTGATCGGAGTTAAATTAACTGGAAAATTAAACGGTTGGACAGCTCCTAAAGATGTTATTTTAAGAGTTGCCGATATTTTAACTGTTAAAGGTGGAACCGGCGCTATTGTGGAATATTTTGGCGAAGGTGCAACATCAATGTCTTGTACGGGTAAAGGAACTATTTGTAACATGGGTGCCGAAATTGGCGCAACAACATCAACTTTTGGGTATGATGATTCCATGAGAAGATATTTAACCGCGACAGGACGTGCTGATGTGGTAGAAGCAGCCGATAAGGTTGCCGATTATTTAACTGCCGATCCCGAAGTTTATGCAAATCCGGAACAATATTTTGATGAATTGATCGAAATTAACTTAACGGAATTAGAACCATACATTAATGGTCCTTTTACGCCAGACAGAGGAACGCCGGTTTCTAAAATGAAAGAAGAAGCTGCTAAAAACGATTGGCCAATTAAAGTAGAATGGGGATTAATCGGTTCTTGTACCAACTCTTCTTACGAAGATATGTCAAGAGCGGTATCAATCGTTAATCAGGCAGTAGAATTAGGCATCACACCAAAAGCAGAATTCGGGATCAATCCGGGATCAGAGCAAATTCGTTACACCATTGAACGTGACGGTATTATTGCTGCTTTCGAAAAAATGGGAACCAAAGTATTTACAAATGCTTGCGGACCTTGTATTGGTCAATGGGATCGTGAAGGTGCCGATAAAGGAGAGAAAAACACGATTGTTCACTCGTTCAATCGAAATTTCTCAAAACGTGCCGATGGAAATCCAAATACTCATGCCTTTGTAACTTCCCCAGAAATGGTTGCTGCATTGGCAATTTCAGGTCGATTAGATTTCAACCCGATTACCGATAAACTATTGAACGATAACGGCGAAGAGGTCATGTTCAAACCTCCGTTCGGCGATGAATTGCCAACAAAAGGTTTCGAAGTGGAAGATCCTGGTTTTCAAGCTCCGGCTGAAAACGGGTCAAGTGTTCAGGTAATCGTATCGCCTGATTCCTCTCGTTTACAGTTGTTAGAACCTTTCCAGCCTTGGGACGGTAAAAATATTACAGGTGCAAAATTATTAATTAAAGCATTCGGTAAATGTACAACCGACCATATTTCTATGGCGGGTCCATGGTTGCGTTTCCGCGGGCATTTAGATAATATTTCGAACAATATGCTAATTGGTGCCGAAAATGCTTTTAACAATAAAACAAACAGCGTTAAAAACCAATTAACCGGTGAATATCAAGAAGTACCTGCGGTTCAGCGTCAGTATAAAGCAGCAGGTATTCCGTCTATTGTAGTGGGCGATCAAAATTACGGTGAAGGATCTTCTCGTGAGCACGCTGCAATGGAACCTCGACATTTAGGTGTGAAAGCCGTTTTGGTAAAATCGTTTGCCCGTATTCACGAAACAAACCTTAAGAAACAAGGCATGTTAGGATTGACTTTTGCAAATGAAACAGATTACGATAAAATTCAGGAAGATGACACCATTAACTTTTTAGATTTAACCGAATTTGCTCCAGGCAGACAGCTAACATTGGAATTTGTTCATAAAGATGGTTCTAAAGACATCATCATGGCAAACCATACCTATAATGATAGTCAGATAGAATGGTTTAAAGCAGGTTCTGCGTTAAATTTAATCGCTGCAGGAAAATAAATTACAGTTCTTTTTAAAGAAAATCCGACCAAATTTGGTCGGATTTTTGTTTTAGTTCTGTAAAAATACCGATATTTACATTAGAATTTTTAATATGACATTTTTACAGGGAATATTAGCCGTTGTTGCAGTTTCTATGCTTTGCTTTTTGGTAACTATTATAGTTTTATCAAATCGTAAAAAATTTTTTCGTGTTATTACTTTAAACACGTTGGTTTTTGTGGGATATTGCTTTGTTGCTTATCATTACGAAGCCATTTTTAACAACGATATTTTTGGTAAAGGACGAATTATTTTTCTTTTAACATGTATTTTTCTGCATGCAGTTATATCAATGATTATTGTTATAAAAAGTGAACGAATTTATGTTCCTTTTTTAAATGAAGATATCGATAAAGATGGACCTAAACCGGAAGATGACGATGAGGAATAATTTCCACAATCTGTTTTTTTCTATCTAAAACTCTTTGTTCAACACATATATTATAATTAAATTTAGCCTTCAAAAAATAAAACTAAATGAACTTTCAAAATACAAGAGAATTTGCACAGTCATTAGATGCGCAAGATCAATTAAAAAAATACCAATCAGAATTTGAATTTCCCAAAGTAAACGGTAAAAAAACAATCTATTTTACAGGAAATTCGTTGGGATTAATGCCAAAACGAGCTAAAAAATATGTAGATGATGTTATGAACGATTGGGCAAATTTGGCGGTTGAAGGTCATTTTTATGCTGAAAAACCTTGGTGGGATTATCACGAACGTTTTTCAAATCCATTATCAAAAATTGTTGGTGCAAAGCCAAGCGAAGTTTCTGTAATGAATACGCTAACGGTTAATCTGCACATGATGATGGTTTCGTTTTACAACCCAACTTCTACCCGATTTAAAATTATCTGCGAAGAAAAAGCATTTCCAAGTGATCAATATATGTTTCAAACTCAGGTTAAATTTCACGGTTTAGATCCAAAAGATGTTATTGTAGAAGTTAAACGCAGAGAAGGCGAACACAATTTACGCAATGAAGACATTATTGCGAAGATTAACGAAGTTGGCGATGAATTGGCATTGGTTTTAATCGGCGGAATTAACTATTACACCGGTCAGGTTTTAGATATGGAAAATATCACAAAAGCTGGACACGCTGTTGGAGCAAAAGTTGGTTGGGATTTGGCGCATGCCGCAGGAAATATCGAACTAAAATTACACGAATGGAATGTTGATTTTGCTTGCTGGTGCAGTTATAAGTACATGAATGCTGGTCCGGGAAGTGTTGCGGGATATTTCGTTCACGAAAAGCATCATAATAATAAAGACATCAATCGTTTTGGCGGATGGTACGGTCATAATAAAGAGCGTCGTTTTTTAATGGAACCTGAATACACCCCAAACGAAGGTGCTTTAGGTTGGCAAAGTTCATGTACTGGCGTATTGGCAATGGCTCCGTATTTGGCATCAGTTGAAATGTTCGATGAAATCGGCATGGAAGCTTTAATGAAAAAACGTGATTTAATTACAGCGTATTTAGAGTTTATTGTTGAAGAAACAGCTAAAGAAACCGGTACAAATTTAGAAATCATTACTCCTAAAAATCAAGCAGAACGCGGATCGCAATTGTCGATTATTTTACATGGCGAAGGCAAAGAATTATTTCATTATTTAATGAAACAAGGTGTGGTTACAGATTGGCGCGAACCGGCGGTTATTCGTTTGGCTCCGGTACCTTTGTACACAACTTTTGAAGAAATGTACGATTTTGGTCAGATTTTAAAGACAGGTATCCAAACAACTTAAGATATTTAGCCGGCTTTACGCTGGCTTTTTTTATATTTGCATTTTAAAAATCAGTGGAATTTAGTATGTTATCAAAACAACAAAAAATAGAGAATTTCGATCCATCTCAACCAGGTTTGGCAGATGCCACCATTTATGGATTACCTTTTAACGCAGAAGAAAGTGAAATCATTATTTTACCTGCTCCGTGGGAAGTTACTGTAAGCTACGGAAGTGGAGCCAGCGAAGGTCCTGAGGCTATTTTTAACGCATCTTTTCAGGTAGATTTATTGCATCAGGAATTTCCCGATTTATGGAAATTAGGGATTTACATGGATGAAGCACCTGAGCAATGGATTACAAATAGTGAAAAATATAAAAGTTTAGCGCAACCTATTATTGAAGCGTTAGAAAATGGCGAGGCTGTTGAAACATTTCCTCAATTGCAGTCAGATTTAGATAAAATAAATAAAGCATCGGCTCAATTCAACCAAGAAGTGAAAGAACGAACGCTTTATTGGATGAATCAAGGTAAAAAAGTAATTCTTTTGGGTGGCGATCACTCAACCCCAATGGGTTATTACGAAGCTTTGGCATCTAAAAATGATAATTTTGGTATTTTACATTTTGATGCGCACATGGATCTACGTGAAGCTTACGAAGGTTTTACTTATTCGCACGCATCAATCATGTACAACGCCATTAAATTACCACAGATCGAAAAAATTGTTCAGATTGGTATCCGTGATTTTAGCGAAGGCGAAGTAAATGTGATCAAAGCATCTAACAAAGTAAAAGTTTATACAGATACCGATTTAAAAGCGAACCAATTCAGTGGAAAAACGTGGAAAGATCAGTGCGATGAAATTCTAAACCAGTTACCAGAAAATGTAGCAGTAAGTTTTGATATTGATGCGTTGTATCGTTGGTATTGTCCAAACACGGGAACTCCGGTTCCAGGCGGATTATCATACGAACAAGCAACTTATTTATTGAGCAAATTAGCATCATCGAACAAAAAAATTATTGGAATTGATTTAGTAGAAGTTGCTCCGGGATCTGATGATTGGGATGGAAATGTTGGTGCGCGCTTATTATTCCATTTGTGTGGAGTTTTCGCTAAAAATTCAGGAATGAACGTCGGCGAGAAAATTCAGTTTTAATCAAACTAACAAATTCCTTTTTATGGAAGATATTAATAAAGAAGTTCACGAAGCTTTTGAAGTTATAAAAAATGGCGGCATTATTCTGTATCCTACCGATACCGTTTGGGGATTGGGCTGTGATGCTACAAATGAAGAAGCCGTTAAAAAAATATACGATCTAAAAAAACGTGCCGAAAGCAAAAGCATGATTATTTTGGTGAATGGCGACCGTTTACTTTACAATGTATTTAAAAACATACCTTCTGTTGCTTTTGATATTTTAGATTGTGCCGAAAAGCCAACAACATTAGTTTTAGATCAGCCTACAAATGTGGCAAAAAACCTAATAGCCGAAGATAATTCATTGGGAATTCGTATTGTAAATGCTCCGTTTGTGTATAAGTTGGTTGAACGAATGAAACGTCCGTTGGTATCCACATCGGCAAATATCAGTGGCGAGCCTACTCCTACCCAATTTTCTGAAATCTCGCAGGAAATCATAAACGGCGTGGATTATGTTGTGAAATTAGATCAAACCAAAATCTGTAAAAAATCATCAACCGTAATTAAACTTACAAACGATGCACAAGTAAAAATTTTAAGAAAATAATGATTCAATCATCCAATTATAACCAAGCGCTACAAGATCCCATTTTTAAAATTATAACGCAGGCTGCAAAAGAATTAAAGGTTGAAGCTTATGTGATTGGTGGTTTTGTTCGCGATTTTATTTTAGAACGCGGTTCAAAAAAAGACATTGATATTGTGGCTGTTGGCAGCGGTATTGATTTGGCTTTGAAGGTTTCTGAACTGATACCGCACCACCCGAAAGTGCAGGTTTTTAAAAATTATGGTACGGCGATGTTGCGTTTTAACGATATTGATATTGAATTTGTTGGGGCACGAAAAGAATCGTATCGAAATGAAAGCAGAAATCCCTTAGTTGAAAACGGAACCTTGCAAGACGATCAAAACCGACGTGATTTTACCATCAACGCTATGGCTTTTTCGTTGAACGAAGAAAGTTTTGGTGATTTGGTTGATCCTTTTAACGGAATGACCGCTTTAACCGATAAAATAATTAAAACACCTTTGGATCCTGATGTTACGTATTCTGATGATCCTTTGCGTATGATGCGCGCCATTCGTTTTGCAACCCAATTAAATTTTACTATTGAAGAAGAATCGTTAAATGCGATTACAAAAAATGCAGATCGCATAAAAATTATTTCGGGCGAACGAATTGTTGAAGAATTGAATAAAATTTTGTTGACCGAAAAACCGTCTGTCGGCTTTTTGCTTTTATACAAAACCGGTCTGTTAGATTTGATTCTACCTGAATTAACCGCATTGAACAATGTGGAAGAAGTGGAAGGACACACGCATAAAAACAATTTCTATCATACATTGGAAGTTGTTGATAATATCTGCCCAAATACCGATGATCTTTGGTTACGCTGGGCTGCGTTGTTGCACGATATTGGAAAAGCTCCGACAAAAAAGTTCAATAAAAAGAACGGTTGGACATTCCACGGACATGAGTTTTTAGGCAGCAAAATGGTAAAACGAATTTTTGAGCGTTTGCACATGCCGTTAAACCAAAAAATGCGTTTTGTACAGAAAATGGTTGCAATGAGTTCGCGACCAATTGTAATTTCAGAAGATTTGGTAACAGATTCTGCAGTACGTAGATTGGTTTTTGATGCAGGTGAAGATGTTGAAAATTTACTGACATTATGCGAAGCAGACATCACTACAAAAAATCAAAAGAAGTTTAAAAAATATCATAACAATTTTAAAATTGTCCGTCAAAAGATTGTCGAAGTTGAAGAACGTGATCATGTCCGTAATTTTCAACCGCCAATCACAGGCGAAGAAATTATGGAAATTTTCGATCTAAAACCTTCACGAGAAATCGGACAAATTAAAGATGCCATTAAAGAAGCCATTTTAGAAGGAGATATTGCAAATGACTACACAGAAGCGTATCAATTTATGATGAAAAAGGCAGAAAAATTAGGTTTAAAACCGGTAAATCCAAAATTATAATTATGGAAAACAAAACATTTATCCGTTGGGCAAAAATTTCACTCGTTTTAATTTATTTGGTAATCATTGCTGGTGCAACTGTACGTATGACAGGTTCTGGTATGGGTTGTCCCGACTGGCCTAAATGTTTTGGTTACTACATACCACCTACCCAGGTTGAAGAATTGCTTTGGAAACCTAACCACGAATACAACAAAGGGCAGGTTATCATTAAAAATAATTCGCTTTGGGTGGCAAATAGCAGTTTTACTACAAAAGATGTTTATAATCCGAGTGATTGGTCAGCGTACACCAAACACGATTATGCCGAGTTTAACCCTTACCACACTTGGGTTGAATACATTAACCGATTGTGTGGAGCCTTAGCCGGATTGTCATGTTTAATTTTGTTTGTGCTTTCTTTTAAATATTGGAAAACAAAAAAATCGGTTGTTTTATGGGCTGGAATTGTTCTGTTTTTATTAGGATTTAATGCGTGGTTAGGTGCAACAGTGGTTTTTTCGGTATTAAATCCGGTTAAAATTACCACACACATGATTGCCGCATTATTGAATGTTGCTGCTTTAATTTATTTGATTCATTTGGCAAGAATCAACAAAAAATATGTAGGCAAGTACGACGCCGTTTTTCATATTTTCACTTGGGTTGCGATGTTATTTTCGTTGATACAGATTGGATTGGGAACACAGGTTCGTCAGTTTATCGATGTTCAAACCAAAAGCGGAATTACCGATGTTTCAGTTTGGTTGGCAAATCCTGATGTTACTTTTTACATTCACAGAACCTTTTCTTTTGTGATATTTTTCGTAAATCTTTACCTATTTTTAAGAAATAAACGTCTTAATTTAGGCAACACCAAAATGAACTGGATTATGCTTTTACTGATTTTAGAAATCATTACGGGCATATTAATGTACTACATACATTTTCCGTTTGGTACCCAAGCAGCACATTTGGTTTTAGCTGCAGTTATGTATGGTTTGCAGTTCGCAATTATCTTGGAAACCAGCAAAAGTAATTTAAAAACACATACTCAATAATCATCAAAATTTCTCCACTTATGAAAAAAACAGTTGTACTTTTAGCGATCATTTTATTTAATTTTAAAGGATTTTCAAACAATCCAAAGAAGGATCCAAAATTAGGTGGTTGGTATATGTATTTCGGAAATACAAAAATTGAAGATACCAAATGGAATATCAATTACGATGTTCAATATAGGAATTACGAAGTTCTTTCAGATTTAAACCAGTTGTTGATTCGTGGTTCTATCCAATATATGTTGTACGATAATTTAACGTTGGGAACCGGTTATGCTTTTGTTGATACAGAACAATACTTAAAACCCGATGTTCCTTTTATTGAAAACAGAATTTTTCAGGATGTTCTTACAAACCAAAAAATTGCAACCGCTACTGTAAAACATCGATTTAGGTTTGAACAACGCTTTATAGAAAATCAGGATTTTAAATCAAGATTCAGATATCAGTTAGGTTTAGATGTTCCAATTTATCAGAATACCGAAAAAAATCAGAGTTTGTATGCAAGTTTTTATAACGAACTTTTTATGAATACCGATGAAACTTCAAGAAAAATAAACGTTTTTGATAGAGATCGACTGTATTTTGGAGCTGGTTTCAAGTTCAATCAAAAATTAGGAATTCAGGTTGGATGGATGAACCAGATGCTTCAAAAAACATCGCATCAACAATTAATGTTTTCATTGCATCATAATTTGAAGATATAAAACGAAAAACGCTTTCATTACGAAAGCGTTTTGTTTTTATTACTTAATTTTTCTTTAATAACCGAATAAATAATCGGAAGAACAGATACCAAAATAATCAGCAAAACTACTTTTGAAAAATTGTCTTTTATTAATGGAATATTTCCTAAAAAATATCCTGCCAAAGTAATACCGAAAACCCAGATAAATCCACCAACAAAATTATAGGTTAAAAAAGTAGCGTAATTCATTCTACCAATACCTGCAACAAACGGAGCCAAAGTTCTTACAATAGGTACAAAACGAGCAATAACAATGGTTTTGCTGCCATATTTTTCGTAAAAAGAATGTGTTTTATTAATATGTTCTATTGTAACCGGCTGTTTGCCCAATATTTTAAAGTTTATGATTCGCATACCAATTTGTTTACCAATAGAGTAATTAACGGTATCACCTAAAACTGCTGCTATGAACAATAAAATCATTACCAGCCAAACATTTAAACTTTCAGGAAACTGTGCTGCCAACATTCCGGTTGCAAACAATAACGAATCGCCCGGTAAAAAAGGCATTACAACCAAACCGGTTTCAACAAAAATAATTAAAAACAATATGGCATAAACCCAAACGCCGTAATCTTGCAAGAAAACTTCCAAGTATTGGTCTATGTGTAATATAAAATCGATTAATTCCATTTCAAAATCTTAAAAAAATACATAAAAAAAAGGCTTTCGCCTTAATTAAACTGTTGGTCCTTCCCATTCGTTCATTCCGCCAACCAAGTTAAAAGTGTTTTCAAAACCTAACTGGTTCATCAATAAACACGTTTGTCCGCTGCGGTTTCCAGAACGACAATAAACATAATAGTTTTTCGATTTATCTAAATTTCCTAAAGCATTTAAAAAATCCTGTCCCTGATAAAAATCATGATGAACTGCTCCTGGAATTGCACCTTCGCTAACTTCATCTTCTGTACGAACATCTAATAAAACAGCGTTTTCATCGTTCTGAAAATCGCTCCACCATTGTTCTTGTTGTAAATCCATTGTATAAGAATTTAAATTTTCTTCAAATATAATTAAATCCTTTTAAAATAAAGAAAACATCTTAATTTAGTGGTTTTAAAACTTCAAATAAATGTCATCACACCATATTGTACGCGACGATCAGGAACCTGCATTAATAATTGCCAATGGCGAAGCTTGTTCAATGGAATTATTGAACCAATTATTGGAATGGAATCCGTTGGTTATTGTGTTAGACAGTGCCATTACACGCGTTTTGGATTTGGGAATTAAAGTTGATGTTTTAATTGGAGATTTTGATCGGAATTTTGATTACGAATATTATAAGAATTTGCAGTATCCTATTGAAATTGTAAAGTTAGCCGAGCAAGATTCATATGATATTGATAAGGCGATTAACTATTTGATCAACAGAAGAATACCTGCAGCGAATATTGTTTGGGCAACAGGCAGAAGAATGGATCATACGTTTACAAACATTACAAATCTGATTAAATATCAAGAAGTTATAAAATTAGTAATGATCGATGATTATTCTAAAATTTTTCCTTTAAAGAAGAATTTTGTTAAATGGTATCCAAAAGAAACAATTCTATCGTTGATTCCTGTTGGAACTGTTGATGGAATTTCGACTAAAAACTTGAAATACGAGCTTCAAGACGATTCATTAATTTTAGGATTTAAACTCGGAAGCAGTAATGAGGTTTTAACGGATGGTTTGGTTGAAATATCTTATAAAAATGGGCATTTAATCCTTATGGAATGTAATGATTAAACCATAAAATCGGCAATTACCAAAGCAGCCATAGCTTCAACAATGGGTACAGTACGCGGTAGCACACAAGCATCATGTCTGCCTTTTCCTTTAATAACTTCCAATGTTCCTTGAGTTGTTAACATTTCTTGTGGTTGCAGCAATGTAGCGACTGGTTTAAAAGCAACATCAAAATAAATATCCATTCCGTTACTAATTCCACCTTGAATTCCGCCTGAAAAATTAGTTTTAGTAGATCCGTCTTCATTAAAATAATCGTTGTGTTGCGATCCAAACATTTTAGTTCCTTCAAAACCACTACCAAAACTAAAACCTTTACAGGCATTAATAGACAACATGGCTTTTGCCAGATTGGCTTCTAATCGATCGAAAACCGGTTCGCCTAAACCAATCGGCACATTTTTTATCACACAAGTTATAATTCCGCCAACAGTATCGCCTTTTTTCTTGGTTTCTAAAATAAGTTGTTCCATTTGCTGGGCAATTTCAACATCGGGACAGCGAACATTGTTGGTTTCTGTTAATGATAAATTAAGTTCGGTATATTTTTTATTGACAGAAATTGTTCCAACCGAAGAAACATACGCTGTGATCTCTACAGGTTGAATAATTTGTTTGGCAATGGCACCTCCTACAACTCGGGCCGCGGTTTCTCTGGCAGAACTCCTTCCTCCACCTCTGTAATCGCGATGTTTATATTTTTGCTGATACACAAAATCGGCATGACTTGGTCGAAAGGCATCTTTAAGCAAATCGTAATCACTAGATTTGGAATTGGTATTTTTTATTTGAAAAGCAATGGGAGTTCCCAAGGTTTTTCCTTCAAAAATTCCTGACAAAAAAATAACTTCGTCGGCTTCTTTTCTTTGGGTAACTAGTTTAGATTGTCCGGGTTTTCTTCGATCTAATTCTAATTGAATCGCCTCTAAATCTAATATCACATTAGACGGACACCCATCGATTATTCCACCTATTGCCGCTCCGTGCGATTCGCCAAACGTTGTTAGTTTAAATTTATTTCCAATTGAATTGCCAGACATATTAATAGTATTTTCTGCAAAATTAATAAAAGCTACCCAAATTAACAGGTAGCTTTTAAATTTAAGTAAACAACAAACAAATTTTTGTTTTTTAAACAAAAACAAATTTTATTCATTAAATATACTTTTATTATAAAAGGCTACCAAGTTAAATTTACTTTTTAACATTATTGTTTGCATTTTAACTAATTTATAAATCATTAAAAACTCAATTGCCAATTGATAGGTGTTTTACCTTGTTGAATTAAATAATTATTAGCTTGCGAAAAATGTCTGTTACCAAACCATTTGCCTTGATTGGCGCTCATGGGTGACGGATGTCCGCTTGTTAAAACCAAATGCTTCGATCTGTCAATGTTTTTTCCTTTTTTAAACGCGTGATTTCCCCACAGCATAAAAACTAAACCGCTTTTTTCGTTCGATAAAAAACTAATAACATTTTCAGTAAATTGTTCCCAACCTAATTTTTGATGGCTCGCAGCTTGACCTGCTTTAACAGTTAAAACATCATTCAACAATAAAACACCTTGTTTAGCCCATTCGGTTAAATCACCGTGACCCGGATTTGAAAAAGCTACATCTGTTTGTAGTTCACCGTAAATATTTCGTAATGATGGTGGTAAACCAATTCCTTTATTCACAGAAAAACTTAAACCATGCGCTTGACCTTGTCCGTGATAAGGATCTTGACCTAGAATAACAACTTTAACTTTATCTAACGGACAATATTTAAATGCGTTGAAAATATATTCTTTCGGCGGATAAATAGTTTCCTTTTCATAATCAGCATCAACGATTTGTTTCAGTTTCTGATAATAATCTTTTGATGATTCCAAGGCGATAAATTCTTTCCAGCTATTCATTCTATTCTTTTTTAAAATTCAAATGTAGCACATATTCCTTTAAATGATAAATTGTTTGTAAATTTGATGTTTGATAGAGTATTTACAAATGAAATTGATTGCAAAAAAAACGCTACAAGATTTAGAATTCAGCACCATATTAGAACAAATAAGCGATTTATGTACCACCGAAATAGGTAAGGAACACGCATTGCTTATAGAACCAATTGATAATAAAGAACAGCTGTTAGAAGAATTAAAGCAAACGTCGGAATATGTATCTTCTTTCAGCAATCAAAACGCCATACCATCGCATTATTTTGATCCTATTAATTACGAATTAAAGATGCTGCGGATTGAAGACAGTTTTTTAGAAGCATCAAGCTTTAAAAAAATAGCTTCTTTGGTTTCAACCACGAACGAATTAATTACTTTTTTAAAAAAGTTTCACGAATATTACAGTGCATTATACAATGCTACAACCATAACCCAGCCTAATAAAATAATTCTGCAAAATATTGAGCAGGTTTTAGATAAATACGGCGAAATTAAAGACACCGCTTCGATTGATTTAAAAGCAATTAGGCAAAATATTCAGATTGTTCGAGGAAAAATTAATCAAAGTTTTGGCTTTGCTTTACAACAATATAATTCGGCAGGATATTTAGACGATATTAAAGAATCTATTGTAGAAAATCGTAGAGTTTTAGCGGTTTTGGCAATGCATCGTAAAAAAGTAAAAGGTTCGGTTTTGGGTCAGTCTAAAACAGGAAGCATTATTTATATGGAACCCGAAAATACGTTTAAGTTTTCTAGGGAATTAAGTAATTTAGAATACGAAGAACGCGAGGAAATCATGCGAATTTTACGTGTTTTAACCAATAGTATTCGTCCGTTTCATGAGGAACTGATTGTTTTCCAGAATCTTTTGGCGCATATTGATATTGTTGCTGCAAAAGCAAAACATGCCGAAAAAATAAACGGAATACTGCCAACTATTTCAACCGAAAAAAGACTGTTTTTTCGCGATGCGTTCCATCCAATTTTGTTATTAAACAATCGAATTAAGGGCAAACAAACATATCCGCAAACCATAGAATTAACTAATAATGAGCGTATTATTGTTATTTCGGGACCAAATGCGGGCGGGAAATCAATTACATTAAAAACAATTGGTTTGTTGCAGTTAATGCTGCAAAGCGGTATGTTGATTCCGGTACACGAACGCAGTGAAACGTTTTTGTTCGATAGAATTTTAACCGATATCGGAGACAATCAATCTATTGAAAATCAATTAAGTACTTATAGTTATCGATTGAAAAATATGAATTATTTTTTGAAGAAATGTAACGATAAGACTTTGTTTTTGATTGATGAATTTGGTACAGGATCTGATCCAGAATTAGGTGGAGCTTTGGCTGAAGTTTTTCTGGAAGAATTTTACGATCGTGAGGCTTTCGGTATCATAACCACGCATTACACCAACCTAAAAATTCTGGCGAACGAACTGCCACATGCAACAAATGCCAACATGATGTTCGATGAAAAATCGTTAGAACCAATGTACAAATTGAGTTTAGGACAAGCAGGAAGTTCTTTTACATTTGAAGTTGCACAGAAAAACGGAATTCCGTATGGATTGATTAATCGGGCGAAAAAGAAAATCGAAACAGATAAAGTCCGTTTTGACAAAACTATTGCCAATCTTCAAAAAGAACGTTCGCGATTAGAAAAAACTTCGGAAAATTTAAAAGAAGAAGAAAAACGTGCCCGTGAAGAAAGCAATAAAATGAATAACATCAACACAAAAATTCAAGATAAGTTAGAACGTTATCAGGAATTGTACGATGCGAACCAGCGATTGATCTATTTAGGACAACGTTTTGATGATCTTTCTGAAAAATATTTCAACAATAAAGACAAGAAAACGCTTATTGGCGAATTGCTTAAAACGGTTGAAATTGAAAATTCTAAACGAAAGAAAATTACCATAAAAGAGAAAAAGGTAAAAGAACAGGAAATTTTGCAATTAAAGGTTGATGTAGAACAAAAATTGGAAAAAATTCGAGAAGAAAAGAAAGAGAAAAAAGCTAAAGAACAACAGCAACAACAGGCAAATAAAACAAATTTCGAGTTAAAAGTTGGCGATCGCGTTCGCATGATCGATGGAAAATCGGTTGGAACTATCGATACAATCGAGAAGAATAAAGCAACGGTAAACTACGGTTTTTTTACATCGAAAGTTGCTTTGGATCAGTTAGAAATGGTCGAACGAAAAAAGTAAACGTATGAGTATAATTGATAAAATACCACCAAATAAACAGTTGATTCTTTTTGACGGAGTTTGTAATTTTTGTGATGAAACCATTCAAAAAGTCATAAAAGCAGATAAAAACAATGTGTTTGTTTTCGCATCGTTACAGTCCGATTTTGGTAAAGAAATCATTAAATACATTGGCGTAAATCCATCAATAGATTCTATCATTCTATATAATCCGGGTGTGGCTTATTATACCGAAAGTGATGCTGCTATAGAAATTGCTAAACAGCTAAACGGTTTCTATCCGTTGTTGCAAATTGGTAAAATAGTTCCAAAAAGTTTACGTAATTCGGTGTATCGTTATGTTGCTAAAAATCGCTATAAATGGTACGGTAAAAAAGACGAATGTATGATTCCGTCTGCCGAAGTCCGCTCAAAATTTTTATCATAAATAAAACAAATAATTTCATCAAACGTACAGCAATCTGTATATTTGTGCTTTAAAAAACAAATCAATGCAAATATCATATAACTGGTTAAAACAGTTTATCAAATTAGATATCGCTCCGGAAGAAACAGCCGAAATTTTAACGAATTTAGGATTGGAAGTAGAAGGTATCAACGCTTACGAAAGTTTAAAAGGTGGGTTAAAAGGCGTTGTTGTTGGTCATGTAATTTCGTGCGAACAACACCCTAATGCAGACAAACTTCGTATTACAAAAGTTGATTTAGGCAATGGCGAACCGCCTGTACAAATTGTTTGTGGCGCACCAAATGTGGCTGCCGGACAAAAAGTACCTGTTGCAACTATTGGCACCGTTTTGACTGATAAAGAAGGTAATGATTTTGTTATTAAAAAGGGTAAAATTCGTGGCGAAGAAAGTTTCGGAATGATTTGTGCCGAAGACGAATTAGGTCTAGGCGAAGGTCATGATGGAATTATGATTTTAGATGATAAATTTAAACCAGGAACGCCAGCTGCCGAAGTTTTTGAAGTATATACTGATACCGTTTTTGAAATTGGTTTAACGCCAAACCGTGCCGATGCTATGAGTCATTGGGGTGTTGCGCGTGATTTGCGTGCAGGTTTAATTCAAAACAAACCGCAAAATACTTATTCTGAATTAATTACACCAAGTATAAGCAAGTTTAAGGTTGAAAAACGTACGCTGAAGTACGATATTATTGTTGAAGACAGCAAACTGGCGCCACATTATGCGGGTGTAACCATTTCGGGTATCGAAGTGAAGCCTTCACCAGCTTGGTTGCAAAATTCGTTAAAAGCAATTGGTATCACTCCAAAAAATAACATTGTTGATGCTACTAATTACGTGTTGCACGAATTGGGTCAGCCATTGCACGCTTTTGATGCATCGCGTATTAAAGGAAACAAGATTATTGTAAAAAATGCCACAGAAGGCACAAAATTTATAACATTAGATGGTGTTGAACGTACGTTGCATGCAGAAGACATTGTAATTTGCGATGAAAACCAACCACTTTGTTTAGCAGGTGTTTTAGGCGGATTAAACTCCGGAGTTAGCGAATATACCACAGCTATATTTTTAGAAAGTGCGTATTTTAATCCGGTAAGTATTCGTAAAACCGCAAAAGCGCATGGTATTTCTACTGATGCATCGTTCCGTTTTGAAAGAGGTATCGATCCAAGTATTACCACTTACGCTTTAAAACATGCCGCTATTTTAATTACTGATATTGCTGGCGGAGAAATTACATCTGATATTACGGATTTGTATCCAAAGAAAATAGAAGATTTTTCAGTTTTCTTGAATTACAGCAATGTCAACAAGATTTTAGGAGAGAATATTCCAAACGAAACAATCAAGAAAATTTTGGTTTCGTTAGATATCAAAGTTACGAATATTACCGATAAAGGTTTAGGATTGTCGATTCCGCCTTACCGAGTTGATGTACAGCGTGAAATCGATGTTATCGAAGAAATTCTTCGCGTGTACGGTTTTAACAACATAAAAGTTGGATCTAAAATTAACGCAACAATTGCTTACGGATCTAAAACCGACGATCATAAGGTTCAAAATATTGCAGCAGATCAATTGGTAAGTCAAGGTTTTTACGAAACAATGTCGAATTCGTTAACAACCACAGCTTATTCAGATTTAATTGCTGATATCAATAAAAACCAGCAGGTTGCCATTTTAAATCCGTTAAGTCAGGATTTATCAATCATGCGTCAAACCTTGCTTTTTGGCGGATTAGAATCAATCGCTTACAACATCAACCGTAAAAAAGCCGATTTAAAGTATTTTGAATTTGGTAAAACCTACGCTAAAACATTGTCTGGTTACGAAGAGTATAAGCATTTGGCTTTATTTGCAACAGGAAACAACAACGGTATCAATTGGAACACGCCAGCAACATCTGTTGATTTCTTTTTATTTAAAGGATATATTGATGCGTTATTAGTTCGTTTAGGACTTAAAAACATTGAAACAAGACCTAATGAAAGTGATGTTTTTTCTGAAGGAATCACCTATTATTTAGGCGACAGAAAAGTAGTTGCGTTTGGTAATGTAAAGAAATCGATCTTGAAACATTTCGATATTAAACAAGATGTTTTTTATGCCGATTTTAATTGGAATACGATTTTGAATGTAGTTTCAAGCAAAATTAAATTTGCAGAAATTTCTAAATATCCGGTTGTAAAACGCGATTTGGCTTTATTGATAAAGAACGAAGTATCGTTTGCAGATGTTTACAAAATTGTAAAACAGGTTGATAAAAACTTAATTTCTGATGTTTCTTTGTTCGATGTTTATCAAGGCGATAAATTACCAGAAGGAACAAAATCATACGCAATCAGTATGAAGTTACAAGACAAAGACAAAACGTTAACCGATGCACAGATTGACAGAATAATGAGTAAAATTCAAAACCAATTACAAACCGAAGTTGGTGCAGAATTAAGATAAACAAAAAAAAGTCGAGTTTTAAAAACTCGACTTTTTTATTACATCTTTTTGAAAATTAAATTCGATTTAAAATCTAAATCAATATCTTTTATTACTACTCCACCGTTTGAATCGAACCTTGTAAAATTATAATCCTGTATTTCTTCTGAAGCTTTTAATTCACTTACGTAATTTTTGCCTTCGTTATTTGTATTGAAAGTAATTGAAACTTTTTCTTGTTTGTAGATCCAGTTTTTTTCGAACATAAACTTTCCGTTTCTTGACTGGCTGTGATCAATTACATAAGGCTTTAAAAGCACAAATTCCATTTTCTTTAAATTGAAATTTTTATCGTACAGAAAATATCCCTCATAAAACTGTTCCGAATAAAACTCAATTACATAATCACCTGATTTTGTTTTAGATCGTGAAAACGTATAATCTTTAAAGTTGTTAAAGAAATCCAGCTCGGGTACATTTACATACTTTCTTATAACCACTTCGGTAAGCCAATACATTGGTGAATCGTTGCCTGAATAGCGGTTAAAAAACAACGTATCCATTGCCATTTTGTTTCTTCGATCCTTAACAATGCTTTTGTTGATTTTTTTACTTTTCAGGTTAATGTTCACATCAAACACCGTTTCAGAATTCAGCAATTGTGCCGTATCATTAATTGTTGCCTGATGCGATACCAAATAATTGTAATTGTTATCGGCATAATTATTATACATTTGGTTACGTACTTTTTTTATAATATCAATAATGCTGCTGCGCGACAATTTATCAATCACCAATTCTTCCAAATCGGTATCGTCAATCTGTGCCTGTGCATTCCATGAATTAAAAAAAAGTAATCCAAAAAGTATAAAAAGGTATTTCTTCATTTGTATATTGTTGCTGTGCAAATTTAATGTAATAATAATCTAAACGAAAATATTACATTATAATATACAACTAACGTACCACTTTTTAGCTAATTATTTTAAATTGAATGGATAGCGGTTTACAATGTTGGTATTATAGTACGATCCTTTAGATTTTGCAGTTGAAAATTCTTCCCAGACAGTTATAGGTACATTTGCATGAATATACTCTTCTGCACGCGTTGTGTAAATAATCAAATATCCTTCTTTTTCGTTGCAGCTGTAAAATTCAATACGCTTAATCCAAGAACTTTCGGGAGTTGACTGAATTTTTTTAATAGGATAATTCGCTTTTGTGATGTCCTTGCGAGCTTCTACAAATGTACTGTAGGTTCCGGAAAGTTCCTTACAGTCGGTTTTGCCTTTACAGGCTAATAAAGAAGCAGTTCCAAAAATTATAAGTAACGTTTTTTTCATAACACATATATTTATTATA
>CAJYTF010000011.1 GCA_913777665.1 uncultured Myroides sp.
CTTTTATAGCTCTTGTTAACAGATTTAGATCATAGGTATTTTGGTTTTTATCACAAACAACAGGTTGTAAATTTACCTCATCGATCTCAATTGCAGGACGTACTTTTATTTTATAACTTTCAAAATAGGGGTCACCAGTTGTATCAACAATTAAAGTAGCAGTGATTTCTTTTAGTTCATCTATAACTAAACTTAATTCTCCTTCACAATCATCCATTTCTGTTGTGGTACCATTGCTGTCGGTTACTGTAAATTGAGTTTTGTATTTACAGTCTCCAGAAGGTGCAAAACGCCATGATTCAACTACTCCTCCAACTGTATTCCAAGCAGCTAGGTTTCTACCAGGTGGAGCGTAAGCATTTGTATTATCGGCATTTACAATACCTATAACGGCAAGTGATTCCCAAGGGTCATTTGCCGGACAATCATTATGTTGTACAATATTTACATCAATTACATTCGTTAATTCGTGCAATACTATTTGATGACTTTGTAATGGATTTGGTGGAGGGCACGATTGAGTTACTCCACCTAAAATGATCTCAAACCAACTGATTACAAACTTTCTACAAGGTGCTGTACCAACAACATGATAATTAATACTACCCGCTTGATTTTTATAAAATTGATCCCAGTGATTATGCTGATACGAACCAAAAACAGAGTTATGAAAATCGGTTCCTGCCATAGGGTCAAAAGGTGCAGGAATTGGTCCGGTGAAAATATCATCCATGAATGAATTTCTTCTCATAGGAAGACATTGGTCATTAGATCTAAAAGTTATAGCTCCATTACTCCAAACATCTATATATTCATAAACTTGATCAAAATAGCTGAATTTGAAAGGTAATTGTATAGGGCAAGTAGTTCGCTCATCATCCCAAGCTCTAAAAGCCTCAATTTCCGTCCCCCCATTTACTGTAGGGTCTAGTGGGTAAGGATTAGGTGCCAATGGTTCTACTTGATAAACATTTGTTTTACGCAGGTATTGTGTTTGAAAATTTGGTGAAACACCAATTCTTTTATCTTTACACACAATATAAAAATCAGAATCGTCTGCATCTCTCACAAATCTTGTATCAACATCAATTTCACTAATATTAATATCGAAACACTCGTAGTCGGTTCCTATTTTCTGTGCATGCATACTTATATTTGCAAAAAGCAGAAAAAAAAGTATTTTTCTAAACATAATGATTAAATTAATATAATAATTCGTTAAATTTAGAAAAATACTTTACAAAAACAAAATTAAAACATATAATTTAATCCTACGCCTAAAGTATGGCGTGTTTGAAACCCTTTAAACGCGTTGTCATCATACAATGCCTGAAATGTTAAATTTGTAGAAATATACTTGTTAACCTTTAATACTGCGTTTAATTGATAATCAATATCAACATTTTGCGGATCTTCTAAATAATTGCTGTAAAGGTTTAAAATATTTTCAATGGTAAAGTTTTCCATCAATTGTAATTTGTAGTAGGCGTTTACTGCTGCACCTAGTTCAAAACGAACATCTTTTCCTTGCTCTACCCCAAACGATTCGCCAAATTCTGTGAAATGCTCGTGTACAAAAATAAAACGAGCGGTTGCCGGTGCAATGTTTACTTTTAAATTGTCGTTCTTTTTCCAAAGCATACCCAAACCTGTTTGCCAGTAAGCCGGCGACATAAAATGGGAAATGCGTTCGGTTTCGTCTTTTGGGTTCAAACCGGTATCAAACTGTGTTTTAAAGTTAGTAAAAGCAGAGTAGTACCATTCGCCTTTTGCTTTTTTTCCTAAGATGGAATTAATTTCCAAACGGTCATCGGTTTTTCTTTGATCTTCTCCTTTAATTTTATTGATACCGTACATGGCGATAAACTTGTTATCCCAAACCCAATCTTCTTTTTTGTAGTTGATGTCGTAATTTACAGAACCATTGATTGCCAAGTTGTTTGATCCACCAGCTTGCCACTGTGAAAAACTTGACTGGCTCCCTAAAACGGCAATGGCTCCTTTTTTGGTCCAATAAGTTGTATCTTTTACAACTTGAGCAGTTTCGGATTGTGCGTAAAAAATCTGACTGATTAAAAACACACTCAATAAAATAATCTTTTTCATAAATTTTTTAGTGTTTGAAATTTATCCTAAATAGTAAAACCAAAATTTATTAAGTTCTCGACAAGCTCGAACTGACGGAGATTTGATTTATTACTATCATACAAAGGTCGCGAAGGACTTCTATTTCTTTCTTTTGAAGATCGGCACTGCCGAACACGCTTCGCCAAACATGATAGATCGCGCGTGATTCATCATTTTCTGGGTTGCCATTACGTAACCTTCTTCGGGAATTGGTTTTTTAGAACATCCTTTTATGATTACCGGCTGATTATCGTACACAGAAAAATCTAATGCATCAATTAATTGCTGATAATAGGTAATCATTAACTGATCTTTCGATCCTTGAACTACTAATTTTGCAAAAGGTTGTATGTACGATGATACCAACATAAATGCCCACGAAGGCAAAATAGCATCGGTTGAACAAGTTATTGCAACCAATTTATCTTGATAAACAGTAAAATCGAAATTTTTCAAGGCGTCTCTAAATTCTTTTTCCTTTAGAATAAAGCCTTGAAAAAGCCATTGCGATATATCTAAAACAACACCTTCTTCGGTAGGATAATAATCTTCCAAATCAAAAATTACCAGACTGCTTTGTGCTACTTTATTTACAATTTCATCTTCCATTTTACAGCATTCCAAGTTCCAGTTTCGCTTCTTCGCTCATCATTTCTTTATCCCAAGGCGGATCAAACGTTAATTCGATCTCTACATCTTTCACCATATTGATTGAGCTTACTTTTTCTTTCACTTCCATTGGCAATGTTTCTGCAACGGGACAATTTGGCGATGTTAGGGTCATTAAAATTTTAACATCGTAATTTTCGTTCACAAAAACATCGTATATTAATCCCAGTTCGTAAATATCAACCGGAATTTCAGGATCGAATATTGTTTTTAAGGTTCTAACAATATTTTCTCCTAATTCGTTTACATCTATTTGATCTTCCATATTATCAGTTGGCTTGAAGGGCGATTGCATATAATTTTATTTGTTTTAGCATGGATACCAGTCCGTTGGCACGCGTTGGCGACAAATGTTCTTTTAGTCCGATTTCATCTATAAAAGACGTGTCGGCATTCATTACATCAACAGCTTTTTGGTCTGAAAATGTTCTTATTAAAATAGCAATGATTCCTTTGGTAAGAATGGCATCGCTATCGGCAGTAAAAACAATTTTATCGTCGCTTTTTTCGGCGTGTAACCACACTTTTGACTGGCATCCGCGGATTAAATTTTCTTCTACTTTGTATTGATCTTCTATTATAGGAAGTGATTTTCCTAGTTCAATGATGTATTCGTAACGTTGCATCCAATCATCGAACATCGCAAATTCATCTACTATTTCTTCCTGTATTTCTTTAATTGTCATTTGTTCTTGTTTAACGTTTTTTTGTTTAAGGTTTAAGGCTTAGAGACTTTCGACATTTGACGTTAATACTTTCCGTACTATTGCAACATCATTTGTGCTTTTTTCAAAGCTTCAATCATTGCATCGATTTCTTCTTTGGTGTTGTAAAATGCAAACGATGCGCGAATGGTTCCTGAAATATCGAAATAATTCATGATGGGTTGCGCACAGTGATGCCCTGTACGAACGGCAATACCTAATTTATCAATGATTGCACCGACATCATACGGATGGATTCCTTTGAAATTGAACGAAATTACCGATGCTTTTTCTGCAGTTGTTCCGTAAAATTCAATTCCGTCTAATTTGCTTAACTGCTGCATTCCATAATCTAACAACTCCTGTTCGTAAGCCGCAATGTTATCAAAACCAACTTCGTTTAAGTAATCAATGGCAACGCCTAACACAATACCACCTGCAATGTTTGGTGTACCGGCTTCAAACTTATGCGGCAAACAAGCGTAAGTAGTTTTTTCAAACGTAACTTCCTTGATCATTTCTCCACCACCCTGATACGGCGGTAGTTTGTTTAACCAGACTTCTTTACCATACAAAATTCCCGTTCCGGTTGGTCCGCCAATTTTATGACCCGAAAAAACGTAGAAATCACAATCTAAATCCTGAACATCGGGTTTTAAATGCGGAGTTGCCTGTGCACCATCGATTAAAACAGCAGCTCCAACTTGGTGTGCTTTTTCAATAATGAATTTCACCGGATTTACTACACCCAATGCATTTGATATATGGTTAACCGCAACAATTTTTGTGTTTTTTGTCAGTAAGTTTTGATACGCTTCCATATCCAAAGATCCATCCTTAAGCATTGGAATCACTTTTAAAGTGGCACCCGAGCGTTCGCACGCAAACTGCCAAGGCACAATATTAGAATGATGCTCCAAATGCGAAACAATAACCTCATCGCCCGGTTTTAAGATCTGACCAAAACCATTGGCAACCAAATTTATTCCGAAGGTTGTGCCTGATGTAAACAAAACCTCGAAACTGTTTTTGGCATTGATGTGTTTTTGAATTTTTATGCGCGATTCTTCATATGCATCGGTTGCAACCTGACTTAAATGATGTACGCCACGGTGAATGTTTGCATTGATTTCGTTGTAATATTTTACTTCGGCATCGATAACTACCTGTGGTTTTTGCGATGTAGCGGCATTATCAAAATACACCAGCGGTTTTCCGTTTACCTGCTGATGAAGTATTGGAAATTGGCTGCGTATTTTATTTATATCGAACTTCATAGAAACTTCTAAAAAAATTTATACAAAGATACTAATATTAAATAAGACGAAAGAACGATTGAAATTGGAATTTAGAATGGTTGTAAATAAAAAAACCACCTCGTTTGATTGAAGTGATTTTGGAAATTGGTTAGATTGGGTAATAATTTTATTTTGTTCGCTGACGAATCATTGGGTTGGTAACCATTTTACAGTTTTTAACTGTCCTTTTAAAGATAAGAACCCACGCGTAGTATACGGATGAGTATTAAGTGAGTGTTGCCAACTGATCTCACATTTAGCAGGTAAACCAACATTATTTCTTATTCATCCAATTACAGTCCGTTTGCTCTGTTATAAGTTGAAACGGTAGACAGGTTTCAAAACATTCGTTAATAAAAGCGGACCTTGTCATGATTGTATATGCTTTACGCATTCAGTGAGTGTATGCAACCTCACCTTACGGGTGTACAGGCACCCTCTAAATATTATTTACTATGTAGTAATAAGTTCAATACCTGCCTTTTGTGCTTTGTATTTAATTTTTGTTATTAGTTCGCAGTAACTCCAGTTACGCAGTAAGAACTGCTCCTCTTTTGCAATATCAATATTTTCCTGCATATCCAGCAGCACAAGTGTAGCGGCCTGATTACTTACACAGAAATCAATAAGCCTTCTGCTGTACTCATGCAGGCGGTTCGTTACATAATTACGTTCCATATCTTTGAATCTGTTCAAAGCCTTTAATTTTCTATCCCTGCCATTCCCGCCTCTGCAATAAGCTACCGCTTTTCTGGTTCGGGCATGTGCAGCCTGAATCGCCAGCCTGCGGTGCAAATACTCTTCTTTATTGCCAATCTGTAACCTGTTTTTTCCTATTTTAACAGAGATCGGATATTCTATCGACAACGAAGCTTCTGCAACGATTTCGGATTTAAGATAGTGCTTTTCCATAGGAATCTCAAAAACCGGTAGCCAAAATATTTTCCCGTTATCCATTTTAATCCTCGAAGTACAAAGTTTTACCTCACCAGACAGTACCTGCTGTAAAAGTAGGTATTTATCGGTAAAATCTTTACCCAGATAAACTCTGAAAGGAATTTTAAACAGAACAAAACCGAAGTACTTTTTCTCCTCGTTGTATTGCAGTTGCCTTACGCCTTCCTTTCCAAAAATAAATCCCTTATTGGTTTTAAAATTATCTAAAGAACGGGTACCGTTCAAATATTCCTTATAGTTCTTTCTAAACTTTCCTATCAGTTCATGGTTAAGATATGCGAGCATATTGGTTGGAATCTCCTCTTTAAAACGGTCGCTTAGCATGCGGTATGTACAGTTTATGTGCGAGCGCTGCAGTATCCCGTCAATGTCC
The DNA here is from genome assembly GCA_913777665.1 of uncultured Myroides sp. Classification (GTDB taxonomy): domain Bacteria; phylum Bacteroidota; class Bacteroidia; order Flavobacteriales; family Flavobacteriaceae; genus Flavobacterium. The sequence goes on from CAJYTF010000011.1 coordinate 6,129, forward strand.
TTCTTTTTATCGGTAAGTTTGTATTTTACCCCTTCAGACAGGTAAAAGAAATCTGTGATCATCAGCTGCACGTACAAATGGCTCACGATAAGGTTTGCTGCACGGCAGCATATATCCTGCCACTTGTACATTTTACTCCATACCTCCTTTCGTTCCTCTCCGGCTGGCAGATCAATTGTTATCTGCATTCTTCGGGTTAATGTCATTGTTGCTTTTTTCATAATAACCATTTTTATATTGATTACTTAGCTATCGCTGGGTGAATCTGTAGGCTGCCATAAAGTCCTTATGTATTTCTTTTGTGGGAAGGTTCAGTTCTTTTGCGATATATTCAAAGGACAGGTTCATTTCACATCGCATTCTCAGTATTTTTAACTGTAGGTCGCTAAGTTCCTTATCTACATCTTCAGGTCTGATCTTGTTTTTTGTAGATTCAGCCCTGTTTCCAACATTCACAATTTTCTTTATATCGTCAATTGCCCGTTGTATCTCGTTAACGGTTTCCATAGTACCTTTTCCCATAGCACTTGCAATAGCTTTATATCGAAAACCGTATTTCAAACACAAATTTAGAAGATGTCTTCTCTCCGGATTGATCAAAGGCAGGGTATTGTTCATAAGGTCGAAAAGCATTTGTTGTGATTCTTGATCCTTCAGATTTTGTAACTCATCCGCAGGATCATAACCTGTTACAGAATTCTCATAATTTTCATAACTCTCAAACGAGCTCACGTTGGTCTTAAAAAACTTGTTCCGGGGTTTTGCATGGTGCGAATAACAACTTCTTTTCATTACCACCTTCAAAAAAAACAGTATATGCAAAGGGTTTTCGATCTTTTCACGATAATCCCATAATTTTAAAAAAGTATCCTGCACCAGATTTTCCACGACAAAATCATCGTCAAGATACTGTCTGCCTACCCAAAAAATAAGTCTTTTGTATTGGGCATGTATTTTTTCTAAAGCGGTAGGATCACTATTTTTTAATAATTCAAAATTTCTTTCTGGCATAATGGGGTGATTTTTTAATTATACTTCAATAAGACATTTAAGGATATTTCTATATTTAAAAAAGTCAAAAATCAAACGGCTTTTTCAAAGCTCAAAAAAGCTTTGGTTTATGTGTTTATCAGAGCTTCGGCACACAAATTTTTCCGGGGCTTTAACTAAAACTAAATACTATTAATACGCTATTATGGTTGGAAGTCGTTATGTGCCTGGCTCTGTACCTTGACTAACTTTTTGTGTATTATGATTGGGTTTTTAGTCTTAAGGTTTTACTTTAATAATGTTTTTCTTCTCTTTCTGTTTAGTTGTCATCTTTAACAATATTAAACGGATTGAAAGAATTCTTTCAATCCTCAAGCTCCTTTGTTCTAACTTCTCCTAGTTTCTCTGAAAAGAAAAACCTCATCAATCTTCACTAATTATACATCAGTCATACTGAATTGGTCACTGAGCTTAGTCGAAGTGCAGCATCGCATCCAGTTTCTCCGCAAAGTTTGTCATCTTGAACAGAGTGAAAGATCTCTCTCAATTCAATCAAAAATCTAATACTACTATTAGTACAATCCTATACTGGGCATTCACAACGGAGTGAGCGTCGATTAGATGAAAATAGCGTTAAAATCAAATACGACCTTAGGAAGCAAATCGCAGATTCATGAATACGATATCATTAAATAAGCGAGAATCAATAATTTTTGATTTCGCTATTAAATCGCTAATCGACCACGAGTTGTGGCGCTCAGGATTTTTGTTTCTTTTGATCGCAAAAGAAAAAAGATAGCTGAATTTGACTTCAATAAACTCATCTTTCAATCAAAATCTAATAGAAATATTTCGATTCTCATTCTCCATAATTCGTAATTGAAACATTCGGTTTCTCTGTACTTTTTAAAGATAAAAAACACCAAAAATCTTTTCTTTTTGTCTTGCCTCATCATTAAAACGGTCGACTACGTTTTGTAAACTAAATCATAAAAACGTCACTTCGTTCCCTTATGATTTTGCGCTTACTTCAACTTGTCAACGCTCGTTTTACTGATAATGGCGCTTTGATCCTTCTAATTACTCTATTTCATTTTCAATTAAAATCCTATTGTTGAATAAATCCGGATTTAATAGCGACATTATTTTTTCAGCGAGTGTCAAATAGGCAAAATTTCCGTGAAAAGAAATGCTGTTTGAGAACTTGTTCGAGTTTATTTCTTTTAGGAAATAAGACTTTATTTGACCGTTGAAAAAATAGAGTCTTGATCTTTTGTAACTTTTGCATCAAGGTAAAATTTAAAGACAAATTACAGAGCTTAATGTTCTTCAAATATTGAAATCTTGTCTCAATAAACACATCCTTCAATCAAAACCTAATAGAAATATTTCAATTCTCATTCTCCATAATTCGTAATTTACACATTTGGTTTCTCTGTACTTTTTAAAGATAAAAAGTACCAAAAATCTTTCTTTTCTGTCTTGCCTCATCATTAAAACGGTCGACTACGTTTTGTAAGCTAAATCATAAAAACGTCACTTCGTTCCCTCATGATTTTGCGCTTAATTACTTCCATACTTTATCTTACAGCTTGGAAGCCGTCAACCTTACGGTTTCAACTTGTCAACGCTCGTTTTACTGATAATGGCGCTTTAATCCTCCTAATTACTCTATTTCATTTTCAATCAAAATCCTATTGTTGAACAAATCCGGATTTAATAGCGACATTATTTTTTAAGCGAGTGTCAAATAGGCACAATTTCCGTAAAAAGAAATGCTGTTTGAGAACTTGTTCGAGTTTATTTCTTTTAGGAAATAAGACTAAATTTGACCGTTGAAAAAATAGAGTCTTGATCTTTTGTAACTTTTGCATCAAGGTAAAAGTTAAAGAAAAATCGCAAGGCTTAATTTTCTAGCATCTACCAATGAGCCGCAAACAAACTTAACTTTCAATCAAAACCCATAAACTAGCTTCCCATATTCCCACATTCCCTCTTCCCTTCTTCCCTTCTTCCCTATTTCCCCTTTTTAAAGCCCCCACACCCCTACCAAATTATTTCAACCTCCAATTTGGAAAATACAAATAAAGGCAATACTTTTAAAGTGCGAGTTTATAAGTTAAAATGCCCTAAGTATATAGTGCCAAAGCAATAAGGTACGTTATATACGTCACCGGCATTTGTGTATAGCAGATTATCACACTGCCACCACACGGTAAGCCTGTTGCTGTTATATAACTTTTGGTGCAGGAGCAATAAAAAGGAAAAGTTCCGGCACCTTATTAAGGCGGATGCGTTATGGCGGTATGTACAAATTTCGTTCTCATAAATAAGATTTTATATGGTTATGGAACGATGTTTCTGGAGTGTAAAGATTTCTTTGCAGAAAAGCAAGGAGCGGTTTCACACTTTAGTATCGAGGGCGACCAAACCCACTTTAAAACATTGAAGTTAAAAAGCTACTACCTAAAGCATATGTGAAAACCGCCCATGCCGTATACGAAAGTACAAAACTTTTTAGACATGGAGCGATTTCACGATACTCTCGATAGTAAAATTGGTCGTTTCGATTCGAGAAAACATCGTTTTAATTCGTCATTACAGACTAATTATTAATTCGCTAAAACAAATATACAAATATTTTTTTAAAACCCAACAAGTTGGGTTAATAATTTTAAATATAATGACAAAACAAATTATTTTCGAAACTTCTCAGTTTGATTTTGACGTGATAAATCATGTTAAACACCTACGCACAAGGAAAGGTTATACACAGGATGAATTAAGTCTAAAAATGGGTGTAACTAAAAGTTTTGTAAGTAACGTGGAGTCATATACACAACGTCACAAATACGCTACACGTCACTTCACACTTTTAGCTAAAGCATTTGGTTTTAAAAATATTTCCGATTTATTAAAGTTTCCTACTCCCGAATACGATAAAATAAAAGTAACGGTACAGCAAACTTATAATGAAGCAGAAACTAAGGTTATAAAAAGTGAAGTAGTGAAAATTGAGCCTGTTAAATAGTACAAATTTTAACCTTAATAAAAATATACTTTCGCATTTAAATAAATACAAATAATAATCAATCCGTAGTCTATCTAAAAAAAAATTTTTAGAGAACTCTAAATGTAAATTTAGAAATTTAGGTCAAATTGGAATCAAATGAAAACGAAATTCGTATATAAATATCGATCAGGAAATCCTAACTTACGAGTTGGTCAGGAAATTTCTGAACTAGAAAGAGATATTCGATCAATTGAAACAAACACATTATATGCGCCAAGTATAGACTCACTCAATGATCCTTGTGAGGCGATGATATTCAGCGATAAAATCAAAAGTCAGACTACAATTTTTTCTAAAATACTAAGTGTCGAAAAAACAGGATTAGATAACTTTCATAAACACATAGATGAATTCACAGCGAATTTGAATGAAAAAGTTGGGATTTATTCACTAGCAGGAAGATATAACCATGAGTTATTATGGGCTCATTATGCAAATTCACATTACGGCTTTTGTATTGAATACGACTTGCACAAATTAAAAAATGGATACTCTAACGAAGAATTATACAGTTTTCAAATAAATTACTCCTCAAAACCTCCTCAACTTAGTCTTTCAGATTTAACCAATCGTAACACTCAAGAAACAATTAAAAAGATTGCTGGTTTCAAATCAAAAGAATGGAAATATGAGGAAGAAACCCGTATTGTATTTGACAAGCCTAAAAAGCGGCACTATCATCCAAATGCAATTTCAGGTGTTTATTTTGGATTAAGAATGCCACAAGAAATAAGGGATAATATAATGAAACGTTTGTCAGGGCGTGGTTTGAAATTCTACGAAATTATTCAGAAGCCTAATACATATAGGTTTGAAAGAAAAGAACTTTTAAACAATCATGTTGCTGAATTCAAATACCTGAGTGAAATCCCAGATAGAATAACTGGAATTGGCAATGTTGCATTTACAATCACTAAGTTAGAATATAAATGGTCTTATAAAAAAGGTATTGTAGAAACTTTGTTCGAAAAAGAAGTATCTGTAGAAGCAATCAGATGGTTAACTGAATTAATAAAAAATCATCTCTTTAAAGACGCAGATAGAGTTTTTTTAGAACATAGATTAAAAGGCGAATCAGAAGAGGGTATTTACTGGTCAAATAGTGAATGTATCCTTGGCGTGTATGATGTCAAGATAAATGATTTTATATTTTAAACTAAAAAAAAGCATATAACATTCACTAGGCAAAATGGCGCACGATTACACTCGAGAGAAAACGCCACTTTGCCTAGTCCACAACCGTTACCAGTAAAGTTGAATAACTGCCCAATCACGACAGTTTGTAAATTAACCGGTGGACTGTCCTCTACTAGACTTCGACCTGACTTTGACAAAACTTCAAGAGTTGTGCTTCGTTCAAATTTTCGTCGGTGTACATATACTGTAAACAAAACTTAGCGTAACCATTATTCAGTTCGCTTCTCAGCAAAACAAGCCATTACCGTATGCACAGGGTGTGGTGATTCACTCGCCTTATCATCTGTATAAACTACGGTTAATCCAACAAAAGGTAATAGCATATTACTGCCGTCCGCAGGGGCAAAGTCCACAACAAAATCTTCATTTTTGGTTTGCCCGTCAAGCTTTATGTACTGTATGTTTGGTTTGGTTAAAGAAATCTCGCCATCAGTCACATTGTACCATCCTGTTGCTACTTCTAAAAACATCCCTTTATATTTTACTGCCAGTTCTTGCGGAATTGTGCCTAAATTAAGCTTGTTGCTTTTGGCACCGTAAACCAAAGCACTTGGATCTATTTTCGAGTTTTTATTGAGTGATTTGTTGGTCAGGCTGCTGTAGCTGTCCAGATCTTGCACAAGCTCGTTGAAATTTTTTTCTGGTTCGCTCTTAGCCATTTGTAGAAAATTAGCCATCAGTTGGTTATGGAAGGTGCCGTCTTTTTGTCGCCACAGATACGGTTGCAACTGTTGCTTTAGGCTTTTTACATACTTTGATACTTGGGCAAACCGTTCCTGACCCACTTTTATATTCGGGTGGTTTTGGGTGGCTGCCTTGGTAAACCCGCCCGAATAACGCTTTACGTATGTTTTACCGTTACGCTGGCAAAAGATAAAATCACCCAAACGCCCACGTATGTTAAAAATATTGTCTGCCTTAGCCATACTCTTGTGTTTTTACGATACTTTTTCGAAGTTATCTAAAATACGAAAAAAATTGCTACCTTTCAGTTTCCCCATACCCAACTTCCCTTTTCCCTATTTCCCCATTCCCCATTCAATACCGCCTTTGTATAGCATCAATGCAGTGTTTACTGCATACCAAAGCCCTATTATATCCATAGTTTGGTGTACTTAACCTTACAAATACGCATTTTTAAGGGTCATTTATTTTAAGGATAGAATATCTTTATTTTAGTATTATTGAGAGATGATTTTAATGGTCTCCTCTAATATGTTTAACTTACGGTGTAATGATATGTAAAATCATCTATATTTGCTGTACATAGTAAAAAATAAAAGACGCTGTCTTATTTATTTTACAGTTTATTAAATGACTCATCCATGCCAAAAAATATTATAAGAAACCTTCAGATCGGAATTGTACTTTCACTGGTACTGCTTATTGCAAGTTCCGTAGCGTCTTATGTGAGCATTCACAAACAGATGGAAAACCGGAAAAGCTTTTTACAAAGTAAAGAATCCATAAGTTTTGTAAAAGATGTGCTAAATGCTCTTCTTGATGCGGAAACGGGAAACCGGGGATATCAGCTTACGCATCAGGAAAGTTTTCTGGAGCCTTTTAATAAAAGTAAAAGTAAATATCTGTTACTGGTTTCTAAAGCCGGTGAACTGGACATTGCAGATAAACAACAGGCAGCTATACTTCAAAATTTGCTGCGCACATCAGATGCGATGATGAAAGAGGGCGTTGTGCTTATTGAGAAAAGTAGGAATGGAAATTTAAGTACCACACAGGAGCTTTTACAGAGCAAGGTAGGGATGGATAACTGCCGCAGGTTGGTTCAAGAGTTCGTAAAGCACGAAGAAGTTCTGCTTGCAGCAAAAGACAGAGATTTGAACAGGTCTTCCATGTGGTCTGTTTTATTCATTATTTTTTCGGGGGCTGCAGCCATAAGTGTGACTGTTTTTGTTTATGTACAGTTGAAATCTGACATTAAACGTCGCGATATTTTGGAAAAAGACCTGTCTTATGCGAAAGAGTTGCTGGAGGAAACAAATGAGGTGGCACAGGTAGGCGGATGGGAAGTAAACATGCAATCGGGTGAGCTTTTTTGGTCTCAGGGTACCAGGAAAATTCACAAAGTAAAAAGCAGTTTTCGTCCCAATTTTGAAAATGCCGTTGAATTCTTTGAAGGAAAAAATCAAGAAAGGGTAAGGTATCTCTTTGAAAGGGCAGCCAAAGAAGGATTGGCATTTGATGAGGAACTTCAGCTTTTGCGCGGTGACGGTGTTACAGTGTGGGTAAGGTTGAAAGGAATTCCGGAATTTGAGGAACAGGTGTGCCATAGAATTTTTGGAATTATTCAGGATATCGATTCGTACAAAAGAATGTTACTCGAGATTACACGTAAGGAAGCTATGATGCAGTCTTTTGTTAAAGATGTACCTGCTCCTTTGGCTATGTTTGACAAAGACCTTAACTATATTGCTGTAAGCAGCAGATGGAAGGAAGAATTTGGAATACACCATAGCGATCTTATGGGGCAATCCCTGTTTTCTGCGGCATCTCCTAATATCCACGGAAATGAAATGGAGATTTATCAGAATGCTTTGGCGGGGATTACCTACGTTAATAATGATTTCACACTTCAGGTAAAAGGCAGAAAAGATATTCAGCATTACGATCTAAAAATAGGCCCCTGGTATCTTAATGAAGATCAGGTTGGAGGAATCATTGTTTCTATACAGAATATCACCGATGCGGTAAAGGTAAATGAAGAACTTAAAAACGCGAAGGAGAACGCTGATATGGCCAGTAAGGCAAAATCAGAATTTCTTGCCAATATGAGCCATGAAATCCGTACACCTTTAAACGGCGTCATTGGCTTCTCAGACCTTTTAATGGGAACGCCCCTTAATGAAACGCAGGCACAGTACCTCAAATACATCAATGACTCGGGAGAAAATCTGCTTAATATTATAAATGATATTCTCGATTTTTCAAAAATAGAATCAGGAAAAATGGAGCTTTTTATCGAAGAAAGCAACTTGAACGAGATGTTGGATCAGGTGATTAATGTGATCCTTTACCAGTCTCAGAAGAAAAATTTGGAGCTTCTGCTTAATGTAGAACCGGGGCTTCCCAATACGATTGTAACTGATGAAGCCCGGCTAAAGCAGATTCTGATAAATCTGCTGGGAAATGCCGTAAAATTTACAGAAAAAGGAGAAGTAGAGCTAAAAGTGGAAAAATTGCAGATGGATGATCAGAACGTCGTGCTTCGCTTTTCGGTCAGAGATACGGGTATAGGAATTCCGGCGGATAAACAGAAATATATATTCAATGCATTTACTCAGGAAAACAGTTCCATTAGTAAACGCTATGGCGGTAGCGGTCTGGGTCTTACCATATCCAACAATATCCTCGGATATATGGGAACACACCTGTCACTGCTAAGTGAACACCAAAAAGGATCTACTTTTTTCTTTGATATCGAAATTCCGTATCTGATATCCGAAGCAGACGAACAAATGGAGTTCGCCATTGAAAGCGCATTGGTAGTTGATGATAATGAAACAAACAGGATTATATTGGAGCACATGCTTGCGCACAAAAACATCAGGTCCACATTAGCTGCCAACGGAATAGAAGCTCTGGAGATACTGATGAAGGGTGAACGGTTTGATGTGATCCTTATGGATTACCAAATGCCCGTGATGTCTGGTGTGGAAACAATAGAGAAAATAAGGGCGCTCTTCGATGAGCGCAAAGAAACAACACCGTTTATTATACTCTCTTCCTCTTCTGAAGAAAGAGAGGTATTTACCAGCATTCGCGATAAAGACAATTCATATTTGCTTTTAAAACCGGTAAAGTCAGATGATTTATTTAAAACCTTGCGAAAATCAGCCTACCGCAGCGTTGTTGACATAGCGCCGACTGTGTCTGAAAATAATACGGATTCGTTCGCTCAAAAGCTCGAAATTCTTTTGGTAGACGATAATCCCGTAAATATGGCACTGAATAAAAGAATGATGGAATCGCTTGCTCCGGATGCAGTTTTAACGGAAGCAGTAAATGGAATGCAGGCGTTGGAAGCATGCCGTAACAAATATTTTTCCATTATATTGATGGATGTACAGATGCCTGTAATGGATGGTATCGAAGCAACAAAACAGATTAGGATGCTGCCTGGATATGAAAAAATACCGATCATTGGTGTAACGGCAGGTAATGTTGCTGGTGAAAGAGAAAAATGTATGGAGTCGGGTATGGCAGATTTCCTGCCAAAACCTTTCAAAAAGGCAGATCTGCACGAAATATTAAAAAAACATATCAGTGTCAATACCGGTAATGAAAATAGGGCTTAGAATTTATTGTCTGTGGTTGCACAGGGTGATAATGCACCGAAACTGAAAAAGATCATTCTTTTTCGGGATGGCGGCTAAGTTTTATTAATCTAAAATTAAAGTAGTAGCTGCTACAGAACAAAACCGGCAATAGTAAAATGCTTACTTATTATACAGCCTCAGGATCTCCACCAGTTCCGGTACGGAACGTATGTTCAGTTTCTCGAACAACCTGTTTTTGTACGTACTGATCGTGGATGAATGCAGTTTAAGCTGATTTGAAATTTCTTTGAGAGAAAGACCTTCTGCAATCTTATTGGCAATTTGCAGTTCGCGGTCAGAAAGCGCTTCAAATGGTGATTCTTTTGTTGCACCGCCTAATGATCCTAAAAACATCGCTTCTTTTACAACTTCACTTGCGTATCGGCCCGTAGTCAGCATCGCCGTAACAGCAGTTTCAATTACCGAAGGATAGCTTTGTTTACTAAGATAACCACCGGCACCCATCTTTAGGTAACGCATGGCATATACCTCTTCATCCTGAGAAGAAAAGATAAGAATTTTTAAACTGGGTTTATGAATTTTAATATAATCAATCGCTTCCTGAACGGAACCATTAGGCATATTAACGTCCATAATAACCAGATCCAATTCTTCTTTTAGTATTGCTTTGTACAGCGATTTATAATCCTCAACTTCTAAAATCACGGCAGAAGGCAATAGCCGCTTAATGGTCTGTATCAAACCCATCCGTACGATACCGTGATCGTCTGCAACAATAATACGAACGTCTGCTTTTAAACTCATTATCCTAAAAATTTACTTAGGGGAAATCGTTGAGCCCGCATTTTCAGCGGAAATAATTTGGATGTTCCCAAGCATCAAGAATACAAAATTTTTAGCAATTTTCAAACTTAATCCCGCGTCTTTTTCCCATTATCATTTAATATGGCTTATTATAAGGGAATATTGCAGACACAAATTTTTAGTTATTCCTTTTCCTAAATCTATCACAGAAAGTACGATCTGATCGCCTGCTATAACTGTTTTAAAAAAAATACCTCGCCAGAGAGTATTGATATTGAAGAGATCCATAAGCAACCTTAAAGAAGTTTTGTTAAATGGCTGTAAAGCTGTAATAAACATTGATAGAGTAGGTGGTGTTTTCCTTACCTACCAAACTTTGAGCACCCGAAGCAGGTATGGTATATCGTACGCCTAATCCCCGATCCAGAACCGGTGCTCCGTTAATGAGTATTTTTTGCGGGGTTTTAGATAAGGGAAAATCTACAGAACTTCCATCCAGGCCAATTTGTAGGATATTAGAGTTGATGTTGGTTTGAAGACCGCCTTTCTTGAAATAATTCTCGTCTGACTTTACATAAAGTTCAAAACTCTCATTATTAGATAGTACAATTTGGTTCGCAATCATTTGCGACTGACCGTCGGTGTAATGGGCAGCGGTATTAAAGTTGAAGTTTACATTTCGTCCTGAACTGGGAATAGTTATCTCAGACCGCGGTATTACCTTTAATTGAACGGCTGTATTTTGAAAACTGTTTATGGAATTATCTGTGCTTGCGGCATTAAAATTCAATTCAAAAGTGTAGGTTCCTGCTTCAAAAAAATTGTTCTTAAAATCTTCTGAAGACACATAAAGTTCCGGACTGAAACTGTTTCTGTTTCCTGCAGCAACACTGAAATTAGCAGGGGAAAAATTCTGAAAATTAGCAGATAAGGCTTTGGTTGTAAGCGCAGATCCACTGCTGCCCAATTTTATGCTTGCTATACTTCTGGTTCCTGAAACACCTTTAGAGGATGTGAACTGAACGTTTGTGGAAGCAGCTTTAGCCCAAAAATTAAAATCAACCGTATGCGCGATTTCTGCATTATCCAAACTAAACACGCGTGTGCCTGTATTTCGGTAGTCATTTAAAGAAGATACTTCTATATACTTTGTTAAAGAGGTGGTAACCCATCGTGTAAATGAGGGAATAACTAAAATTGTTTTAAAATTACGTGGTGTAAAATCGTTATAGTTCTGAGTGATATCCATAGAGTAGTTCCCCGCCCGGTAGGTATTGGCAGCGAATTGTGCCGCGGGAATTTTAAATATAAAATTGATATTTCCTCTGGAAAACCCTCCTCCCAAACTCGTTGTTGGCGGTTCAAACCATTTTAAGGCGCTTGTACTGAAAGATTGAAAACCGGGTAAAAAACCCGAAATTCCTGTAGAGGGCAATTGTCCGCCCATACTTTCCAACTGCCAAAGCAGCGTAGAGCCCGGCAATGAAAACGAGGAAGAAGTGTGTGTAAAATTTGGTCCGGATAAAGAGGTAAATGTTGGCGCTACCGGTCCTATTAAAAAAAAGCCATAATCCCAGTTTGTTCTGTTAGCGTTCGTCATTACTCTTGTAGGCACTGAGGTAAATTCAGTTCTGTTAAAAATATTGTTTTCAGGAATCGTCAGGTAAACATCCTGAGCTTTCATGACGTTACACCCGCAGAATACGGTAAAAATTACTATTAAAAAATTCCTTATCTTTTTCATACTTTTAAATTTAAAACTTTTTCACCTTAATGGTAGTGTCTTTCTTCTTATATTCAAAAATCACGATGTCTGCATATCCCTCTTTTGTCACCTGAATAGTTTGGCTGGGTTGTGTATAGCTGTATTTGTCATTTTCAATATACAGACTGTATGTTCCGTCTTTCAAGAAAAATTCAAACTCATTATTTTGGTTAACTACTGCGGTATATACAGTACCATCTTCACTTTTTGCATACACCACTATTCCGGTTACCTCTGTTTCCAAAACATCATAAGCGTGTTTAATTTCCTTTAATTTACCGCTTACTTTAATGTTTTTCACCAGACCCACTTTGCGGTTGATATTTTTATAGACTATAATTACAGGATCCGTCATCAGTCGGGCACCCGCACTTTCGTTTACTTTCATTGTATAAATACCATCGGGCACATTCTGAAAAACTACTTTACCGTTCTTATCCGTCATCGCAACAAAATTGTCCAGTTTCACTATTTCATTTCCAAGTACGGGTTCACCGGCATCCAGAAGCCCGTTGAAATTTTTATCTTCAAATAATTGGAATGCCACTTTATGGTTTCCAAGGGCTGTAGCGCTTGCAAAATTTTTCTTAACCCCCACCCTGAACTGGTAATAACTGCCACTGCCTGCATACTCAGCCGTAGATTTATAACTCGAAACATTAAAATAACCTGTGGTAGACCAAGAAGGCGAAACTTTATATTCCAGATTACCACTGAGGTTGCTGTTTAAATTTTTATAAAGTTCCGAATACGACGTTCCTGCTGAAAAAGATCCGATGAGATTATGATTAAGCATCTGGAAGTTATACGAGGTGTATACATTGTAGTTGGCAAAATTACGGTCTGTATTGTAGTAAGAATTTAAATCAAAGACATTGTTTGCATTCCATTGAGCTGTTCCGTTAATGGAGAAAGATTTATACCTGTAAGATAAAGTTGTTCTGAAACTATTGAACCAATCGGCCTTACTGTTCTCTTTTGAATAAGAATATTCCCCCATCAGGTTTAATCCGTGGGCACCTAATGTAGTACTTATGTTGGCTTCCAATCTGTAAGAAAAAAGTTCCTGTGCTGAGTAAAAATTGGCTGTTTTTTGATTTTCAATCTTTGGAGAAAGTAAAAAAATCCACTTATTTTCAGAAAACTGGTAACCTGTTCCTAAAGACTCTGTACTGTTGAAATAATAACGCAAATTACCGGTAGTCTCAGGTAGGATAGGTACATTTTGGAAACTAAGGAACTCGGGTTGTACCTGTGAATTCTGATATTGTATAAAAACACGCTGAGAAGCAGAAATTTGGCGTCCGATACGCTGGTTTGAGAAAAAAGACCCTCGTCTAATACCTGCATAACCTTTGGTTGCAAGGGAATTAACAGATTGTATATCCCATAGTCCTATTTTTCCTTCGTAATTTGCTGCAACTGAAGCACCCGCTTTTTCATCGTTGTTCACAAGCCCTTTTTCATGACTGATACCCGCCTCTGTGCGGATGACATGCTTATTGTTAATTACAAATGATGTTACTGCGTTCGCCACATGCGTGTCTATACTGAAGCGCGGATCATGGTCGAATAGATACGACACTTTCCCGTTAAATGATTTAGCATTTCCGAAACTGTATTTTGAACCCACCATACTCGACCCTTTTGTTTGATTGATATAGGTACCATACAGATTGTAATTATTTTCCAGTGCAAGAATTTCAACCTGCTTATTTTCACCAAACTTGGTAGAAACCTTTCCACCTCTTCCGAAAACCGGGTAATCGTAATCGTTACTGTTAATATTTCCTACCCGTAATACGGTATTTTTTCTCTCCAGTTCCAACCAGGTATCATACAGGTTATAACGGCCGTCAAGATAGTAATCTGCCCCCATATTAAAGCGTGACTTCAAATTCTCAGTTACCTGAAATGCTGCGTTTCCCCTCAATTGGAGAAAATTGAAGCCTGAACTGTTTTCATTATAGCTCATCTCCGCAAAATTACTTCTGCTCACTGATTCATTCCCCCGGGCTATTTGTCTGTCGTGTGACAAAATAACTACATAGAGCGTGTTGCTTCCCACGATTTTGTTATCAAGTAGATCTGTAGCGGTTGCATTAATATTAAATTCAGGATAAAGCATATTCTGTTTTCTAACCCTGATTTTAATCTCAACGGTTTGTTTTTCTAGACCTTCCAGAGATAATGTTTGCTGTATCGGCATCATTTCCAAGCCGTCAGGGATTGATTGCAAATCAATCTTAACGGTTCGTTTACTATAACCCTGGTTTTCTACAATCAGCAGGATCGAGGATTGGGGAATGGCAGGGTTGATGAAATTTTCGTAGGTAGCCGTGTAAATGGCAATGTTATTGTTCTCTTCTTTTTTAACAAAGAATGCGATGCTTTCAGTTTTTGCGCTGGTTGGGGTGCTATACGAAACATTGAATGTGATCTCATTAGATCTCAGTTTCATAAAATCAACATTAGCGATGAATTTCAAGGGAAGATTTTTAGACTGACCCGCACCTAAGGTAAACTCATTTTTTGGATAGAAAAGTAAACCCGGATAGTTTTCCTGAGGCGTGATAGCCTTAATAGTAATTTCTTCAGAACTTTTATTCTCAATGACTATGAAATTAGTAAAAGTAGCCCCCTTCTCAACAGCTAAACTGTCTTTTTCAAAATGGATTTCGATATCCTTCTTTTCCTGCGCAAAGGCAAACGAAAAGTTCAGAAGAACAAATGCAAGTAAGATTGTTCTTCTTAGAAATACTGTCGATAATACATTTTGTAGTTTCAAGATTTTTAAAATTTAAAGTTTTTTTCGCCTACCCGCAGATCATTGGATCCTGCCATTTTAATAATAACCACGCCAAGGAAGTTCCCCGAAATGTTCTCCGGTAAAGAAAATTGAACGGTCTGATTGCTGTCAGGAAGCATAGAGATGGAAATTGCAGGTAATTTTATTTCCTTACCACTGTCTGTGTCGGTTAGTTCAAACTCAACGGTGGCATCATTAATGGTGTTTCCGTCATTGTGAATATTTACTGCGACTTTTCTTTCCGCTGCATGGTCATTACTCAACTCTGAAATATTGGTAATATCCAAACTTTTTACCTGATTTCCCGGTGGAGTATAAAAGATGTGAAGTCCCACTTCAAATAAGGTGATAATACCAATACCATTCTGAACCCGTGCTTGATCTGCCTGTTGAGGAAGTTGGGTAAAAAACAACATGCTGTTGGTAACGGCAGATTTTGATGCGTTTGCCGGAATCTGCATGGTTACTACGATCTCTTTAGTACTTTTGGCAGGAACTGTTACAGTGCTTTCTAAGGTGGACATCCAAGTGGCATTGGAAGTTTTTGAACTGCCTGCTTCAAGATAAACCTTGTTTCCGTCTTCTTCTCTCATCCAGTCTTTATAGTTGAGATTAAAAACATAATCCTTGTCAGAACTGTTTTGAAGCGTCACTGTCTGTGTCACTTTTTCTCCCGGGCTACCGGTAAAAAACAAACGTGTAGGTGACATAGATATGCTTTGTGCCAGAATTGAAGAAGATCCTGTAAGCATAAAGAAAGCGAAAAGGTAAATTAACTTGTGCATGGTGTATATCGTTTAATAATAAAAGATAATCAAAACTACTGAAAACATAGCAAAAGGAACCTTTACAGACTAAAAAATTTATTATAAGGCAGTGGCAGTGTAAGTTACGGTCTGCGTATAGGTTCCGGCCGGTTTACCTAATATATCAGATGATGATGATTTAGACGCTGGAATGGTGTAGTCCAGATTCAGTGTTAATGCGCTTCCAAGCGGAGCGTTTGACACTAAAGTCTGATCGCTTGAAGATAAAACAACAGTGTTCTTTGTTCCGCCCATTGTTCCTGAAGCTGTTGCAGCTTTAATCGTTAAAACGCTTACTGGGATTAGGTTGGTTCCATTCACAAAACTGGCACCTCCGGCTTTTACCTTTACATTAAAATTCTTCGTTGAAGTAACTTTTAAAGAGTTCGCTTTTGTAATGGTCTGGTCAGAGTTGTAGTCTGCTGCAGTTACATAGTTAAAGTCAACGGTATTACCAATTGCAGTACTTCCCGCATCAATAGAGATTACATCGTTAAGGGTAATGTTTACAGTTGTTGTTGCAGTATTTTGAGCCTGTGCATGGTTGGTTCCAAATAAGATTGCTCCGAAAGTTAAGGCTGCGATTACGATTTGTTTTTTCATGATAGTAATATTTTATTGTTATTTTATTTCTGTTTAATTGTTCTATCTTGAACATTACAAATCTACGGCGA
>CAJYTF010000012.1 GCA_913777665.1 uncultured Myroides sp.
GTTATTTTATACATATCTAAATTAATTTCTTTCTAAAATTTATAATTATCTTAAATATAGCTAAATAACCTTGATTACCATATATATTATTTGTCAATTTTTTTTATATCCCAATAGAAGGTTGTAAGAATTTTTTACTTGCTGTTACAATGCCAGGTAAATCAATTTAAAATTGATAAAAGTCTAAAAGTTTCCTTATCTCATTTTAACACCGGTGGTTAAGTGGAATAGTGATCTAATTTGTTTATAAAAAAAACTATTTTTAATATAAATAGTTTAACTTTACACAAAATTATTAATTTTAGTACTGAGGTTATGAAAGGGAAATTATCTTATGTTATTTGGGCGCTTATAAGCATTATCTGTCCGTTTGTACTATGGTTAGGTCAAAAAATTATATAGCATTAATAGCATAGGCTCGGTTAAAGAAACAAAATAACATCAAAAAAGCGAACTAATGTCCGCTTAATCTGTTTTTACTTAATGTAAAACTTAAGTAGTTTAGTTGTTTTAAATTTGCTTAAGGCCTTCTGCTAAAAACCTGAGGTAACTGGTTTATTTCGTAAACACATCACAAATCTCCATCGCCGATAATTTTTCTGCTGATCAGCAAATTGTGAAATAGAATGTTTTTTCCTTCATATCCCTTTTTTCTTGCAAATGAACATTTGGAAATGGGCTTTATACTTAAATGCCATAACAGGCAGTCAAGCTCCATAGAGTAGTTTTTAATTTTCATAGCTTATTTTATTAATTTTCTTTTCAACAATAAAATTAATAAAAAAGTGTTACATTACTTATATATTGGTACTTGCTTAAACAATTATCCTTTACTATTAATCATCATTCTTATAATAATTTCCCCATTAAACTTTGTAGAATTTAGATAGTATAGTCTGTTGTTATTATTGTCTTACATAAGTTAAAAAAGTAACCCGTCCAATTACGGTTTCCCCAAACAAAATTAAAAAACCACAGAGTCTCGTACTAAGTTCAAATCAGTGAAGTGTCAAATTGTAATTATTTTAGTTGATTTTTTTTGTGCTTTTATATAACTTTAAAATAAAAGAATTATGGAAAACGAAAATATATTAATTGAATATGGGTTGCAACTGCAAAAAATAATTACTCATTATCACAGCCTTTATAATAGTACTCATGTTGAAAAAAAGGAGTTTTTAAGAGTAAGTACTGAACCATTGACTGATGAAATTGCCAAACTAAATGTAAATACGGTGAATGAACTGATAATTCATAACGATATGATTATCAATCAGGAGGTCTTGGAAAGTGTAAATAAGCTAAGTTTGCAAAGTGTTGTCAATTTTGTCTGCACTATCAAATAAAAGTTTTCAATTTCCCATAGCCGTCATACATTAAAGCTATTCATAACAAAATAGGTTAGTACTTATATGTTTACGTACGGTCATGGTTGTTAATTTTTGGTCAACTTTTGCTATAAATAAAGAAAGTCGGAAATTTTTTCCGACTTTTCTATTACTAAAGTTGATGTGCTTTACAGTAAGCAGAACTATTCAGGCAGGATCGTAATTGGTAGTTCAAAAATCGTCATATTAACTTCGTTCAGTCTTTTCTTTCCAGTCAAGGCTTCAATATTTTAAAATGATACGCTCTTAACTATGTGCCGTCATTCCGAACTTGTTCCGGAATGTCCAGCAGGTAAAACTCCAAAATTTCTAACTCCCTATCACGTTAAGTCTGTGCTAACCCAAAGTTAAATATTAAAAAAACGGTGCTATTTTCTAAACCTCTAAAGCATCAATCAGTGCGGCATCTTCATTTTCTTTCCATTGATCTTTTTCTAAAGTAGCATTTTTTAAGGAATTGAATTGTTCTAATTTTTCTGCATCACCTTCTTCTCCACTAAAGTAAGGAAAAACATCTATAATAGTGATTCTGATATTGCAGGAATGCTATAATCGCCCATCGTGTTTTTCATGACAGTCACGGTATTGTCAAAAGCTTCTTTTACGTCATTGGCTTGTACCAGCAAATAAAAAGTAGTTTTTCGTTCTTTACCGCTGTCTTCATCATAAGCAAACAACGAAATTTTAGATTTAAACCAACGATCTGCATTTTCAAATGGATGAATTTCTGCATAATTCGCCATAGTAATGTTGGTAATTTTAAATTCTTCGCTAATAAAAGCTTTCATTTCTTCATTTATTCTCTTTTCAGCTTCTGTGTACGATAAAGCATCAACTAAGTAGGGTTCTGTAACTACTTTCTGTTTTCCGGTTTCATCTAACTTTCTATATTTTACTTTACATTCATACCATGTTGTACTCATCTCTATTTTTTTTAAGGATGGCAAATATAGGTTTAAAAGTGACGAAGTAAAGTTTGTTTTTTTAAATGGATATTCGTAATACGTCATTGCTCATTATTTTCATTGTATAAAATAGCAATTTTGGTTCTGTTGGTTGTTTCATCAATGTGGTACAATGATCCAATAGACAACTTTAAAACAATAATCACTCTTCGGTTTCGCAGCCATATTCTAACTTTTAGTTAAATGTATCCTGCACATATCCTAACATATTTCAAATTAAATACGTTGTAACTCTTCAGAATTGCCCGATTGCCTTTCATTTGTTTGTATGTTTTTGTTGCCAAACCGGTAAACTAATGAAAACCGTACACGCTGTGCGTCCCACATATTTTTAAATTTTTGAGTAACGCCGTACATTTCTTGTTTGCTGTATTCACGTCCGTTAAAAATATCGCTGCCACTAATGCTTAACTCTACTTTCTTGTCTAACATTAAACATTTTACTGTTGCATAAAATTTTGCATACGGTTTTAGTTCGAAATTTTGATAGGTTTCGCCAAAGTTTTGAAAGTAACTTAAACTGAAAAATACTGTTTTGTTAGCGTTTAAAGTAAAATCATTTGTTGTAAAAAAAGATGCTGATGTTCCTTTGTATGTCTGGTCTGAAATCGCAATGTTTGAAATAGAATAATCAAAATTAAAAGTGTTTACACTGGTCCACCAATTTGTTATTTTTGCTGAATAACTCTCTGTTATTCCAATATTTGTAGCATCAACATAATTCATCCATATATAATTGTTCTGTTTAGTTTCGGCATTCAACATAGACGCTTGGTTTACACCGTCTTTCATATTTGATACATATATTCTACTGTCTAATTTTTTATAAGTATAGGTTAATTCAAAATTGTGTGAAAAGGAAGGACGTAAAAACGGATTTCCTTCGTTATAGCTAAATTCGTTGTTAATTGTTCTAAACGGGTTTAAACTTTCGTAACTGGGACGGCTGATTCGTCTGGAATAATTAAAACCTAAACTGTTTTCATCGGTAAAATTGTGCATAATATACAACGTAGGAAACAGTTTTAAATAATCGTTTTTGTGACGATTATCGTTTTGTAGCGAGTAACCTTCTGTTTGGGTAGCTTCTAATCGTAAACCAGCCTGAAAAGTCCATTTTTCTGAAAGTTTCTTATTTGCCGAAAAGTAAACCGCCTGATTTTTCTCTGTATATTTAAAATAGTTTGATAAATTTTCATTGTTTAAAAAAATACCATCCTGATTTTTATTCAATGCTAAAATATTATTTTTTGATGTAGATTGTGAAAATCGAAATCCTGTTGAAAAATCGGCAAATTTTGTAGGTAGCTCTAAATCTGCTTTACTAGAAATATTCTGAATTTTAATATCAATATCAGTAATTCCTGTATAAGTTGAATTAGAAATCAGTTCATTTGTTGGTGTAAAACCTGCATACGTGAAATTGTTTGTTTTTGGCGAATTATAATTCACATAATCAATATCAACACTTAATTTTCTACCTAAAGTATCTAATTTGTATTCAGAATAAATCGTATAAATCTGTTGAAAAGTTTTATCGGTCGACGTTGCATGATTTCTTAAAAATTGATTAACAGAACCGTTTTCATGATCAAAAATCGTTGTAACCTGTGGTTGAGTATCAGCAAAATTTGAATTATAAACAGATGCTTTTGTACCAATTTTCCAATTTTTATTTAATTTGTAATCTAATGCGATTTTTACGCTAACGAATTTGTTTTTGGCATCAGACGCGTTTTCGTTTTGCCAAAAAGCGTCGTTGTAATAAATATCGTTGTTCCAGTCAATTAATGATTTACGCTCGCCAACATTTACAGCGCTTTGTACTGTAACTTTATTTTTTTGTAAGTTAAAAGCTGCGTTATATTGTTGTGTGTTTCTGCGACTGCGTTGATAAGTAGCACCTAAAGTTGTATTCCAACTGTTTTGTTTTATTTGTTTGGTAACTATATTAATAATGCCGCTATTACCTTCGGCTTGATATTTAGCAGGCGGCGTTGTAATAACTTCAATTTTAGATAGGTTAGAAGCACTTAAACTTTCTAAGTAATTTGTCAGTTCCTGTTGATCCATGTAAGTTGGTTTATCATCTATTAAAACTAAAACAGAATTTTTACCCGAAATACCGATGTTTTCTTGAGTAACAGTAACACCTGGTGTGGTTTTAAGAGCATCTAACGCAGTTCCGCCAGCTGTTGCTGTACTGTTTTCTACATAATAAATGAAACGATCGGCTTTGCGCTCGGTAAGATTTTTGCTCGTTTCTATAACCAATTCTTTTAAGTTTGTTGATGATTGCACATTAAGAATACCAAGATCTAAGTTGGTTGTTAGGTTAATTTCTTGCTCATAAACTATATCGTTGAAATAAATAATTTGCAGGTTATAGTTTTTTTCTAAAGCTTCAATTTCAAAGAAGCCGTTTTCGTTTGTGCTGCTAAAAATAGTATCGTTTGCAACTAATTGAATATCATAAAAAGCGGCAGCTTCGTTATTTTCTTTTACTAAGCCTTTTAATTGATGCGTTTGTGCAAATACTGAAATATTAAACACAAAAAAGATACATGCTAAAAATACTTTTGTTTTCATTATAGATTATTTTTTAGCAAAATTTGGTTTTATGTGGATCATATTATTTTTATTTCGACCAATAACAAGAAAAATCCGACGAATGTGTTCATCGGATAAAATCATTATTTCGTCGAAATAATAAGGTTAGGCTTTAATTAAAATCTATTTTTACACGATAAATTAATCAAAAATATGAAACAGAAATATGTAGTTGCTTTACACATTTTTTTTTGGGTGTATTATATTTTACAGAACCTTGTAACGTTGAATCCAAATACGCAAAGTATCAGCACACCAATACTTTCGTTACATTTTGCAAATCCTGATGTTGCCATAACGCATTCTTTTACCTTTTTATATGTTTTTATATTTTATTTAAACTATTTAATTGCTTTACCTCGTTTTTTTGATGTAAATAATACAAAACAAATATTTTTGGCATTACTATTACTTTTTGTCCTTTTTATTGGATTGCGTTATTTTATTGAAGAATTTTTATATTTAAAACTTCTCGGATTTCATAATTATTACGATGGCGTATCAATTCCGTATTATATTTACGACAATATTCATTACGGAAGCCGTCCAATTGTGGCATCGTCTGTATTATGGTTTATTGTGAATATGTTTCGTTTGCAGAAAGATCAAATTCGGTTAATTGAAAGTAAACGCGAAACCGAAATTAATTTTCTTAAATCGCAAATCAATCCGCATTTTATCTTTAATACGCTGAATAATATTTACTATCTGGTTTTTGAGAAATCTGAAAAATCATTAAAAGCAATAGAACAATTAAGCGGATTAATGCGATACATGACGTACGAAAGCCAGAACGAAACCATTGCCATACAAAATGAAATTGATTATATAGAAGATTTTATTCAATTGGAATCTATGCGTATTGCAGGTAAACCGAATATCATTTTTGAAAAAGACATTGAAAATTACCAATACAGAATTCCACCATTGTTGTTAATTCCTTTTATAGAAAACGGCTTTAAACACGGTATTGTAAATAATGAAGAGCATCCGTTCACTATCAAATTAAAACAAAATAGTAATTTGTTTATTTTAGAAGTAGAAAACTTAATCAATAAATATAAAAAAGATAAACAATCGGGAATAGGAATCGATAACATAAAAAAACGCTTACTATTGTATTTTCCCGCTAAGCATTCGTTAGAAATCAATATAAAAGAACAAAAACACAAAGTTAAATTAACCATTAGTTTATGAGAGTAATAAATTGCATTATTTTAGACGATGAACCTATGGCTGTAGCGTTACTTTCTAAATATGTTGATAAAATTCACAATTTAAATTTAGTAAAGGCAACTACAAATCCTTTTGAAGTGCTGGAGTTTACCAATAGCAATTCTGTTGATGTTGTATTTATTGATATTCAAATGCCCGAACTTACCGGAATACAGCTAATGGAAATGTTAGGCAATAAAACCAAATTTGTAATAACATCGGCATACAGTGAATATGCTTTGCAGGGATATGAACATAATGTAATAGATTATTTATTGAAACCTGTTTCGTTTGATCGTTTTTATAAGGCTGTCCTTAAGGTTCAAGAAGTTTTTAAAGAGCAAGCTTTTACCAAGGTGATTACTGCCGAAGAAAAATCAGATGATTTTTTGTTTGTAAAAACCGATGGTAAGTTAATTAAAGTAAATTTAAACGATTTGCAGTTTGTTGAAGGTTTAAAAGATTATCTGTATCTACATCTAAAAAATGAAAAGTTAATTGTTCTAGATACACTTAAAGATTTTGAACTTAAACTACCCAATAATTTTATGCGCGTACATAAATCGTACATTGTCAGGTTAGATCAGATCCATAGTATCGAACGCAGCCGTATTTTTATTCAAAACAAAATAATTCCGGTAGGTGATACCTATAAAGAAAGATTTCAGCAATGGCTAAACAGTTTTATATAGGTTCTCAGCTGTCAGCCTATAAGTTCTTACGTATTTTTACCAACACCGAAAAGCTTTTGTAGTTATCTGTTCCTATTAAAGATTAACGCTAAACAATTTTCCAACATATTAAAACTAAAGACAAAACAAGGCTTTAAGAAAAAAATCTTATTTAAAGTTTATTTTGTACTTTTATTTAACCATATAAAAAGCTATTTATGAAACAATTTGTACCAGTATTATTCTTTATTGTTTGTTCTTCTGTATACGCACAATTGAATTACATAGGCTTGAAAGACCAATCTAATGTACGCAAAGCACAAAGTATTGTGCCTACATCTGTTACCTACTGGAGCAAGTCGAAAATAATCGATGATTATATCTATGTATCCACAAGAAAAGGTATTTATCGCAAAAATATAGCAACAACGCTTAATGATACCCTATGGCAGTTGTTCGCTTTTGCCGATGTTCCAATCCGCAATTTTGTTAAAAAGAACGATACTATTTTGGGGGTAACCGGTAATGAAGCAAGCGATACGCTTATGGTACGTTCTACCGATAACGGACAAACTTTCACAGATTTTACTGCTGCTTCTTTTTTTAATAATACCGCTGTTAATACTATTTTGCAGATAGACCAGCACCCGCAAAACTTAAATGAGATTGTAGTGCTACATAGGGGCTATGGTTTCTCAAAGTCTTCTGATTTTGGTGCAACATGGTCGCTGCTGAACTCTTTTATTGGAGGCTATCAGGACTGGTTCGTCGGCTATAATCCAAACGATCCGCAAAACATAATGTATACTGGAGAAGAAATTTTTTTTCGTTCATATATCCAGTCAACTTACAATGGCGGTGCTACGTGGCAAAAAGTAGATTCGTTGCAGACCCATTGTACTCATGGCGTTGCGTTTCATCCTACAAATAAAGATATTATGGTTTCCTACGGCGAGGGCAGGATAGCTAAATCGGTAAATCAGGGACTTACATGGATCAATACTGGGTCACTACCAATATATATCTATAAGGTTATTTATGATTCAAATAACCCTGATGTTCTTTACGCAGCCGGCAGTTTCCAAGGGCTTAATAATAATATACAAATCTACAGATCTACCAATGCAGGAGATTCGTGGCATTTAAGTTACACCGAAGCTGTTCCGGAAGGTCAGGGAGTTCTTGATCTTCATCTGTATAACAACAAGCTTATTCTGTATACGCTGGTTAATGGAATCTATTCGTTAGACATTGGCTTGCTTAATGTTAAACAAGAACAGTTGCAAAGTAAGCTGCTTATTTACCCCAATCCTTCTAATTCTGTTGTAAATATAGAAAGTGAATATCTGTTAAACAGTATTAAAATATTTAATGCCGCAGGTCAACAGGTATTTTATCAATTGTTAAACAGTAAAAACGCAACGGTCAACATTGAAACTTTAACTATGGGCACCTACTTTATAACGCTCTATACCCAACAGGGGCTCATTACAAGAAAAGTCATAAAAAAATAATTACTAATTAAATATTATTGAACAGGTTTTACCAAGGCAGAATCAAAATGAAAAATACATTTATTCAAGCATAACTATTTGTTTTAGTTTTAATGATTAATTCGCCTTAGTCTTTTACAGTAACAGATTTATTCAGTATGGCTGTTGGTTGGTTCCGTAGTCATAAACCAAAGGTTAACTTCATTCAGTCACTCCGCCCTGGTACCTATTTCCAAGCTGTAAAATAAAGCCTGGGCTGGGAAGGTCCATAATTGGAATTTATCGTTATAATGCTGTACGATCAGCTTATCTAGCTGCCGGATTTATAGTCATTGTGTTAATATTATGTATTGCTTTTTTTAAATTATTTAAACATATCATTTACACGGGCTAATGTGGTTTACAAAGCTACGAAATTTCATGCTGGCATAACAAGTAGTTTATGTTGTAGAGACTGAAAGAGAAAAGAAAATCAATCAATTAATTCTCCAATAAAAACAACGAATTCCAAAATTTAAAAATTAAGTTATAGTAAGTTGATTTTTTGGTATAATAGCTAAAGGTCATTACTGGTTAAAAAAAATAAAAGGTCATCTTGTGACCTTTTATTTTTTTAGTTTAACGTTCGTAAACCATTAAAGCTATAGGTTATTTTCTTCCAGGTAAGTAGATCTGAAATCCTACAGCTGCACCAAGACCATTCTGGGCAACTGCATTGGCAGAATCAGATTTAGAATAATTATAACCTGCGGTTACCTCTAGTGCTACTGTTCTTGTTATAAAATGCGCATAGCCCATATTCAAACCAAAAGCAAATGAAGTATCGGCTGCGCCTTCTGTAGCACCGGTTATTCCTAAATCACCTTGTGCGAAAAATCTCCCTGTAGAGCTGGCTCCTTCAGGAAAATAATATCTCACAAACGGTTTAATACCGTATCCCCAAATGTTTTCGCCACCCTTTACCGTAGAAAAACCAAGATCAACTCCTAAACCTACGGCTATTCCGTCTGTTATGAAATAACCTGCTTTAGGCATTACGTTGATGTTAAAATTTTCACTCTCAAACGAGTAGCCCAACGCACCGATTGAACCACCTACAATCCAGTTCCCTTTTTGTATAGGGGCTGCATTTACATTCTCCTCATATTGAGGCGTAGTAATTTCTTGAGCATATGTAGAAATTCCACACAAAGCCAGACTAAATAATAAAATTCTCTTTTTCATAGTTAAATTTTTTAATATTAGTATTCTTAAATATAATTAAAAATTAACTCTTATCGAGGTCTTTTTCAATTTTTTTGCTGGTTAACTTTCAATTATTTGCTTATTATTAGCCGTTTTAAATTGTAAATATGATTTTTAGCTCTTTTTATTTAAGACGCGAATGTACCAGAGGAGTTAAAAAAGAAATAGCACCTACCCGATTAAAGGTAGATGCTTGAGAGAAAGATTTTATTAATATAAATTTACGTAAATTTTTTAATAGAATTTTTTTTTCAGTTGCGCAAGTGAATTTTGTCATGAAATATTACATTAAAAATAGAAAATAACACCATAGCTGATCAGCGAGCTGTAATCTTGCACTATTCTCTGCTCTGATAATATTGGTCTTATTAATTAATTCATTTTGTTTACTATATATATATGCGCCTCATCTTCTACCAAGTCTTCAAATCATAAGCCGCCTGCCAGAATTGATACTCTAAAAAAGAAGCCGTAACAAATGCTTTATACATTCGGTCTCTTATCTCTGATGTTGTATTTTCAGCCGCCTTATCGCAAATTTCAATAGCGCTTTTAACCACAACTGCAAAATCTTCTCCGGCATAAGTATCAATCCAGCTTTTGTAAGGGTTTTCTGCTGTCTGTTCTAAATTCAAAATATAATCTCCAATTTCCTTGTAAATCCAGAAACAGGGTAAAGTGGCTGCCATTGCTACTTCCACAGGTTCAAAAGCCGCAGTACTTTTCAAAAAATGAAGGTAGTGATGGCAAACGGGTTCTGGAATTCCTTTTTCAAAAATTTCAAATTCTTTAAAATACGATTCGTGCAAAGCATTCTCAACCACTATGGCATTTTCTGCAAAACGCATATAAGCCAAAGCGTCATCAATATCATGTACTTTGCTGCCTATCAGTGCTAATGTCCTTCCAAAATGCTCCAGATATAAAGAGTCCTGTGTAATATAAAACTGGAATTTTTTTTTGTTTAAAGTTCCGTCCGACAATTCATATATAAATGGCATTGCTGTGATATCGTTGTAAATATTTTCAATCGATTTCCAGGCATTTTCAGACCAGTTCATTTTTTAGTAGTTTTAAAGGGTTAAAAAAGTGATTTAACGGACCGTTTCCTCTTCCGGTTTGCACATCACTGCCGTGATTTATTGCATTGGAAACATAGGTTTGTGCTAAGCCCACGGCTGTAGTAAGATCATTTCCTTGTGCTATATACGATGCAATGGCAGAAGACAGTGTGCAGCCCGAACCGTGTGTATTTTTGGTATTTATTTTTTCAGATTCAAAAGTCTGGTAATCCTGCTGATCGTTAAATAAAAGCGACGTAATGGTTTGTGTTTCCAAATGCCCGCCTTTCAACAGAATGTTTTTACAACCCAGTTGTTTTATTCGCAGACCCGCAACTTCTATGTCACGCAGCGTTTTCACTTCCATAGCTGCTAAAATTGCTGCTTCGTCCATATTCGGCGTTATAATGTCTGCAACAGGGAACAGTTTTTCAATAATGGCGTCAATGGTTTTGTTCTCTATTAATCGGTGTCCGCTTGTCGCCACCATTACAGGGTCAAATACAACGGGTACTTTTTTATATCGGGATAAAGTGTTCACTATGGTTTCTACCAGTTCGGTTGTATGAACCATTCCAATTTTTATGGCATCGGGGAAAATATCATCTAAAACGGCTTCAATTTGCTCGCTGACGGCGTTCATTGCGATAGGATATATATTTTGTACTCCCTGCGTGTTCTGAACAGGTAAAGCTGTTAAAACCGATGTCGCGTAACAGCCCAATGCCGATATGGTTTTTATATCGGCCTGAATTCCGGCACCTCCGCTTCCGTCAAAACCGGCAATCGTGAGAACTGATGGATATTTATATTTCATCATTTTAAGATTTCATTTTTTAGATTAAAAGCTGCTTTTTGAGGATTTTCGGCACTGCATATTTCAGATACAACCGCAATGCAGTCTGCACCGGCATTAATAATCGCTAGGGCATTTTTTAGATGGATGTTTCCAATGGCAACCAAAGGTTTATCTGTAAGTTTTCTTATTTTCATTAAGCCTTCCAATCCCCATTCGGTAACGGTATCGGTTTTTGTATTGGTTCTAAAAACCGGACTTATCCCCAAATAATCTGCAACAGCTGCATCCTTGTTTTTAAGCTGGTCCAAATATTCAATAGAGTAACCAATCATCTTATTTTGGAAAAAAAACTCCCTTAAAACCGTTGGTGGGGTATCGTTAAGACCAACGTGAATTCCAAAAGCATTTGCTTCTTTGGCAACCAAGGCATTGTCATTAATAATTAATGGAATTCCATATTTGTCGGTAATCTCTTTTAACCGAAGGGCATTGTTAAGAAATGCTTTATCGGCTGCATTCTTTTCACGTAGCTGTATAATATCTACTCCGCCTAATATTCCCTGCTCGGCAACATCCAAAAAATTCCGATGCTTACAATCTGCTTCTGATATCACAAGGTATAGTTTATATGGGAATGGTGTCAAAGTCATTGTTTGGATACTTTTACATTTTCAAAAAACTCCGGTTCTGAAAGATTATAAAGCTTATCCAAAATGTTCATCTGAAGGCTTCCCGGTCCATGAGAAATTTTTTCCGATAATTCGCCGGCTATCCCCAAAAGTGTCATCGCAGCAACAGTACCTTCGGTTTTATTGTCGGCAATTCCGGCAAAAGCTGCAACAATTGCAGAAGCCGAACATCCTAAACCCGTTATCTTCGTCATTAAAGCATGTCCGTTTTCAACGAAATAAGTTTCCTTCACATCAATAATAATATCTGTTGCACCTGAAATGCATATTATACACTCACGGCTTTCTATAAGATATTTCGCTGCATTAATAGCTTCATTGCTTTCTGCTGTACTGTCTACTCCTTTTGTCACAGTTTTATTTGCTTTAGCTAAAGCGATAATTTCAGATGCGTTTCCTCTGATAACAGTTGGTTTAAATTCCAACAGTTTCGCTAAAATCTCATCTCTGTATGCAGTTGCACCCGCTCCAACAGGATCCAAAATCCAGGTCTTTTTCAAACGACTGGCTTCCTCTGCTGCAGTCAGCATCGATTCTGACCAGTATTCGTCTAGAGTTCCTATATTTATTACCAAAGCATTTGCAATAGCAACCATTTCTTTCACTTCAGATTTTGCATGCGCCATAACGGGCGAGGCTCCAACAGCCAAAAGGGCATTGGCGGTATTGTTCATTACCACGAAATTGGAAATGTTGTGAACAAGCGGCGATAATTTTTTTACGGATTGAATGTAATTCCAAAGATTATTTTCCATTTACTTCATAGTTTTAAGTGCTTTAGGAAAACAAATAGAATAAGAAAGAAAACATCAGGTATTGATGCCTCTTGCTTTTCCCTACGTCGGTGTAAGCCGTATCAGGTTCAAAGGGACTCTCTCAATTCTTTTCAGAATACCCCTAAAGCGTTAAGCAAATATACAAAATTGTTAATTGTGTAGGTTTACAAATGTGTGGTAAATTTTATGGGATATTATTGCACCTATTGCTTACGATTACTTTTTAGAAAATTTGTATTACCTTTTAGAGCAGTAAAAAAATAAGTAGTTCCACACAAATACATAGTGCCATTAGCAAAAAAATGACGCTCTCGATTTTAATCGGGAATAGTTGAACATACTAAACCATAAGGTTCACGACTTCCAAGCTGTAAAATAACGCTTGGGCGTAAAAGTACAGAAAAACCGAAATAGATATATTACTAACAATGGAGATCCTGAAGCCATATATTACATTTAATCTTTCAACTTAATTTTTATCTATCAATAGTTACAATTCCTTTAGAAGGAATTAGCTTTTCGGGTTCCGCTTTAAATATACTCGCTATAATTTTCAAAGTAAATCCTTCTGGGATGTTACCTGCCTCAATTCTTTGAATCAAAGAAAGTTCAGTTTTTTCGGCAAGTTCGCTTTGTGTTAATTTTTTTTTCTTCTCTTAGCTGTTGTACTATTGATTTCATTGTCGTTTTGGTTGCCGTCTTATAATGTTCTGCTAAGGGTTTGATGATTTGCGAAGTGGCGGAAAATCGAAGACGAAAAATTCGATTTAGAATACACGAAGCGTTGTCAAAGCTAATTTCTATTTGCTAATTAATAACAAAAAAGTCATTAGATTAGCTTTCGCGGATTGCGAAGAATAAACTTTAAAGCAGTTACCTCGTCATTTTGCAAAACCCTTTTTATGTTTTCAAAGCACTATATTTATTCAATTAAAAATTATAAAATGTAAGAACAATAAGCACAATAATATTGACAAACCCTTTAAGCTTTCAAGCTTAGCTAAAATGATTATCCCTGCTCATTTTCTTGCTTGAACTTTAAGCTCCAAAAGGCACGCGTTTTGAAAGGATTTAAGTTAGTAAAGGATCTGCGCAATGGGGCTATACTGCTATAGCACCTCTTAATGAAATACGGCACAATGCACACATTGTGATAAAAGGTGCTTCCTTTGTAAATACCAAAATGACAAATGCAGGCGACGGTCATATACATAAAAAACTATTATTATGAGTAAAGAAACAGAAAAAAAACTTTTGGAGAAGAATACCAACCCCACAAGTATGCGTATTCTTATTTACGATTTTTTGGAACAGCAGCAAACAGCAGTTTCACTTACAGAAATTGAAAACTATTTTGATAAGGCAGACAGGATAACTATTTACAGAACGCTGAAAACGTTTGAGGAAAAAGGAATTGTTCACGGAATTCAGGAAAACAATACCACAAGGTACATGTTGTGCCACGATGGTTGCAGTGAAAATACGCACAAAGACCGGCATTTACATTTTTATTGTAAAGTTTGCAAGAAGACCACGTGTAAAGAAGATTTTTCAATTCCTGTAAAAGAAGTGGGATACCGGATTGACGAAGTACGCTTTTTTGCAAAAGGAATTTGCGAAAATTGTTTGAATGAGGGTTTGCAATAGCATTGCATAAACTTTATAAATAATTTTGTTCTCGTTACAACTTAAATAAACAACATCATGGAAAGTTATGTTAAAGAAACCCGCTTGCTTGATTATTCGGACGCATCTGTTCAAAATCTGGTCGATCAGAAACAGTGGAAAAAGCTTGATGTTGTCGATCGTATTAAAAGTATCTACAATTTTGTAAGAGACCAAATTAAATTCGGATACAATAAGGCTGATGATATTCCTGCTTCCCAAATACTGAAAAACGGCTACGGACAATGCAATACAAAAGCAACATTGCTTATGGCTTTGTTGCGGGCTGTCGGAATTCCTAATCGTATTCATGGTTTTACAATTGATAAAGCGTTGCAGAAAGGGGCAATAACAGGGATTTGGTACAAACTTTCGCCGCAAAATATCTTGCACAGTTGGGTTGAAGTTTTATTTAACGGACAATGGTTTTTTATGGAAGGTGTAATTTTAGATAAACAATACCTACGTAAGCTTCAGCAGCAAAAGCCCGATTGTAAAACTACTTTTTGTGGTTTTGGAGTTTACACCGATAATTTTCAAAGTCCTGAGATTGATTGGAATTTAAACAACACGTTTATTCAGGATAAAGGTATCAATCAGGATTTTGGTGTGTTTGATACTCCCGATGAATTTTATAAAATGCATCAGCAAAAGCTCAATGTTTTTAAAAGATTTGTTTTTCAATACATTGTTCGGCACATAATGAACAGCAATGTGGAAAAAATAAGAAACTAATAGGTAATCGCGAAAAGTAAAACGATCCAAAACAAGTAAAAATGGAACATCAACATAAATATGATGCTCAAGGCAATCAGCTTTGCTGCACACCAGCCGAAAATAAAATTGATAAAAACTCAGGTTTTCCGCAGTTTGCTGATGACCGATGCTGTTCGAAACCTCTTTCAAACAAAGAACCTCATTCAGATCATGACGGGCACAACCATTCCCATTCAGTAGAAAATGAAAGTGTTTTTAAAATGTTTCTGCCTGCAGTTATATCGCTTGTACTGTTGCTTTCAGGTATCGCAATGGATAATTGGTTTACGGCTACATGGTTTACAGGTTGTATAAGGATTATTTGGTATCTGGCTGCCTACATTCCCGTAGGGCTGCCTGTTTTCAAAGAAGCTGTACAGGTCATAGTGAAAGGAGATGTTTTTTCAGAGTTCTTTCTTATGGGTATTGCTACTATTGGTGCTTTTGCTATTGGCGAATATCCAGAAGGAGTTGCCGTTATGCTGTTCTATGCTGTTGGCGAAGTATTTCAAACATTGGCGGTTTCAAGAGCTAAAGCCAACATCAGATCTTTGCTCGATCAAAGACCCGACGAAGTCACGGTTTTAATTAACAGTGAACCGCAAACGGTAAAGGCAGAAACCGTAAACATTGGTGAAGTTATACAGCTAAAATCTGCAGAAAAATTAGGTTTAGACGGCGAATTATTGTCCGATACTGCCTCATTCAATACATCAGCTCTAACGGGTGAAAGTAAACCCGACACTAAGAGCAAAGGCCAAACTGTTCTCGCAGGAATGATAAACCTGAACACTATTTCGCAGGTAAAAGTTACAGCAGCATACACAGATAGTAAGTTAAGCAAGATTTTGGAATTGGTACAGAATGCCACTTCACAAAAGGCGCCCACAGAGCTTTTTATCCGAAAATTCGCCAAAATATATACGCCGATCGTTGTGTTTTTAGCACTGGCCATCTGCTTAGTGCCTTACTTTATAGTAGCAGACTATCAGTTTAAAGAATGGTTGTACAGGGCTTTGGTTTTTTTGGTAATTTCATGTCCCTGTGCGTTGGTTATCAGTATTCCGCTGGGTTATTTCGGGGGAATCGGAGCTGCTTCTCGCAACGGTATTTTGTTTAAGGGAAGCAACTTTTTAGATACCCTAGCCAATATTAAAAACGTAGTCATGGATAAAACGGGAACCATGACAGAAGGTGTTTTCAAAGTACAGGAGGTCGTATTTCACCCTTCATTCAACAAAGACGAAATAATGAAAATGGTAAATATATTAGAAAGCCACAGTACGCATCCCGTAGCAACTGCCATTCATCAATACGTTGGTAAGCCAGACACTTCCATTCGTTTAGAAAGAACAGAAGAAATAGCAGGTCACGGACTCAAATCTACTGTTAACGGAAAAGATATATTGGTTGGCAATTTCAAACTGATGAAAAAGTTTGGAATAGTTTACGATTTAGATCCCGACAGTATTGTATACACAACGATTGCCGTTGCCTATGCAAATAAGTTTGTGGGCTATATCACTATTGCAGACAGCATCAAAGACGATGCACAGCAGGCTGTTAAGTCGTTGCACAAACTCAATATTAAAGCAACAATGCTTAGTGGAGACAAAGGCACAGTTGTAAAACATGTGGCTGAACAGTTAGGTATAGATAGTGCTTTTGGAGATCTTCTGCCGGAAGACAAAGTAAATCGGGTTAAAGAAATAAAAGCGAAAGGCGAAAGTGTAGCTTTTGTTGGTGATGGTGTAAATGATGCTCCCGTTGTCGCACTAAGCGATGTAGGGATTGCCATGGGCGGTTTGGGAAGTGATGCCACTATTGAAACGGCAGACGTCGTAATACAGGACGATATGCCAAGTAAAATACCAATGGCTATAAATATCGGTAAGCAGACCAAAAAAATTGTTTGGCAAAATATCGCTTTGGCTTTTGGTGTAAAGGCAGTCGTATTGGTTCTTGGTGCAGGCGGATTAGCAACTATGTGGGAGGCAGTTTTTGCCGATGTCGGTGTAGCATTGCTGGCTATCCTGAATGCCGTAAGGATACAGCGGATGAAATTTTAAATGATGGAAATTTGCGAGTTTTTGAAGAAGATCCCAAAAAATAGAAAAACAATAATACTGCGCGTATTAATATCTCTAAGGATACCAAGGACAGTATTGCAAAAAGGCGTCTTAGAGTGATGGATTTTATAACTTTGATTTTTATTTCTGCTGTATTGGCAGTTTTAATTTATATGGTGGGAAGCCTTGTCTGCAATCACTGTATGAATCGGTTTAATATAGATTAACAACACTATCACAATCTTTAAATCATTATTTGTTAACATCTTTACGCCAGCAACTATTTAAATTACCGCCTGTCCGGGAGTCGTTGTAATACCAAGTAGCACGCATAATAAGCTTCATCTGCTGGGCGCAAAAAAAAGATCTCCTTCCTTCAGGCAATACAACAACATCCTCGCATTTATCTGTAGGATTATGCAGAATCCAAAAGCTTTCAACAAAATCTTCCAGTTGTTTGTCAGGTAGTACCATTTTGTACGATAAATCATTTATTGTCTCTAAGTGCTTGGTCATAAAATTTATTTTCTCGATTTTAAAACGGTACTCAAATAAAAGTTTGATAATAGTTTAATATGCACTGTGATTAATTCTCTTTGAAATATATAGATCAATTTTATATTTTTGTAAATAAAGTTAATTAATTACGGTAAAACTTAAAAATAACTTATAATACTTAAATATGAAGACGGAACCTGCAATAAAAACTGCAAAAACTTGTTACGAGCATTTAGGCGGAAAATTGGGAGCACTTGTATTGGAACAGTTTGTTAAAAAGGGGTGGCTTGCGAAAGGAAAAGACACTGATAAAAATTACTTCATCACACCTTTAGGAGAAATGGAGTTTGAAAAATTAGGTGTTGATCTGAAAAAACTATAATAGTAGATTATATCTTAGATTCAAAACTTTACGTTCCATTCAAAAACGCCTAATATCTGTTTTTGTCACAAAATTTAAAATCCTGTATTTTAGGTAACGGTCTGATAAAAAATGTTTTTATCCGCTTGTTATTCTTGAAAGTTTTTTCTGAATTCGTACTATCAGTTTCAATTCTCACCCCTGTAATTAAATTAAATTTAGTTTCGGTAAATAAGGTGTTTTCATCAATGTACCCTTTCGTAGCGTTATTAATTAGCTTCTCTACAGCAATTAATTCAAAATTTCCATTTCGATATTTAATTCGTATGTGATATTTCCTTCTTTAATTTCACTCCACATTAGCAAAGACCCGTTTTCAATTCTAAAATCAGGAATTTGGTATCCATTGTATTCCCCCTTTTTTTCAGCAGATATTTGGGCTCGATTATCTGTCTTGAAGAAACTGTTAAAGTTGGTTTTCCTTTCGGTTGCTACAAATATATTTGCAGTCTTAAAGGATATGTTTTATTAACAGTGTCCATATGTACTGTAACACGGTCGTTTTTACCGTCTCTGTTTAAGTCGCCTTCTACCTGTCTTACAAGGTAGTTAAAGTTATCGTTGGTTATCACGTTTTTACCTAATACATTTAGATAGCTTGAAATAAAGACAAATAGTAAAAAAAATATTTTTCATAGTGTTTTAACTAATTTGTTTACATTCATTCTCCGCGTTTGTGATTATTAACTAAGGCTAGCAGGAGGGCAGTTGTTGTATGTTAGGATAATTTTAAAGTTCTTAAATTCTCTGCCTTTTGTTTCATCTGGTACCCTTATTAAACTTAAAGGTTTTTACTGTCAAAGCTAGGGCAGTAAGTACAGCTGCTATTTCGTTATTAAATTTTTATGCCGTTCTCCCCATTTTTCCATTTGGCTTATAATTGGTTTAAGCTCATAACCAATTTCTGTAAGTTCATATACAACTTTTGGCGGAACTTCCGCATAAACAGTTCGGGTCAGTATGTTGTGTTGTTCAAGTTTGCGTAACTGCATGGTAAGCATACGTTCTGTAATATTAGGAATAGCTTTTTTCAATTCACCAAACCTCATTTTACCGTTTGTTAGCCATGAGCATATAACCAGTGACCATTGGCCACCAATAATATTTGCTGCATAAACCTCAGAACATTCATCAGCAAGTATCTTCTTATTTTCAAAATTTGTAGACGTTTCCTTAATAGTTCCCATTACTTACCTTTTTTATAGTACCATACAATTAGCTGCTAATATACAATATTGGAAGGTAAAACGGTAAATTTGTTTTGTAGTTAGGTAGAAACTTTATTTAGATGAGTATTATGTATAATAAAATTTTCGCAATAGCAGCGGTCATGATAACCAGCTTTGTCTATATGCAATCTATTAAAAATCAAATAAATAACACAATAAATAAACAAACGGGTATGAGTAACGCAGCAATATTACATGAAGCCAACGAATTTGTAAAACAAGGTAAATACGAAAAATTCTTAGCATATTGTACAGAAGATACCACATGGATCTTCGTAGGGGAACAAATCTTAAACGGTAAGGACGAAGTCCGAAAATATATGAACGAATTTTATTTGGAACCACCGATATTTACTGTCGATAGAACTGTAGAAGATGGGAACTTCGTAATCGTAACAGGTCAGATAACTTTAAAGGATAAAGCTGGTAATTATAACCATTACGATTATTGCGATGTATGGCAGTTTTCTAATGGAAAAATGGCAGGTGTTAAGGCGTACGTCATTGAAAAGAAAAGTTAGCAATCATATTAATCGTAAATATTTAATCTACTAGTTTTTTCACATCTTTTATATGATTAAACCTTAGCGCGAAAACTATTTGACATGATAGAAAATAAGCAATCTGAAACCGATAACTATGAGATTATCCAAATAATAACTGCTCATTATAAAAATTTTAATGCACTGAAATAATTTTGCAAACAATTCATGTCTAATTTATTTGATCAGTGTATCAATTTTCTTGACAGATGGATAACCCGGAATTTTACCTTAAAATACGCGCCAGGCAGTTTTAATCAATAAGCACGTAATTATGCAGATCAATCAAGATATTTTTCTATGTAATGATCGAACATTGCTTTCTTATTGGCACTCAGTTTGGCGCGTATTATAGCGATCTGTTCCTTGTAGTGTTTATCATTTAAAAGTTTACGGTACTCCCTTGCCATCTCAAGCCTTATCCTGTCACCCAGCGTCAGATTCCCGAACGGGTCAAAGTATGAATCTATTCTCGTTCTGTCTTTTACACCATTCCAGGTCCATTGCTCATCTTTAAGCCCTGAAAGCAGTATTTGGTATTGGGCTACCGCATCTTTGGATGATGCTTTTTTTAGAAGGACGGCT
The DNA here is from genome assembly GCA_913777665.1 of uncultured Myroides sp. Lineage (GTDB taxonomy): Bacteria > Bacteroidota > Bacteroidia > Flavobacteriales > Flavobacteriaceae > Flavobacterium. The sequence goes on from CAJYTF010000012.1 coordinate 20,678, forward strand.
CGTCGTATCTGGAACAGTCTGAATTCAATAGAATCAGGGTTTTCTAATTTGGTTAGTGCATAGTCTACAAGTTGATCGTTGATCTTACTCAGTTTGGACTGCATTCCTAGAAGATTAAAAGATAGTATGGCATGAGCATCTGATTGTTTAAAATGCTGATCGATGGTCTGCTGGTCTATGGAACCGAAGGTAGAAGGTTGTACCACACGGTAGCCTTGTTCCATCACGTGCTTCTCAATGTCGTTCTTGTGGAAAGCACCAATGACAACCAACACGGTGTCCCCCGAAGAATAGTTCTCCAGTACTTTTTGGATTCTTTTAGCCTGCATGAAGGTTCTGTAGAGGAAAAGACGTCGCGGGAGGTCAGATGATGCCCTCTCAGGGTGAGACGCATACCAGGACTCAATACGTTGAATATAGTTTGGGTGTTCAGCGAAATACAGGTCATCCTTGAAGTCAGCAGAATCGGTAAAGACCGTAAAACCAAGAAACCCTTCTTTCTGCCTTACAAATCTAGGAACACTCAAATCTTTAATTCCGAATCCCAACTCTGTGTCGGTTTCGAAAGGTAGCCAGTCGATAGGATAGAGGGGAATGTTATTCTCCTTTGCATAAGGCACCGCGGTGTATTGCTGTTCGTAGGTGAATTCATAAAAATCATTACGCGAGTATTCCTCCGGGGAACGTTCTATGCAGATGGCGTTTGGTTTTACTTTATCTATGAATGCCCGCAATGCTGCTGGCTGCTGTTCATAATTGATCAACTGTGTCGAGTGCCCGACGCCAAGTACGATCACATCCGGTTTTTGAGAAAATAAAGGCAATACAATGCCGAAGAGGCAAATTACTAAAAGAAGATTCCTAAACATATTTAAAACTAAATTTTTAGTGATTAAATATATAAAAATATTTTGGATTCAACGGACATCAGTGATTTACACTCTGATGCAAAACAAATATTCTTTAAATCTTCCTACACGGTTCTGTTATGCTGCTCACAAAACAATATGCCCTTAATGCATAACTATTAAGTAATTTATATTTTTATTATCTAACTTTAACTAATACTGTACCTTTTAAAAAAATAGAATTTGTAGATGAAATTTTATTTCTCAGTCATCAACTTAATCTGTTAGCCTAGTCAAAACATCCGATGGAAAAAATTCGTAAAAAAATGGTTGAAAAAAGATTGGAAGAATAGGTCAGTTACAAAAATAATTGTGGTGGAGTAGAGTCGAAATTTAATGTTATAAGAATTGCTTTAAAAACAACGGTCGGTTGCTTAAAGTTAGTTTTATTGATTGATAATTTTAATGTTTTTTTCTAACTTTAAAATAAAAGATATTATGGAAAATGAAAATTTATTACTGGAATATGGATTGAAACTAAAAGAGATAATTAATAATTACCAAAATCTGTATAATAATACTGATGTTGAAAAAAAGGAATTTTTAAGAGTTAGCGTTGAACCTTTAAATGATGAAATTTCCAGATTAAATGTAAAAACGATCAACGAAATGCTGATTGGCAACGATATGATTATTGATCATGAACTCTTGTTAAGTATTAATAAGTTAAGTTTGCAGGCAGTCCTTGATTTTGGTATTGCAATTAAATAACAACGCAAGGCTTTCGCAATAGTGATTTTATGTTAAGAAGGAACATTATAAGTTTGCACATTATAATTTCAGTCCCTGATCATTAATTATTGATGAAGCTTTGCTTTAATAAAAAAGTCGGAAATTTTTTTCCGACTTTTCATTCTAAGAATTAATCTGTTATTTTTTTAAATATACATAGATCTCTGTAGATGTTGGAATGTCGTCATCTCCGTCTTTAACCACCTTAAATTTGGCCTCAGTAGCACTTAAAGTAACTACTTCCATTACCATGGTATATCCGTCGTCAGAATCTGTAAGCGTTATTTGCTTTTTGTTTTGGTTATAAGTCCATGTTCCTTCAGTAACATCCATATCGCACTCATCTTCCATATCATAGAAAACTTCTGCTTTAGTACCGTTGGCTTTTAAATCATAATAGCTGTATTCGCAGTTTTCGCCCTTAAGATTTTCTTCATAAAATAAAGAACCGTTTTGGTAAACTTCCCCTTTCACCATTTTCCATTTCGCTGTTACTTGTTCCTTTGAAGGATTTGTAGGTGTGGTTGGTGTAGTGGTGTTGTCGTCAGACCCGCAGCTTGTAAGAATGCTTGTTCCTAAAGCAATAGAAAATAAAATCTTTTTCATAAAAAGTAATGTTATAGATTATTGTTAATGTTTATAATTAACATGGACTTAACAAAACGCGTGCCAAAATTTTAATTTATTGTTTTTAAACATTCACTTATTTTTAAAAAAAAATAAACAATTGTTTTTCAGTTGCTTAATTTTACATTAAAATTAAAAAATAAGTGGGCGCAATTTTTTTTCTTATAGCTCTACTTAATCTGTTTAATCTTCTTATATTTATAAAGTCATCTCTTTTATATTTTAATTAGCACTTGTTATTCTTATGACAGTTGCTTTTTTCTTTTATTTAATATTTGCAGTATAGTATAGTGTATTGAATAACATCCCGGATGTATCAAATACTACTTATATGTTTTTTATAATATTTTCGAAATTTCTTAGTAATGAAAAAAATACTAATTATAAACGGTCATCCCAATGAAGATTCTTTAAATTTCGCAATTACTGAATCATACAAAAACGGCGCTTTAAAATCTGAAGCAGTAGTAAAGGAAATTATTATTTCGGCATTACATTTTAACCCAAATCTGCAATATGGATACAGAAAAAGAATGGAATTGGAACCTGATCTTACCGATGCTTGGCAGAAAATTCTTTGGGCAGATCATTTGGTATGGGTTCATCCTGTTTGGTGGGGTGGTCTGCCTGCAATCACTAAAGGTTTTATAGACCGTTTGTTTCTGCCTGGCTTGGCTTTTCAATACAGAGAAAATTCTGTATGGTGGGATAAGCTATTAACAGGAAAAACGGCGCATATAATTACAACATTAGACCAACCCAGTCTGTATTATCGATTTTTCTTTGGAAGACCCAGTGTAAATCAGCTCAAAAAATCCGTGTTGGAATTTTGTGGGGTTAAACCGGTAAAAGTTACGTACGTGGGAATTGTAAAAACATCCGATGAGAAACTTCGTCAAAAATGGTTGAAAAAGATTGAAAAAATAGGTGAGATGCAAAAGTAAATTACCTGTGGTTTGAGTAAGAATTAATCTATAACTTTTAAGTATTTGTTTTATGCTGCAACCCAAGAATCACACCTGTTACTAATACAGCAGAATAAGCCCACATTAACCATGAGCCGAATGTGGCTGCTCTTGACGAGGGCATGTTGGGAAAAATGTCTTCAAAAAACTGTATAACAAAAGTATCTATAATCATACCTGGAAGTACCATAAGTACACCTGCCAGCACATTTTCTAACCCTATGAGGTTGAATTTTTTAAAAGTAACAGCCGAAATTAAAGCTAAAGCCGGAATTACAGCTAAGTACAGAATGGTAAGAACTATTGGCGACTCAGTGATAAAGAAGTATTGTCCGGCTACACGAAAAGCCAGAGTAGCTAATAACCAGATTAAAAAACCTATGCCGAGAAACGATATTGTAGATGATTTGTTCGCTTTGTTCATTTATTCTAGAATTTAAAAATGTTTTACTTCAGTTAAACTTACTTTCAATTTTTATTATTGTCTTTTATTTCGCTTAACATAATTATTAAAAACAAAAGAATTTATTGCTATTGTAATTTATCAAGATTTTGTTCCTTTGTCCATTTTCTAATACGTGCTCTTGCATTGCTGTATGGTGATGAAGTGTTAAATTGAATCATTCTTCCAAATGTCCATTTTTCATACCAGCTCACTTCATAAAGTTCATAACTTGATTTTGAATCAATAACTGTATGAATCTGGTTTACTGTTTCATCCAATTTAGTGAGGAGTTGGTTAAAATCCAGATGCTCATAATCACTATAGAATTTTTGTGCTAATTTTCCAAGCTCGTTCCATTTATATCCTGTTTCTGGAAAATCAATTTTTTCACGACGGTCTTTTTTATAATTCCATTTTAAAACCAGTTCACCCCAGCCAATAAGATACGACATAAGATTTTCTACGCTCATCTTAGAATTCTTTGCATGTCCGTCCATCGCTTTTATTGTTGTAATATCAGCAGGAATTAACAATAGATCTTTACGCAGTTTGCTGTAAGTGCAGCTAATTGCCGTTTGTAATTCAGTTTTATTTGTTGGTATCGGCATTATTATATTTATTAAATGTTCAATATTACTGTGCATAAAATTGCAACATGTATTTTTAATTTTGTGGTGAGAGCATTCAAAGATAGCCTATCAATATATTGCATGCAATGGAATGTAACAAAAACCTTAAAAAATATCAATATTCAAATGTGAAATCCGGCATACCTATTCTTTTACTTTAATCATAAGTTATAGAATAACTGTGTGTGTATTGCAGAAAAATACTTCTTTTTTAGAATTTAAGAAAGTGATTATTTATTTTCGCAGTTCTTTTTGATTTGTATTGATTGATGTATTGCTTAAATAGTAGCGAAATGGAATTATATAAAGTTATCTTTTACTTGGGATTGTCGTTCTTTACAATGCATGAAATGGATGCGGTCCGTTGTAAAGAGTGGAAAATTTTTCCCGGGCTTACTTCACTGGACGATAAATGGGGTTTCTAATATTCATGTTGGCTCATATTCCTATCATCTTTTTTATCAATATAAGTCTTGTCAATACAGATTCACCTGATAAATTCATTGTAGGATTCAATATTTTCCTGATACTGCACATGGCAACGCATATAATCTATATAAAGCATAAGAAAAACGAGTTCAAAGATTTTATTTCATGGACATTGATTATTGGATCAGGACTATCTGGGGCTGCATCATTAGCATTCAACATTGTTTAAGTTAAATTTTACGCGACATATAATTACCAGTAATTATCATCAAATCTATACTTTCGGTTTAACTGAATTTACTAAATACAAATCTAATAGTCCGCCGAAGTGTCGAACCGCGATCAGCTATTGAACAAGGAAAAGTTCAACCGTTTTTGAGCTGAGGCAAGATTAAAAAGAAAAGATTTTTGATACTTTTGATCTTTCAAAAGTATAGTAAGCACAATTTTAAATGTTATGGAAATAGATATTCCAAAGCGAGACAGCCCTATTACAAATAATCAATTAAACGATTTAACGGTTAAAATATTCCCTAATTCCCCATTCCCCGGTCACTGAGCCTGTCGAAGTGCACCGTACTCCCACACCTCGGATAATTCGTACACCCCAAAAAAACCACCAAATTTCCCCGAACGTTTAACCATATGCCCGTACATAAAATAGTAATTATTTATCACGAAAACTATTTACGAAGTTCAGAACAAAATCCGCTCTTTCGTCAACAGAGATTTTTGGAACTTCAACAATTTCATATCCGAACTCTAAATAGGTTGCTTTCATTTTTTCAAAGGTATAATCAGCTTCTTCCCAAGTTTGCTTTCTTTCGTTGTCTGTTTCATATATTTCTTCCCAAGGTGGCAGTATAAAAACCTTCGTTTGATAAGGATGTAAACTTACAGTTATATGTAATTCTAGGCATTTATTTCTTCTTTTCTTATAAGGGCGTAGCCTTTTTTTAGTATAGCTTCAGGATCGTAAAGACTCGGATAATGTCCCCAATCGTCAAGTTTACTATTTGTGCCTCTAAGCTTCATTTTTACAAGATAGGTCAACTGTTCCGTTTTTTGTTTTAATGGTGTTCTGGCTTCCCTCAGTATATAGCTGCTGTATAACTGCAACTGTTCTGCCTGTTCGTGTCCGAACGGAGCGAAGCTAATTCAACGTTGCAATAATTCCCTAATTCCCCATTCCCTGATCACTGAGCCTGCGGTTAGGATGTTCTGCCTGCAGACGACAGAAGGTTGCTGATTATGAAGTATCACGATAATTTGCCCATGATAGAGCGCATTCTTAATATAAGCCTATCCGTACTTGATTATTGCAATCCTGAAGTCTATAAAATAAGCTTGTTTTTTTAAAGTTTATTCCATTGCATTACATACTCTTTCTCTAAAGTCAGCTGGTCAGTTGATTCCGATAAGATAATAAAGTCTCTGGATTTATAAAAGTTTACACTTTTATCATTTTTTTGATAAACATTTAATTTCAATTCCGTTCGTATGTTCTTAGCATAGTTTAAAAGTAAAGTCCCAATTCCTTTTCCTTGCTGTTCTATATCTACAAAAATTGATGCAATGCAATTTTCGCTTAATGCAATAAATCCTAAAATGGTATCAGTTTCTTCTGCTATATAAACTTCTGAATTTGGAAGATATTTTTCAATCATTAAAGATTTGTTATTTATCCAATATTCTTTCGATATAAAATCGTGAGCTTTTAAAGATGTATTTAGCCAGATTTCAGCTAAAAACGGAACATCTTTATTTTCCATCTTTCTTATTTTGGTCATTTTATGTCTACTATTTTAGTTTCTTAAAAAGTGTTACTTTATTGAGATAAGTATTGTACGATATTTTTAATAATAACTTATAGTTACGTAGTTTTATGATTCTTAATCCTCGTTGAAAAATTCCTCACAACGCTTCATCATCAAATATAATACTTTCTCCATTCCCTTTTTCCCATTCCCATTTCCCCATTCTCATCGCTTCTGCAGCAGCGATTTTGATATCACTGGCACCGTCATAAAGTTGATTCTTCAAGTATTGTTACCTGTTATAATCGATATCAGTCTCAATTCCCGTTTTAGTGCAAGTGGCGAGAAGGACAAGAAACAACTCAAATATTTCGAATCAGGCAGTCATACTCACCATCATTTACACATCATTTTGTACATCATTCTCATAGCATATTTTTGAGGGCTTCACTGCGCTTGAACTTATCAGACTTTGCGTAGGGATCATAATCTTGTTTTTTGTTACATTTCTTTGAATAGGACTACTCAATCGCTTGTTTGCTTTTCAGATGAAGATCGTATCACGGTCTTATTCTGTGGGTCTAAAATCATTAGTAAACGGCACTGTTATGTGTTCTTTCGGCCTAGTATTATCACAGGATTAATATTGTTACCACTAATGCTTTACCATACCTTGCAACTGATTGCTCTTAGCATTATCGCTCAGCGTATGGCTCGGCGAAAAGAAGTATGATTTTATTTTAAAACTAAGCCGCCTGAAGATAATTTAATAAAAGTTTTTTAAGTTCCAAATATCAATTAGTATTAGTTGTTCAAATACTCTAAAATCTTTTAAATTTGTATAGATGTAAACAAATTTAAAAGTAGTGGTACTAACTTTTAAAAACAATTACAAATTGTTTCTTATTATTACTTTGCTTATAATACAAATATCCGTTGTGTGCTTCAACTATGTTTTTTGAAAGGGTTAAACCAATACCCACACCATTTTTACGTGTGGTGTAAAAAGGTAAAAATATTTTTGAAACTATTGCGTCATCAATGAAAGTTCCCGAATCTTCAAAAATAATTTGTAAACGATTCGTCTGTTGCTTTATATCTACACGTATAACTCTAATATTTTCCCTAGCAACAGAAAAAATGGCATTTTTTAATAGGTTTATAACAACTTGTTCTAACTGTACCCTGTCGGCATTTACAATAGTTACCTGTGAAGTATCATAAACAAAATTAATGTTTTTTTCTTCCAGTTCATGTCTGAATGCATGGTGAACCTCACGAATAAGCTTTTGTATATTTACTTTGGTTTTTACCGGATCAGGCAACATGGTTAATTGCCTGTACTGATCAACAAATTTTTGCAAATGAATGCTTCTGTTGATGATGGTATCAAGACTTAAACGGATATCATCATAATCATCATTTGTAAGCTCATTAGTTTCAAAATACAATTTTGTAGTGCTTGCTAACGAAGCAATAGGTGTTAATGAATTAATAATTTCATGTGCTATAACTTTCATAACGTTCATCCATGCTTCTTTTTCAGTCGAATCAATTACACGCTGAATAGAATCTAGAATGATAATGTCGTAGGTTTGGTTAGCTATAGCAGTTTTGGAATTTTGTATAATATAGGTTTGACGTTCTTCTCCTTGTATTTCAATGGTGAAGGTCGATTTTATTTCCTGAAAATCAGACTCCTCGAATGTTTCACAAAATTTAGGAATAAATTTCTTTAAATATTTCCAGGAAGTGGATTTAGGAATATTAAAAATAGATTGAAAATGCTTGTTCATGAAGATGATTTTACGGTCATCTTCTGTTCTTTTTAGAATTAAGAAACCTGATGATGTAGCATTTAATAATTGATGATATAGAATTTCTTTAGAATCGTTTAGCTGTTTTTCGGCTTTAATCTTTTTGTACAGCTTTAAAGTTTCGTCGTTGCTTTTAAATTGACTTTCGTTTAGATCCAAACTAAAATCATCATGTAAAAGTGATACGATTATTTTTTGGTAATAAAGCAAGTGTAAACGCACTAGGTAAATAAGCTCACCAAGTGACATAATGACTAATGACAGTAAAAAGGTAACTGAAAACCAATAATTTTTAAACGCAAAATAAGCTGTAGCCGTTAAAAGCAAAAGCAACACGAAACATCGCAAAGTTATTGAAACTATAATTTTTAAAGGCTTCATAAGTTATTGATTTGAAATAGTGTGTTTTTCCATTTTACGATATAGTGCTGCTCGTGAAATGCCTAGATCTTCGGCAGTTTTACTTATATTTCCATTGTAAAAATGCAATCGTTCTACTATTTTCTGTTTTTCCATATCATTTAGTGATTGTACATTTTCTGTTTCAATTAATGGAATCAATGTATCGAATCCTAAATTTTCAATTGAAATCTGGTTATTTTCAGCTAAAATTGTTGCCCGCTCTATTCTGTTCTGTAATTCGCGGATATTACCTTTCCATGCATATTTTTGAAGCTGTTCTAAAACTAAGTTGTTGATAACAGGAATTTCCAAATCATATTTATCCGCAAAAAGTTCTAAAAAATATTGTATTAAAGGTTTTATGTCCTCTTCACGTTCCCTTAAAGCCGGCATGGTTACCGAAATGGTATTTATCCGGTAAAAAAGATCTTCTCTAAACTTACCTTGTGCAACAGCTTCTTCTAATAGTACATTAGTTGCAGTAATAATACGCACGTCAATTTTACGCACTTTACTTTCTCCCAAACGAATAATTTCTTTATTTTGAATAGCCTGCAGTAATTTGCCTTGCAGATGTAATGGTACATTTCCAATTTCATCCAAAAAAAGTGTTCCGCCTTCAGCTGCTTCAAACCTTCCGGTTGTATCTTGTTTGGCATCAGTAAAAGCTCCTTTGGCATAACCAAATAATTCGCTTTCAAATAAATTGTCGTTTAAAGAGCCTAAATCTACAGAAATAAACGGAGCATCTTTTCGTACAGAGCTTTTGTGAATGTGTTGGGCCAGCACTGATTTTCCTGTTCCGTTTTCACCCAAAATTAAAACAGTAGCATGTGTTTTAGCAATACGGTCTGTTACTTTGTACACTTTTTCAATTGCGGGTGAAGTGCCTAAAAATAAACTGGTGTTTTTGTTTGGTTGATGCTTATTTGTTTTACGGTGTAACTTTACCGTATCTTTAATAAGCAGTATCAATTTGTCGTTATCCCATGGTTTCAGTATATAGTCAACGGCACCTAATTTTAGACCTTCCACAGCAGTTTCTACATTTCCAAACGATGTCATTAAAATAATATGGGCAGTAGGTTTTAAATTTTTAATTTCCTTTAACCAAAAAATACCTTCTTTACCGTCCTCATAACCTCTTCTAAAATTCATGTCCATTAAAACAAGATCTATATCATCCATCTGTAAAATATCAGGAATTTTTTTTGGATCAGAGCAGGTAATAATGGTCTCAAAAGAGCGTTTTAAAAGCAGTTTGGTGGCAATTAAAATTTCTTCCTGGTCGTCAATAATCAAAATAGTAGCTTGTGTTTTTTTCATTATTAAATATTCATTGTTCGTTTTAGAACGTATTGGTGTTCAAAAACGGACAGTTTTATTTTTGTCTTGTTTTACAATTTTCAAAAAATCAGTTTGTTAGCAAAATTTAAATTTTAGGCACGTTTTTTACCCATTGATTTATAGTAAAATAGCCATAATAATTGTGCTGCTTTGGTAAAATTAAGAAATAATGGACACGAAAATTGATCAAAGAAAAAAAAAGGAAAAACGTTTTATTTTATTAGCAGTTGCTATTGTTATTTTAGGAGGAACCGCCTATTATATGGCGAGTCATCCGCGCACTTTAATGGTGCATTCGAACGAGTTGATGGTTAAAACGGTAGTTGTAGATAACTTTGAAGATTTTGTTGTTTTTCAGGCGCAGATTGAACCTTTAAACTCTATTTTTATAAACGTTGTAGAAGGCGGATCTGTACAGGAAGTTTTTGTTGAAAACGGTGAAATGGTTGCTAAAAATATGCCTATAGCACGCTTGTACAATCCTAATACTGAATTAAATTACTTAACACAAGAGACGGCTATTATCGAACAGATGAATCAACTGAATATTTCAAAGCTTTCGGTCAGAAATCAGGAATTGAATTTATCTAAAGACTTTGTCGCTATTGAGCATGATTACAATCAGGCAAAATTAAATTACCACTTAAATAAAAAATTGTATGATCGGGAAGTTTTGTCTGAAAACGAATGGCAGAATACCCAGGAAAAACTACGGTACGAAGAAGAGCGTAAAAGTATTATTCAGAAAAGTTTGATTAAAGAGCGGGAATCTAATAAAATTCAGTTGAAGCAGATAAGCGAAGCTTTGACAATCATGCAAAGAAGTTTGACTACATTACGTCAAAACAAGAAAAATTTTCTCGTACTGGCTCCGGAATCAGGTAGGTTGGGATCTTTTGAAGCAACTTTGGGACAGAGTATTGAAGCAGGTAAAAGTATAGGAAAAATAGATATTTTAAGTGGTTATAAACTTGTTGCTATGGTAGACGAATATTATCTTGACCGCATACAGGAAAATCAATACGGACAGATTGAAGTTAAAGGGAAAACCATCAAGGTAAAGGTTGTCAAAATTTTACCTGAAGTAAAAGGAGGTAAATTTGAAACAGAATTGGAATTTATTGATAAGATTCCCGAAAATCTTCAGGAAGGTCTGTCTGTAGGTGTGAAGTTAACGCTGTCCGAAAAAGAAAAAAAACTGGTTATTCCTAAAGGTTCTTTTTATACAGCCACACAAGGTAAATGGATTTTTGTTATAAACGAAAACAAGGCTGTGAGAAGAAAAATTGAATTAGGACGGGAAAATCCGAATTTTTATGAGGTTGTTTCAGGTTTAAAGCAAAATGAACAGGTAATAATATCAAACTACGGTGAGTACCGTGAAATTAAAGAATTAATAATTAAATAATAAACAAATGAAAAACATACTACTACTATTTATAACTCTTTTGGGATCGAATGTATTGTTAGCCCAAAAGTGTAATTGCGAAAGTAATTTTGAATTGGTAAAAAAAACATTCGAAGAAAATGATGCAGGTTTCGAATATGTCTTGGAAAAAAAAGGAGAACAAGCTTATAAAGTTCACAACGAACAAATTATGGCTAAAATAGAAAAGGCGGAAAACATAGTACAATGCAGTGACATTTTATATGAATGGCTGGAGTTTTTCAGATCCGGACATATCTCTATATCTCTCTCAAAAGACGTTCAGCAACAAAATGCAGAAGTAGTGAAAAAGCAGGATTTTTCCAATTGGGATGTTTATAAAACAGACGTTTCTAAGTTTGAAAAGTATTTAAAGGCTAAGAAAAAAAGCGATGTGGAAGGAATTTGGTATACAGAACCGTATAAAATCGGCATAAAGAAGGATAAAGACCAGTATGTTGGATTTATTATAGAATCTGGTGCTGATACTTGGAAAAAAGACCAGTTGAAATTAAAAATAAGTGCAAATATGGATTCTTCTGTCTATTATATGAGGGATCATTCAGCGTTAACATCTAGCGATGTAAAACTGTTGGGGGAGAACTATTTAAAAATCGGTAATTTTATTCTTAAACGTCTTTCACCAGAACTACCTAAAGATGATGAAATTGAAAGGTATATCACGATGGTTTATGCTACCCAGCCCTACATAGAACAAATAAACGATAAAACGTTAATGCTTAGAATTCCTTCTTTCCAATACGAAAGTAAAGCTGCTATAGACAGTGTGCTTAAGGCTAACCGAACTCTTATTTTAAAAACAGAAAATCTAATTATAGATATTCGCAACGGAACCGGAGGAAGCGACTCAAGTTACGATGAACTAATTCCGTATTTGTATACTAACCCTATAAGAACAGTTGGCGTACAATATCGATCAACCAAATTAAATAATCAGCGTATGCTTGATTTTATTAACAAACCTGAATATGGTTTACCAGAAGAAGATAAGAAGTGGGCAAAGTTAGCTTATGAAAAATTAGAAGCGAACATCGGAAACTATGTAGGAATAAATCAATACGATGTAAACCTTACAACTTTAGACACCATTCATCCGTTCCCTAAAAATGTAGGTATTGTTATAAACAAAGGAAATGGCAGTACAGACGAGCAATTTTTATTGGCTGCAAAGCAAAGTAAAAAGGTAAAGATTTTTGGTAGAACAACACATGGGGTTCTCGATATTTCAAACATGTATTTTATCGACTCACCTTGTAATGAATTTAAGTTAGGCTACGCTTTGTCACGCAGCAAACGCATTCCTAATTTTGCAATAGACGAAATTGGTATCCAGCCCGATTTTTATCTGGATGATGATATTCCTGAAGAAGAATGGATAACCCACGTAAATGAAATTTTAAATAACTAAAAATACAAACACATGATTAAAATAGATAAACTATCAAAGGTATTTGTTACAGAAGATATACAGACAAAAGCATTGAACAAGATCAACCTGACAGTAAATTCCGGTGAATTTGTATCCATCATGGGACCATCTGGTTGTGGAAAATCTACCTTATTGAACATCATTGGCTTACTAGATTCTTTTGATGAAGGTTCGTATGAAATTTTATCATATGAAATGGCAAATGCTAATGAATCTCAAAGAGCCAAAGTCCGTAAAGAAAATATCGGCTTTATCTTTCAAAACTTTAATTTGATTGACGAGTTGTCCGTTTATGATAACATAGAGCTACCTTTGATTTATGCAAAAATTTCAAGTGCTGAACGAAAAGTTCGTGTCAGTAATATTGCAGAAAAATTAAGCATCGTACATCGTTTAAAGCATTTTCCCCAACAGCTGTCCGGAGGTCAGCAGCAGCGTGTAGCGGTTGCCAGAGCGTTGGTAATGAATCCTAAAATTATTCTGGCAGATGAGCCAACCGGAAATTTAGACAGTATTAACGGTAATGAAGTTATGGAGTTGTTAACCGATCTACATGCACAAGGAACTACTATTTTAATGGTTACACACTCAGAAAACGATGCTGCTTATTCCGAAAAAATTATAACGATGAAAGATGGTGAAATCCTGTCGGAAAAAAGTAACCAGAAAAACATTAATATGTTCAAGAACCAACTGTAAAGAATATAAACATATGCTAAAAAATTGGTTTAAAATATTTGTCAATCATTCCGTTAAAAATAAAGTATTTACTTTTCTAACAGTGTTGGGACTGGCTATAGGTATTGCAGGGCTTATACTTGCTACGCTATACTATAAGAATGAAAGCAGTTACGATCAATGGAATCAAGGTAAAAATGAAATCTACGAAGTATTAAGCGTGCTGCCTGATGGTGAAACATGGGGGTATTCGCAGGCTTCGCTGGCTAAAAATATAAAAATTAAGACTAATAAGCTGCAGGACTACTGCTACTATACTCCATTTTATATGAGTGAGAGTGTCACGGTAAATGGGAAAAATCATTACTGCGATAAAATACTTGTTGCGCAAACAAATTTTTTTGAATTTTTTCCTTTTCAGTTTGTAAATGGGAATAAAGAAGTATTCAAGAACAATACAAACTCAATAGCATTGGAAGAAGGGGAGGCTCTGCGTATTTTTGGTAGCCAAAACCCTATTAATCAAATAATAACACTTAACAAAGAAAAACTACTGGTTACAGGTGTTTATCGTTTAATCGAACCTTCTTCTTTAATGCCAAAATATGTTATTTCAATAGATGTAAACGGGTTTAATGAAGATAACAATGAATGGGGAAATTATAATTATTGTTTGATGCTTAAGCTGAAAAATAATAATGATGTTCCCAAGATCGAGCGTGTGGCAGAACAGGTACTAACAACAAATAAACTGGTTCCGTCGGCTAAAGAGAAAGGGGTAAGCTTGGAAAAATTTATCCAAGATAACGGAAAATTCACCGTAAAGTTACAGTCTTTAAATGAGGTACGTTTAGGCAAAAATACTACCGGCTTTTTAGAGGGAAAAGGTAACAGGCTTTACTTACAGATCAATATGGGTTTGGCGGTACTCATTTTAGTCCTTTCCGTAATTAATTACATAAATCTTTCTACTTCCCAAGCAATGCGTCGAGCGAAAGAAGTAGGTGTTCGTAAAGTGCTAGGTGCTTCAAAACAAAACATAATTTGCCAGTTTGTATTCGAAACGGCGATAATTACCGTATTTGCAATGCTTTTGGCACTGTGTCTTACCGAATTAACGTTGCCTTTCTATAGTAATTTAATTAATAAAAACTTGATTGTTAATTTGGTAGATTTCTGGAATTACTTGTTTGTAATTTTTATCATTGTTGTACTATTAGCCGGTTTCTTCCCCGCGGTCTATATTGCCAATTTCGAAGCTTTTAAGGTACTGAAAGGAAATTTTTCACGTAGCAAAAACGGAATCTGGATTCGTAACTGTATGTTGGTTTTTCAGTTTGCTATTGCAACTTTCTTTATAGTTAGCGGATTAATTGTTACCCAACAGGTAAATCATCTGGCTGCTAAAGATTTAGGTTTTAAATCCGATCAGATTTTATCATTTAAGTACAGTAGGTACGACGTGGACTCTTATAAATTTTACGAAGCCTTTAAGCAGGATTTATTAAAAATAAAAGGAGTGGTCGATGTGAATGTAAGCACCGCTGATTTAGGCTATGGCTCAGGCTCTACTTCCAGTTTCGAACTTAACAACAGTAAATTTTCTACACAGGCGCACAATATAGGTTTCGATTTTGGGTATTTTAAAATGTTTGGTATGGAAATATTGGAAGGGAGAGATTTATCTGCTAGCATTGCTTCAGACACCATCGAAAATGTATTGTTAAACGAACGTGCGGTAAGTGATCTCGGGGGAAAAGTACCTTTAGGTACGCAGTTTAAATGGAACGGACAAAAAATGACTGTCGTAGGTATCGTTAAGAACTTCAACTTAACATCTCCCCAGGAAAAAGTTCCGCCTATGCTGTTTATGCACATGAAAACGGTAAATTGGATGCGATCTAACATCAATAACATCCAGGTAAAAATTAAACCCGAAAATGCAGACAGAACTATTGCAGCAATTGAAGTGTTTTGGAAGACAAAGATAAACCCGAATGTTCCGTTCGAGTATGAGTTTGTAGATAAAAAGTTCCAGAACTCTTATGGTACTTATACCAGACAGCAAGCAATGTTTAAAATTCTAAACATACTCGTTGTAGTTATTGCTATGTTTGGCTTATTCGCACTGGCATCTTTCAGTATCGAACGCAGATATAAGGAAATAGCCGTACGTAAAGTTTTAGGTGCAGAAACGCCTGTACTATTAAAAATTCTAACAAAGCAATATATGTATCTGGCATTAACAGGTTTTGTACTTGCGCTTGTTCCCAGTTACATATTAATGCAGAAATGGTTAGAAAATTTTGCGTACCGTATAAACATTTCAGTAGGTCCATACCTTATTGCCTTCATTGTACTTATGGTTTTAACACTGTTGGTGGTATTATCAAAAGCATTTGCTGCTACGCGCATTAATCTGTTACGCTTTTTACAATATGAATAAGTTACTCAATTTTTTTTTAATGCTGTTGTTGGCGCTTTTCTCCTTCGGGGGAAAAGCTCAGCAACTTAGTCTGCAGCAGTGTTTTATTTGGGGTAAGCAAAACCATCCCGATTTTAAGATACAGCATTTAAAAACCAATCAGAAGAAAGAAGCAAAAAGGTCTTTCACGTCACAATTTTTACCTGAAATTGGTGTAACTGCTTCACATGCATATAGTTTTGGTTCATCAATTAATCCTACCAATAACAATAGGGAACCGTCTAATATTCAATCTGACAATTTCTCCGTTGATGCACGCATAATATTATTCAATTATTCAAAATTTAATCAGTCTAAGATACAGCTGCTTGATGTTGAGATCGAAAAGCTTCAGTTACATGTTATTGAAGATAACTTTAACCTGCTGGTATTAGAAAAATTCATGAAAGCTTTATCGCTTCAAGAATGGAAAACATCGGTCTCTTTTCAAATCAGTAATTCAAAAGAACAGTTTCTGCGCATTTCCAAAGAAGTAGAAATAGGTAAACGTGCTAAAAGTGAGCTCTATGATATAGAGGTGATTTTTTTGCAGGATCAGCAAACGCTCTCTAAGATAATACAGGATGAAGAATATGCCAAACTAGAACTGATACAGGTTATTAACAGCCCTGTTGTTAATGTCAGTACAGTGTTGCAAATACCTGAAACAAATGATTTTAGAAACATGCATTTTAATGTTAGCAAGAACAGTTCCTTACAAAAACAAAAAGTAATCCTCGAAAAAGGGAAAGAGGAAATTAAACAGTTAAAAAGCTTGTTTATGCCCACACTTCAGTTCAATTATTCGTATGGAACATTTTTTGCTCAAAAAATTGATGGTTTTTCAAATACAACTCTGCAGTTCGGCAGCCAGCTTAAAGACAATAAAAATCAGTACGTAGGCTTAAGTTTGTACATCCCCGTATTTCAAAAAGGAAATTCTTTGCAAAAGCAAAAACTAAAGAAGATAGAGCAGCAGATATTATTAGAGGAGGAAGAGAAGGAACTGAAGAGACTTACCGATCTAAAGGATGTTTTGGTGCAAAAAGTTAACAGTTTGCAATCATTAGAAAATAATCTAATTAATCTGGTGGTCGCTTCTAAAAAAGCATTCGAAACAACTTCGCAAAAGTATTTATTTGACAAGGTTGATGCTTCTGTTTATAAAACCGCAAAAAACCAGGTACTACAGGCAGAATACGATTTGTTGGCAAACCAGTTGGATCAGTTGTTTTTTAAAAAACAGTTGGAAATAATTTTTTATTAACAGTTTTTGAAAAAAAATATTTTTATAATTATTGTTTTTATTAAAAATAGTTATTTTTTGAAAATATTAAAAAATGTTAACATTAAAGCGTACCTTTACAACATGTTTAAAGATGACGAAATGATTCTGATTCGTGAATGTTTGATGCAGCAGGTAAATGAAGATTTTAAAAAATATCGCAAGCACAGCGAAAACAGTATGAAGATTTTACTTGTTGTTAAGAAAATTGACTTATTTATGGGTATTAAAGTACAATAATAAAAACACAAACAATTTCAACAATCTCACGCAGAAAAAAGCACCCTATCAGATAGGGTGTTTTTAATTTTAATCAAAATGGAGTAAAACTTCTTACGTAAATTAATTAAATTAATCGTTTCATTTTCGTCATCAAGGGAAGTTGAAATATAAAGCAATATATAATTGGTTTAAGTGAGTTTATGTCAACCTCTGTTTATATATCAAATCTGATAAATAATAATTGTGACTGTCATCATACATTATACATGGCCGTCAAAATTAAATGCCGCAAGCGGTACTTTTTATTATATTTAGAACATATAATAATAGTTTTATTTACTATTGTTTTTAAGTTTTTTGGATAAAAGCACCCTACAAGGGTGCTTTTTAATTGATATATTAATAAACTTTAATTTTTTTTTTAAGTAAATAAATATACATTTAAAATATTTTATAATTTTGTTTAAGAAAGTTGGGTCTGTGAGATGCTCAACTTTCTATATATAGTAAGACCACACTTAATTGGGTGGTCTTTTTTTCTATTATTTTAGAATACAACTTAAAAAAACTGTTCCCTAATTTCCCCCATTTCCAAATTCGCCATTTCCGAATTCCCTTGTTTAGTGAGCCTGCGGCAGCTGAGTTTATGGTTAGTGAGCACGTGGTCACTGAGCTTGCGGTTGCTGAGTCTATCGAAGCATCGAAGTGTCGAAGCATGGTTGTTGAGTTTGCAGAAACATCGAAGTGTCGAAGCATGATCGCCAACCTCATTGTTTAAATATTTAAAGAATATAATATATGCAATTTACAAATTCTTTACGTTATTTATAGAAAAAGTTTCTAATAGTTCACCATCATATGCTGCGTACGCTATGGCTGGTTCAGAATGCTGCACCATAAAAACACCATTTTTATCAATACCTATTGCGCCTGCCAAACCTCTTATTTCATTTAATTCATCAAAACTTTTAATAAAAGCATCCTGAATAGACATACCATCTGTTACTCTTGTTACAATCTTAGCCGCGAGTGCAGTATCTACTATATCTTCTCCTACTCCGGTTACGCTTATTCCGCAGTATTTATTTGCATACGTACCTGCAACAGTCGCAGAATCCGAAATTCGTCCTGGCATCTCTTGTCCCTTACCACCAGTGGAAGTTGAAGCTGCTAAGTTACCTTCACTGTCTAAACATACACATCCAACAGTGCCTGTTCCTGATGTCCTTCTTTTACTTTCATAGTCTCTCCTCCTGTATAACGTTTCTGGATTATAATAAGGCTGGTTTAGAGACCTTGCAAAAAGCGTAGCGTTGTGCCCGTCTAAAACTTTATGGCTGTGGAGCGATAATGCTTTTGCAACCATTACCGGGTTTTTAACAGCTTCAATATTCATTACTGCAGAGAAGTTTAATGTTGTGCCATCCATCAGGGCGGCACTCATTCTGATCACCCCGTCAGCTTGAAGTCTGGATCCCGTACCTGCATTAAAAAGTTCATCGTCTTCCAGCAGGCTAACAGCATACGCGGCAGTGTCTTTAGCACTGTTTTTAAGCAGGTATTCATATCCCTTTTTTACGATTATCTCTAAAGCTTTCTTTTTGTTCCTAAGGCTGTCATGATCATCAGCGTATTCTGATAAGAAGCCTCCGTGTATGATTAGTTTCATAAGTTTATCCTTCATTAAATTGAGAAATTTTCAAAAATGGTGTACAGGTTTTTAAATCAAATTTATCTCCTCTGCTCAAAACATGGGTAATCAGCCTTTTTGCAGACATAGGTTCATTCATGGCAATACGGCTTAAGTTTGTATCGTCTACTTCATGTCCATCAATAACCATCACGCTTCCACTACCTACAACTTCAATATCTTTACCATCAGTTATGATTACAGCAGTATCCTCTCCTAAACCTATACCTACTTTCATAGGATTTCCCACAACGCTTTGAAACAGTCTTCCCACACGACCCCTCACAAGAAAATGCGTATCTATTATAAGTGAATCTATCAAACCTAATCCTCCGGTAATTTCCACCATTCCTTTTCTAAGCGCCTCATGGTTTTCGCCGCTATAAATCATTGTTGCAGAAACAGCCGCCGCCCCTGCCGAAGTACCTACGTATAAAAAATCATCTTGCCTGTACCGCTTTATAAGTTTCTTATGAAAATGGGTGCCGCCAATGGTGCTTATAATTTTTAGCTGGTCTCCACCTGTAAAAAATAATATATCAGCCAAATCAAGCCTGTCTGTCGCCTCTTTACTCATTACATCAGATTTATTGTTTAAAACCAGATGTCTGCAATTTTTTGCTCCTCTTAAGAAGAAGGCATCACGATAATTTTTAAATGAGGCTTCTTTTATATCAGATGCAACGGTAACAATTTCTATACGCGAATCAATACCCTTAGTAGCTTTTAAAAGAATTTGGGATAAAATGTCCAATGATTTTGATTCACCTGTTACATCTGCAGCATATTCTGTTTTTATTGCGCCTCCAATAAGTATCATTTTTCCTTTTACTTCCATTTCTATTCATTTTACTTAAGTTCATCAAAAACCAAACTAAAAATAAACAATTGAAAACTTTTTGTTTTTTTATATACAAGTAATTAAGGTAGTCTTATAATAATTTATGCTTAACCGGCTGCCCGTCCTTTAGGGCAACAATATAAATAATGCAAATGAGTACCGATTACTATATCAGTCAGTAAATTTTATTAAGGTTAAAAAATCTACAATTTGTATACTATTTCTATATGTTATATAGTGTATATATATATTATTTTAATGTATCGATTTAAAATGATAATTAATTGCAAAGCAGTAGAAGTTAAATTAGATAGATAATAATGTTGTTAAAATTAAATTATATTTGAAGAGGTGAGCCATAAAGCCGCAGATCTTTAAGTGAAACGATAGCGACTTACAGTAAAGGTAGCTTAAATTGTTATACTGCTTTTTCACAGTATGGCACAGTTTTCATAGTACTTACCAAAATAAATTGCTATGGAAATTAAAAAACTACAAGTGTTGAATGGCTCAAATATTTGGAGCACGACTAGAAAAAATCTTATACAGATGAAACTTGATATTGGTGAACTGGAATTTAGACCAACCAACACTATTGAAGGATTTGCAGAGCGCATTAAAAAATTAATACCTTCCTTATACTCACACAGATGTTCAGAAGGTGTTCCAGGAGGTCTTTTTAGTAGGATTGATACAGGTACGTGGATGGGACACGTTATCGAGCATATAGCGTTAGAAATTCAATGTCTTGCAGGCATGGAAACTGGATTTGGACGAACCAGGGAAACAAATATTTCAGGAATTTACAATGTTGTTTTCAGTTATATCGATCAAGAGGCAGGATTGTATGCAGCTCATGTTTCAGTTGATATAGCCCAGGCACTCATAGATGGTAAACCTTACGATATTACTGACGATATCCAAAATTTAAAAAGTATTTTTAACAATAATCAGTTGGGACCTTCTACGCGAAGTATCGTTGAAGAAGCTGTATCGCGTAAAATTCCTTATTTCAGGTTAAATAACCATTCCCTTGTGCAGTTCGGATACGGTGCCAGTCAAAGAAGAATCGAGGCAACTATTACCGACGCTACAAGCCATATAGGAGTTGAAATTGCATGCGATAAAGAACAAACCAAAGAACTTTTAATGCAGTCTTGTATTCCTGTCCCGGCAGGTTCGGTTTGTACTTTAGAAAATGAAATGGTTCAGGTTGTCGGTGAATTAGGTTTTCCAATAGTGATCAAACCTGTAAATGGTAATCATGGTAAAGGCGCAACAATTAATATCAATAATATGCAGGTAGCTGCAGCTGCCTTTGCAGCAGCTCAAATATACGGAGAAGAGGTAATTGTTGAAAAGTATGTATACGGTTCAGATTTTAGAATATTGGTAGTAAATCATAAAGTTGTAGCTGCTTCAAAACGCAACCCCGCACATGTGGTTGGTAATGGTGTAAATTCAGTACAAGAACTCATAGAGATAGTAAATCAGGATGCACGCAGAGGAGATGGGCATGATAATGTACTTACAAAAATTTTAGTTGATCAAGATACTTTAATGGTTCTTAACAAGCAGAACATCACACTTAAAAGCATCCCTTCAAAAGATGAGGTTATACAGTTAAAATCCACTGCAAATCTAAGTACTGGTGGAACATCAGAAGATGTGACAAACCAGTTGCATCTTTACAATAAATTGATGGCCGAACAGATTTCCAGAATTGTCGGTCTTGATATTTGTGGTATAGATATAGTTGCGCAAGACCTCCAAAAACCGCTAAATCAAAATGGAGGAGCAGTACTTGAAGTAAATGCTGCGCCAGGTTTTCGCATGCATACCGCTCCCCACAAAGGAAAATCACGTAATGTAGCTGCGGCAGTAGTAGACATGCTTTTCCCTGTAAACAAATCTCCAAGAATTCCAATCGTAGCTGTTACAGGTACTAACGGTAAAACAACAACATCGCGTCTTGTTTCATATATGGCATCCAATCAAGGGTATTGTACAGGTCTAACAACCTCAGACGGTATTTATATTAATAACCAGTTGGTTGAAAAAGGCGATACAACAGGTCCGCAGAGTGCACATAAAATCTTAAAAAGCCCTTCTGTTGAATTTGCTGTCTTAGAAACTGCTCGTGGTGGAATTTTAAGATCCGGGTTGGGATACGATCAGTGCGATATTGGTATCTTAACTAATATTTCCGAAGATCATTTGGGATTGAACGATATAAATACTTTAGATGATTTGGCACGTGTAAAATCAGTAGTTATAGAAAGTATTAAAAGTGAAGGTTGGGCTGTTATAAATGCAGATGATAGCTATTGCATGGATATTGCATTGGCTGTTGATTGTAATAAAGCATACTTTTCCTTAAACCCTTACGACAATTTGGTAGTTGAACTTATAAATTCAGGTGCTCCTGTAGCGGTTCTAAAAGGTACAAATGTCGAATTGTACAATAATGGCAGCGTCGTTTTCAGTTCAAACGTTTCGTTGATGCCGTTAACAATCGGTGGTCAGGCACTTTTTATGGTTCAAAATATTCTTGCTGCTGCAATTGCGGGTTTTTTATCCGGGTTTGATACAGAAAATATTGTTAGCTCGTTGAGATCTTTTGAACCTAATGAAAAAAACACGCCGGGACGCATGAATGTATTTCAGTTTGGAAATTCTTGGTTAATGGTAGATTATGCTCATAATCCGGCGGGGTTTAGGGCTGTTGCAGACTTCTTAAAACAGGTAAGTGTCACCTCTAAAACAGGGATTATTGCGGGTGTGGGTGATCGCAGGGACGAAGACCTTGTAAGTTGCGGGAGTATTGCAGCCGAAATGTTCAACCACATTATCATCCGTCAGGATAAAGATTTACGCGGAAGATCAGAAAATGAGATCGTTGATCTGTTGGTAAAAGGAATAAGGCAAACATCTTCAGAAGTTACATTCGAAGTTATTTCAAATGAAGAACAGGCAATACTGCATGCTCTTAATGTGGCTGCACCAGACAGCTGTGTAGTTGCTTTTTGCGATAATGTTGAAGGTGTTATAGGTTATGTACAGCAGCTTCAATCAGATTTTGCAAAAAAAGAAGTTGTAGAAAAGGTTGCTGTTTAACTGTTAAATTATAATATTTTTTGCAAAGTCTAACATCTGTCAAGTTTATCAGCCGGTCCTTCTGGCTGATATTTTTTTAGATTGGTATTGTGCACAATGTTGATCCTTAGCACGTAAAATAAGATAGCATCGGTTTTATATATGTAACACTTCAACTATGCATAGCTAGATAAATAAATTTTTAAAAGACCTAACTATTAGGTTACGATAAGCAGTAAAATGAATAGCTTGAGTATTCCACAAAATAATTCCTTTTAAAATAATGCTACAGACGAAATTTTCCTATTATTCGGTTTGGTGTATAAGGTTGGTGGCAGACACCTTATTTATTCCTTCGGGTTGCTTAAAATTCAAGGCTACATGTTTTCCTCTTATTGCCCTGAAATGTACGCTGTAAGTTTTTTTTTATGAATTGCATCAAATAGGATTGTACTGGAATTTTTTAGGTTTTTGCCAATTATTTACACTCGCTGCTGCTATTCAGTCAGCGTTGTACAGCATTTTCCACCTTGCTTTTTTTCAGCATCAGTATCAATATTTTTGTATTTGTTGCCAGTGCAGGTTTAACCTGTTGGATGTATTTAAAACAAACTAAAATTTCGCATCTGTGCAAGTAGTATTTAATAATGGAAACGTGTAAAAATTGTATCGAGAATTATTTAAATAGACTTTTCATACAAAATTACTTGCAAGGCGTTAAAGAAATTTCACTCGAAGTAACGTTTTCACCCAAAGGGTTACAAGGTTTCGCAAAATTTTATTCATCGCCATCAGATTTGTTTATAATAGCTCCTGGTGTCAGTTTTACTTATTTGATTATACTTTCTAAGTGTACAAAGTACGATGTGCTTAAATCTGAATCCCATATATTGCAGTATACTGATTAATTCGTGAAATTTTAAACAAATAATAATATCTCCTTAAAGTCGCAATACCACTTCTGTCTTTTATTAAGCAGGTCTACATTAACAAATTTAAAAAGGTGGCTTAACATAAGCCACCTTTTTTTGTATTAGGTTAAAAGCAAAACTGTGTACGCACCTAAAATTTAGTGGTGCGAGTATAAGTGTTTCAAGCTATTTAATGCTATAATCGTACCAGTTTACAACAATAGTAATTTTATTATATATCGCTGAAATTTACGATCCAATGCTCATTAAATTCCACATTAATGATTTAAACCCACAGGTTGCACTGAAGCAAAAATTCCCAATATGTATCATATATCCATTAAATGACTTTCTTAATCACTATATACCTTAACGGCTAGTAACCTTCTTGGTCAGCTTGTAAAATGGAATTCTTATGCTGTTTTAATTTAATTACTGGTCACTAATATGGTATTTTAAAAAACACATGCAGCATCCTCCGTGAATATATGATAACGTTAAATAATCAATTAAAACAGTAATAAACTAACCTTAAAGTTGTATATTTAAGCTAACAGTATTATAAACTGTTTAAAACTGTATAAAAATAAATTAATTTGCAATGAACAAAAAAAATCATACTAAGCCACATCAGAGACAACCTAGTACGAATGTGCAACAAATCATTAATGCAAATGACATGGTTTCGGTCCCACAATAATAATCTCCTGAAAAGCATGTGATCATAAAACATAAGTCGGCAGGTAAGTCCGATTTCGTAAAATTGATAAAAACAAGTTTTATCAATTTAAAACTTCAGCTGTTGAAAAGACTGCCGAACATATATCGTCCATTACATTAGTTAAATAAGATCAGGACGTGATTAGTGAGCGAACTGATTTTACCATAAGTTTCATTACTATTGTGATTGGGCATCGTGTTCGGTAACTCGAAAAATCACCGCAAATTCTTTATTAAACAGTTAATTAAATAATATTATTGATTGATAGTACTCCAGGTAACCGGGAGAGATGGATTATCAACATAACTAAAATCTATCTCCTATGAAAAAGACAAACACAACGCAGCACTCAGGTATTCTAGGCTGTATTGGCAATACGCCGCTTATTCGATTGAACCGTATTTTTAGCAATTCAAACGTACAGCTTTACGGAAAATTAGAGATGTTTAATCCTGGTGGCAGCATTAAAGACCGTACCGCACTTAATATTGTAAAACATGCTGTAGAAAAAGGTATTGTAAATAAGAATAGCACTATTGTAGAATCTACTTCAGGTAATATGGGTATAGGGTTGGCTCGGATATGCCATTACTACAAATTGCCGCTTATACTTGTTACAGACCCTCACGTAAATTCATTAACAGTCAGTATCTTAAAGGCATTTAATGCACAAATTGTTAAGGTTGACAAGCATGATGGAAAAGGGGGGTATTTAAACACCCGTTTAGCTAAAGTGCAGCAGTTGCTGCGAGAAATTCCTCTGAGCTTTTGGCCCGATCAGTATCATAATGAAGACAACCCGTCTGCGCATGAAAGTACTTTTTTAGAAATTTTACAAACACTGCGCAAGGCGCCTGACTATATCTTTGTGTCCACTAGTACGTGTGGTACATTGCGTGGGCTGGGCGATGCAATTTCAAAATACGGTGCGCACACCAAAATTATCGCGGTAGACGCTGTCGGAAGTGTAATTTTTGGCGACACACCAAGTAAAAGGATTATTCCGGGAATGGGTGCGGGACGTCCTTCTAGTTTTTTAGATATCCGGCAGGTAAAGGATGTAGTTTTAATTCCAGATGTAGAATCTGTTGAAGGATGCCGTCATCTGTTGCAAACAGAGAGTATACTGGCAGGTGGATCATCGGGTGCTGTTATAAAGGCTGTTGAAAAAAAGTTGGATCAAATACCGGCCGGCAGTACTATTGTTGCAATCATGGCAGATAATGGCGAACGGTACTTGGAAACCATTTACTGTGAAGAATGGGTAAAACAAAATTTTTAAAATGATTGAAAGGTGATCTGGAAAAACATACATATTAATGAAGATGCAGCCTCTGCACAAGATTTCTTAAGTAGGCTTATAAGCAGTCAGAAAAATAGTTGGTCCAAAACTAACGTTATTTTTACTGTCGGAATTGTTGGTGGCGGACCCAAAGGACTTTATGCGCTTGAAGAACTAGGTAGGCGTATCAGGAAAGAAGAAATAAATGATCCTTGGCGAATCTTATGGTTTAACAATAACGTTGATTTTGGATCTGGCTCTAATTATCAGGTACAGCAGCCAGACTACCTGCTGATAAATTACTGTATTGCCCACGTTGATGCTTGGGAAAGCGTAGAAGCAAGGTCACAAAATCATTTGAATCTAATGGATTGGATTACAAAATATAAAACAAACGCTACCAAAGTGAAACCAACAGATTTTGCTTCGCGGGCGCTGGTTGGCAAATATCTGCAATACACTGCCATGCAGGTACTCAAGGAAATGCCTGCAAATGTACGGGTACAGCTCATTTCAGAAAAAGTTGATGATGTCAAGGCAGAAGCTAATGGAGAACTTGTCATTCAAACCCATATTAATACCTTTTCCTGCAAAAATGTTTTATTGTGTACCGGTCACTGCTATAATAATCTGCCATTAGTTAAATTTAATAACGATCCTATACATCCAAACTACATCTCAAATGCTTATCCCTTAAAGGTTCTTGATCAAATACCTCCAAAAAGTAAAGTGGGCATTATAGGCTGGGGGCTAACGTTCATAGATTCCGCACTGCACCTGACAGAAGGTAGGGGAGGCCAATTTGACAAAAATTACAATTACATTTCAGGTGCAAACGAACCTGTTCTGCTTCCTTTTTCCAGAAACCAACTGCCCATACTGCCTCGTGGAGCTATATACGGTAGCAATGTTTACAGCTTACAGTACTTAACTCCAGAATGGTTTGTGCAGATAAATGCAATTGCGAAAGGCAGACAAATTAGTTTTATAACAGAAATACTTCCGTGGCTTGAAAAGGAACTTAGTTTTGCCTACTACAGCACCCTGCTTCAAAATCAAAATAAAGAGGATGTAGAAACCTATATAACATCCCTGCCCGTTAATGACAGGTTCACCTATCATGATTTGCTTTTTCCAAAAATTCCAAAAAAGACAAGTTTGCAGGAATCGTATATTCAGTATGTACAATTTCTAATCAGCGAAGCCGAGAGAGGCCCTTTGATTAGCCCTATAATGGCAGCCGCATCTGTTTGGCGAGAAGCGTCGTCAATGATTGCAGATTTGTATAACGCAGCAGGTTTTACAGGTGAATCTCAAAAATATCTCGATACGGAAATGTTTTCGGCGCTTTGCAGAACAAGTTATGGTCCACCGATCGAAAATATGAAAAAGATATTGGCTTTAATGAAGGCAGATATAATTCAAATCCACTTTGAAGAACAGGTACAAATAACGCATGTTCAAGGCACAGATCAGTTTACCTTGGCTACTGAACAACAAAGGCGAATTGTTGATTTTATTATTGATGCCCGAATAGCCCGCCCTAACTTAAACGCAGGCAACTCGCAGCTTTACTGTAATTTGTTAAGCAACGGGTTAGTACAGCCTTTTAATAATCAGCAATATAAGCCGGGATGCATAGATATTATTAACCACGGACAAATTGCCGTTACTGGTAAAAATATTCCCCTATATGCCTACGGAACCGCTACGGAAGGTTTTTTACTGGATAATGATTCACTGTCCCGAAAAAAAAATAATCTTGCAAAATACTGGGCATCAGAAACTGTAAAACAGCAACAACAAATTTATAATAATGTACAATAACAAAATTAATTAATGATTACAAATAAAAATATAGAACATATCCCTCTTACTGCTTTAGTTCACTCTTGGGTAGAACAGTTAGTGAATAATAAAGAATTGCTGCATTCTGCTGTTGAACAACACGGCTCTCCGATAAATATTCATTCACTGGAACCTTTTAGCGATAATATCCACGAGTACTGTCAGGTTTTCCAAGATTGTGGTCTCAAGCATAAAATTTTTTTTGCACGAAAGGCTAATAAGTGTATCGAATTTCCTCTCGCAGCAGCACATCGTGGTGAAGCTGTCGATACTGCCAGTTACCGTGAACTCAAACAATGTTTAGAAGCTGGTATCGGATCAGAAAATCTTATACTCACAGCTGCTGTAAAAAATCAAAAGCTCCTAGAACTGGCAGTTGAAAACAATGTAACGATCGTTATAGATAATTTAGACGAGTTTCATTTGCTAAAAAAAGTAGTTTCTCAAAAGCAGCGCAATGTTTCCGTAAATGTTCGTTTGGGTGGGTTTAATGTGAATGGTGAGATATTGCCAACGCGTTTTGGATTTTCATTGGAAGAAGCACTTCAATTCATAACTAAACTACATAATCAGGAATCGCTTATAAATTATACGGGGCTTCATTTTCACCTAAACGGTTACTCAATAGAACACCGTGCAGCTGCTATAGAACAATCTTTACAGCTTGTAGATTTACTGTTGGCCGAAAATATAACCACCGTATCATTAGATATCGGAGGCGGATATTTAATGAACTATTTGGCAGATGAATCACAATGGAACCTTTTCAATAGTGAGCTAAAGCGTGCCGTTTTACAACAGCGTCAGCCGTTAACTTATCAGAACGATGCGTTGGGAATGACTCTGGTAAATGATCGGTTGCACGGTGAACCTTCAGTTTACCCATACTACAACAAACTCCATAAAGCAGGTTTCCTTTCAGCCGTTCTTAACTCATATTCTTTAAAATATAAGCAGCCTGTTTCCAAAGTATTGAAAGACCGCAAAATCGAACTGCGGATCGAGCCCGGAAGGTCATTGTTAGATCAGTGCGGTATAACAGTTGCTAAAGTGGCATTCCGTAAAAAAGACACAGAAGGCAACTGGCTCATCGGCTTAGAGATGAACCGCACGCAATTGCGAAGTTCAAGTGCAGATTTTCTGCTGGATCCCATCCATCTGCCAATGACCCATCTGTTACAGAGCAACGAAGCTTTATCAGGCTTTTTAGTCGGTAGTTACTGTTTGGAGCAGGAGTTAATCTTAAAGCGAAAAATTAGTTTTGCACAATTTCCCCAAGTAGGCGATTTGATAGTGTTTCCCAATACCGCAGGTTATATGATGCATTTTTTTGAATCCGAAGCACATTTGTTTGAGCTTGCAAAGAACCTGATCTACAGAGAAGGAAATCTTTATATATCTCAAGAAATTAATGTATAAAACATAGCATTACATGAAGTATGACTGCTGCGGCTGCAATATGCGCACGAATATATTATTTTATTAATTTATTTAATCATTGATAAAAAGCTGTACATTGCAACGTGTTTTATTTAATGTTTTGTTTAAGAACGCCGGCATTTTTAGGTTGGCGTTTTTTTTATTATATTTATACAGATGATAGAATGCTATTCTTTATAAAGATTGCAGTTAATTAAAAGGGGTGTTATGTTGACACCCTTTTTTTTGTTCTTTAGACCCATAAATCACGTATATAATAAAACATTCATTTATCATTGCTTCAGCGGTATTTATGCTAATCAATAATGCATTAAATACTTTTAACTTATTTTGCTGCTTTAAAGTTAACTTCGTCTATCGTAGTATTGTTTGTATTCGCTTGCATCAGGTACATATTAGCTAATTAATAATCTTTTATTTATATTTAGCAATAAATTCAACGCTGACTGAAACTATTTTACCAGCGTTTTTTTATCACGCTGCGCTAAAATTTGTGGAAAAAAAATCTACAACATGTATACTAATTCTATACATTATTAGTG
>CAJYTF010000013.1 GCA_913777665.1 uncultured Myroides sp.
TTTAAAAATAAAGTATATTTGTATACCATATTAATACTTTATTAAAGTAACAAAATTGTTTAATGAAAAAGAAAATAGCTGTTATAGGTTCCGGTTTCTCTGGATTGTCTGCTGCTGCGTATGCTGCAAAAGCGGGCAATGAGGTTCATGTATTTGAAAAGCACGACCAACCGGGAGGCAGAGCCAGACAGTTTACAACCGATAACGATTATGTTTTTGACATGGGCCCAAGTTGGTATTGGATGCCCGATATTATTGAAAATTTCTTTGCTGATTTTGGTTATAAATCCTCAGATTTTTATGAGCTTGTTTCACTGAATCCGCAGTTTGAAATGATTTTTTCGGATGCTAAAATTGCTGTTCCCGAAAATTATGAAGAATTAAAACAAACCGTTGAACAAATTGAAACCGGAGCTGCTGTTCAGCTTGATCGTTTTATGGAATCTGCAAAATATAAATATCAGGTAGGCATGCAAGATTTCGTGAACAAGCCATGTTACAATTGGTTAGAATTTGCATCGCCCAAAATTGCGGTCAGTTCGTTAAAGCTTGATCTGCTTACAAATTTCAGAAAGTATGTTTCCAAATACTTCAAAAATCCAAAATTACAGGCGTTAATGGAATTCCCGGTTATTTTCCTTGGTGCATCGCCCAAAAACATTCCTGCTTTGTACAGTCTTATGAATTATGGAGGATACGTTTTGGGAACACATTATCCAATGGGCGGTTTTTACAGTGTGGTATCGGCAATGAAAAAAGTTGCAGAAAATCAGGGTGTACATTTTCACTTTAATCATTCCATAGAAAATATTCATGTTGAAAATAACCGTGCGGTTTCAATTGAAGTGAATGGAAAAATTTTGGAATTTGACAGCATTATCGCTTCATCGGACTATCATCATACCGAAAGTCTTTTAGAGGATCAATATAAAAACTACAATGATGATTACTGGAAAAACAGAACCTTTGCTCCATCGAGCCTTATTTTTTATTTAGGAATTAAAGAGCGTATTCCGAACCTTACCCATCACACCTTGTTTTTTGAAAACGATTTAGATGAGCATATAGACTGCATTTACGAAGAAAAAAAATGGTCAGAAAAACCTTTGTTCTATGCTTGTTGTCCGTCAAAAACCGATCCGTCAACTGCACCCGAAAATTGTGAAAATCTATTTTTATTGATGCCTGTTGCTACCGGAATTAACGATGATGAATCGATAAGGGAACATTATTTGAAGGAACTATTGAATAGGATTGAAAAACATACCGGAGCAGAAAATCTGTACGATAAAATCGATTATAAAAGAAGTTACTGCGTATCAGATTTCATTCAAGATTACAATGCTTATGGCGGAAATGCCTACGGATTGGCAAACACGCTGAATCAAACCGCTGTGCTGAAACCAAAAATTCGCAACAAAAAAGTTCACAATTTATTTTACACCGGACAACTTACCGTTCCCGGACCGGGAGTTCCGCCCGCTATAATATCTGGAAAAATAGTCGCTAAAGAAGTCAACAAACTAAAAATATAAGCTATGAAAAAATTGTTTGATGAATTGGCTTACGAAGTAAGCAAGAAAACCACCGAGAAGTACAGCACCAGTTTTTCACTGGGCATTTTGGCACTGAAACCCGCCATTCGCAAAAGCATTTACGCTATTTACGGCTATGTGCGCCTTGCCGACGAGATTGTTGACAGTTTTCACGGTTACGATAAAGAAAAATTACTAAACAGACTAACCATTGAAACCGAAACTGCTTTGCAGGAAGGCGTCTCGCTGAACCCTATTTTACAGTCTTTTCAGGAAACTGTGCTTCAATATGATATTGACAGATCTCTTATTAAGCAATTTCTGCACAGCATGTCTATGGATCTGCATAAGGTTGATTATAATTCTGATCTTTACAACGAATACATTTACGGTTCTGCCGAAGTGGTTGGATTGATGTGTTTGCAGGTTTTTACCGAAGGAAACAGAAAGCAGTTTGATGAGCTGAAACCTTATGCAATGAAACTGGGATCGGCTTTTCAAAAGATCAATTTCCTACGAGATTTAAAAGAGGATTATCAAACTTTGGGGCGTAGTTATTTTCCGAATGTAGATATGGAACTTTTCGACCGTGACATCAAATATCAGATCGAAAAAGAAATCGAAGAAGAATTTGCTGAAGCTTTAATCGGAATAAAAAAACTGCCGAACTCATCAAAATTCGGGGTTTATCTGGCATATAAATATTATCTGGTGTTGTTTTCGAAAATCAAGAAAAAATCGCCGTTAGAAATATTATCAAACAGAACCCGCGTTCCCAATGCACAAAAAGCGTACGTGGCATTTAAAAGTTATCTGCGTTACAAGGCTGCGGTTTTGTAAATTCTGAATAAAAATCGTTTAAAAAGAGAACTGCTATGAATTTTTTAATTGCGTTTATCACTTTTGTACTGATGGAAGGAGCTACCTGGCTGATTCACAAATACATTATGCACGGTTTTTTATGGACGTTGCACAAAGACCATCACGACCATAGTACGGAAGGTGCTTTTGAACGGAACGATTATTTTTTTGTGATATTTGCCTTGCCAACCATCGCTTTGATGTATTTTGGTTCACTTGCCAATTTCAATTACGTTTTTTACATAGGACTGGGAATTATGATTTACGGCATGACCTATTTTTTTGTGCATGATATATTTATACACCAACGCTTTAAGTTTCTTACCCGAACAAAAATCCCGTATTTTATGGCATTGCGCCGTGCACATAAACAGCATCACAAGCACATTGGTAAAGAACATGGGGAGTGCTTCGGTTTTTTATATGTTCCATTCAAGTATTTTAAAATGTACGCAAAAACTTCCAAAAAATGATTTCGTATACCTACTCCGCCATTTTGTTTTTCACAGTGATTGTCTGTTTTATTGCATCGTTTGATCACCGAATTAAATTCAACCGTTATTTTGTTCCGTTCATAAAAGCTGCAATTGTTGTAGCGATTCCCTTTATTTTATGGGATGTCTGGTTTACATTAAAAGGCGTTTGGTGGTTTAACAATGATTATACGCTTGGAATTATCTTAGCAGGACTTCCGCTGGAAGAATGGCTGTTTTTTATATGTATCCCGTTTTCGTGTGTGTTTACCTATTTTTGTTTTGATCTGTTTTTTAAGTGGAATAAACTCAGCAGTTTTAATAACATCATAGTTTTTGTAAGCATTATAGGTTGTTCTTTAATTGCACTTTTACATTACGATAAAGTTTATACGCTGGTAACCGCAGTAGCCACCATTTTAACCCTTATTTATCTGCATTTTATTGCACGCGTACCTTGGATTGGGAAAGCATCGGCAGTATATAACATATTAATGCTAGGCTTTTTCCCTGTAAATGGAATCTTAACGGGTACCGGTTTGGAATCGCCAATTGTAAATTATAATCCAAATGATTTTTTAGGGATTAGAATGCTTACCATACCTGTAGAAGATTCTGTTTACGGATACACGCAGTTTCTATTAGTACTTTATTTCTTCAAACGTTTTAGTAGAAGCAACGAAAATATTAATTGAAACTCAAATCTAATTTTTAGTATATTAACAAACCATTTTACTTACGATTTTAATTCTAATAAAAATATAAATAGTCTATTATTTACACAATTTGTAGAATAATTTCTCTTAACGATTTAATGATTATATGAATTTTTATGTAGAAATAGAATTGTATCTATGGAAATACTGCATTAACATTGAAAACATATACTTACTAATATTTTGTTAAGAATTGGCATAGGTTTTGAAATAGATATTATGCTTTGAAATAGAAATGAAACCTTTATTGGTCTAAATGCCCGTCTTTATGATGGGCGTTTTTATTATACAGAATTTGCTGAGTAAATCTTACAAAAAAAGTGAGTGTTAACACTCACTTTATATGTAAACCGCTGTAAAAAGTAAAAACCTAATACCAAGTCATGACCTTCGGTTTATTTTCACATTAATAATTCTAAGATAATGCCATTCTAAAAAGTACACAGATTCTAACAGAAGTTTAATATATTTATTAATTCTTCCAGCCGCCACCTAATGCTCTGTAAACTGCAACCGTTGTTTTTAGCTGCTGCATTTTGGTTTCAACAAGTTCAAATTTTGCTTCTAGGGCTTCACGCTGGGTAAGCAATACTTCCATATAATCTGCCCGAGCCGATTTAAATAAATCACTAGAAATAGTTATTGATTGTGTTAAAGCATCAACTTCCTGCGTTTTCAAATCATAGGTATTCTGTAGATTATCAATTTTAGACAGCTGATTTGCTACTTCGATATAAGCCTTTAAGATTGTCTGCTCGTACTTGTAAACTGCCTGAATCTGCTTCGCATTTGCATTATAATAGGCCGCTTTTATAGCATTTCGGTTGACAAGCGGAGCTGCTAAATCTCCTGCAAGAGAATAAAGCAACGACTGTGGATTGAACAAAAACGAAGGATTAAATGCACGATAACCAACACCTGCTGAAATACCAAGCGACGGATAGAATCGTGCTTTTGCAGATTTTATATCCAGTTTAGAAGCCGTCAGTTCCATTTCTGCCTGTTTGATGTCCGGACGATTTGCCAGCAGATCTGCAGGTAAACCGGTGTAAACCGCTTCAGGAACCATGTTTACAAATTCGGTTGTACTGCGATCAACATGTTGCGGAAATCTTCCCACCAAAAAATTAATCTGGTTTTCTGTTTCTACAATCTTCTGCTGAATTTCGTATTGCAGTGCCGTAGTTTTCAGTACCTGTGCCTGAAATCTTTTCACAGCCAGTTCGTTAGAACGTGCAGACTGTTTCAACAATTTTACGATTTCGAATGCGCTATTCTGAATTTTGATATTCTGCTGTACGATCTCCAGTTCGTTATCTAATGCCAACAGTTCGTAATATGATTCTGCTATTTCTGCCACCAGATTAGTTTTCATGAAATTCTGACCTTCTATGGTTGCCAAATATCTGTTCACAGCAGCCTTTTTTGCATTGTGAAGTTTTCCCCAGATGTCGGCTTCCCAATCGGCATAAAGTCCAATACCAAAATCTGCCAATGGTTCGGGCATTTCCTTACCCGGCTTTATTTCTGTGGTAGCTTCCATTGCGCCAATATTCGTATAGCGGGCTGCCTTTTCAACTCCGACACCAGCTTTTAAACCAACAGAAGGCAGGTATTCTCCTTTTCGTGCACGGATTTCGTTCTTGGAAATTTCAATTTCCTGTAAAGTAATATTCAATTCCTGATTATTCTTAAAAGCTGTTTCAATCAGGTTCTGCAAATTAGCATCCTTAAAATACTCGTTCCAATTAATTCTGCCCGAGTTTAAACTATCGTTCGAAACCACCGAAAAAACATCGGGTACCGAACGGTTTTCTGTTTTTTCCTGTATATTTATTGATTTGCAGGCTGCCAAGCTTAAAAGTACAAAGGCAGTTACTGCATATCTGTAGATTTTTCTCTTATTCATTTTAATAAATATCTTTTGTTAAAGGCGTTTCATCTTCATTTTTAATCATCTTTCTACCGTCTGCCAATTTTGCGAAAATCACATAAAGCCCCGGAATAACCAGCACACCGAACACCGTTCCAAAGAACATACCGCCCAGCGCCGATGCCCCGATGGTATGATTACCGATTGCCCCTGCTCCATGTGCAAAAATCAAAGGAATCAACCCGGCGATGAATGCAAAAGAGGTCATAAGGATCGGACGGAAACGAACAGTAGCGGCTTCCACAGCGGCATCTAAAATCGTTGCTCCGCTCTGCCTTTTCTGTACAGCATATTCTACGATAAGCACGGCATTTTTACCCAGCAGACCAATAAGCATGATGAGCCCAACTTGTGCATAAATATCATTTGCAAGTCCCATTGCTTTTAACATAAAGAACGATCCGAAAACACCAACAGGCAGCGATAAAATAACGGCAAGCGGCAGTATAAAACTTTCATATTGTGCTGCGAGAACCAGATAAACAAAGATTAAAACCACTCCGAAAACGTACAAAGCCTCATTTCCTCGCTGTGCTTCATCAAACGAAAGACCTTCCCAAGCTATCTTGTAACCATGAGGCAGCGTTTTTACAGCCGTTTCATTAATAGCCGCAATTGCATCAGCTGTTGTATAACCAGTAGCGGGAAGTCCTCGGATAGAAGCCGAATTGTACATGTTGTAACGGGTAATTTCGTTTGGCCCCTGAGTTTTCTTCAGTTTCATAAAAGAAGAATAAGGCACCATTTCACCAGTATCATTTTTCACATATAGATTTAAAATATCGGAAGGCAGACTTCTGAATTCGGGAGACGATTGTACGTACACCTTAAAGAACTGACCAAAACGGATAAAACCCTGTTCGTAAGTACTTCCCACCAAAATGTTCAAATTCTCCATTGCCTTACCTATTGATACACCTTTCTGCATGGCTGCACTGTTATCAAACTCCAGTTCGTACTGCGGATAATTAGCGGCAAAGAAGGTAAATACACCTGTAAGTTCTTTACGTTTACCCAAATTTGCCATGAATTCCTTGTTGATTTTATCAAACTCATGATAATCGGTTGATGCATTCTGATCAAGCAAACGCATAGAAAATCCACCAGAAGAACCAAATCCCGGAATTGCAGGTGGTTCAAAAAATTCAATCACCGCCCCCAAGTTTCTGGTTTTGCCTTCCAGTTCTTCCATAATTTCGGTAACAGTATGCTCCCGATCGCCCCAGCTTTTTAAATTGATCAAACATGTTCCAGCGTTAGAACCTCGACCTTCGGTCATGATTTCGTATCCTGCCAAAGAAG
This sequence comes from uncultured Myroides sp., assembly GCA_913777665.1. Classification (GTDB taxonomy): domain Bacteria; phylum Bacteroidota; class Bacteroidia; order Flavobacteriales; family Flavobacteriaceae; genus Flavobacterium. Next base: position 6,821 of record CAJYTF010000013.1, read on the forward strand.
CAACCGATTCCACTCCATCGACTTCCTTACATATTTTTTGAAGATTACGCGCTACCTGATTGGTCTGCTCTAAAGTTGATCCTGGTGGTGTTTGAATTACCGCATAAATCGTCCCCTGATCTTCACTCGGAATAAATCCTCCGGGCAGAAAATAGTTTTGGACATAAATTCCCCCACAAAAAACAAGTAAAATTGTCCAAGTAACCGATTTTCTATTGACGATTTTCTTTAAAATGCCTACATATTTACCCGTAAGCTTTTCGAATCCGCGGTTAAAAGCATCGATAAACCGCGTAAGCAGATTCACTTTTTTAGGTTTCCCGTGGTTATTTTTAAGCAATATGGCACACAAAACCGGCGTAAGCGTTAAGGCAATTACCGCAGAAATAACAATAGCACTCGCCATGGTTATAGAAAACTGACGGTAGAACGTACCCACTGGACCGGTCATAAACGAGATTGGTAGGAAAACCGACACCATTACCATTGTAATTGCTATAATGGCACCGCTAATTTCGCCCATAACCTCTTTTACAGCTTTGTAGGGCGATATGTGTTTTTCTTCCATTTTTGCATGAACCGCCTCAACGACGACAATAGCATCATCGACAACGATACCAATTGCCAATACCAGAGCAAATAAAGTCACCAAGTTGATTGATAGTCCAAAAATCTGCATTACAAAAAAGGCTCCGATCAATGATACAGGCACCGCAATGATAGGAATCACGGTAGATCGCCAGTCGCCCAAGAAAATGAATACTACCACAGCTACCAATATAAAGGCATCGCGCAAAGTGTGTAATACCTGTTCAATAGAAGCATCCAAAAACTGTGAAACGTCGTAACTAATTTTGTAATCTACACCCGGAGGAAAGTTCTGTTTCATTTCTTCCAGTTTCAACTTCACTTGTTCGATTACTTCGTTGGCATTACTGCCGTAGTTCTGTTTCAACATGATTGATGCCGAAGGATCTCCATCCAAATTTGAATAGATATCAAAAAACTCACTACCTAATTCAACCTTGGCAATATCTTTCAGTTTGATATTTTCCCCTTGCGAATTTGCACGAATAATAATTCCTTCATATTCTTCAGGTTTGTTGTATTGTCCTTTGTAAGTAAGAACGTATTCCAATGACTGTGCTGCAATACCCGAACTCTGTCCGATCCTTCCCGGACGACCAATGATACTCTGCTCGCCAATTGCTTCCATAACTTCATCAACCGAAACATTATAAGCTCGCATACGTTCCGGATTCAACCAAATACGCATTGCATAACGGCGGCTTCCTAAAATCTGCGCTTTTGCAATACCCTTTACCCTGTTAATTTCGGGAATGATGTTTACGGTAGCATAATTGTACAGAAATTTTTCATCCATACTTTTATTTTTGCTGTACAAATTCACATACATAAGCATACTTGGCTGAATGGGTGTAACAATAACCCCTTCTTTCTGAACCAATTCGGGCAGCAACGGCATTACCTGATCTACCCTTGTTTTTACCAATACAACGGCTTCGTTAGGGTCGGTTCCGGGATCAAAAACAACATTTAAAGTAGCTTCGCCGGCACTGGTTGCATCGGTAGATATATAGCGCATTCCTTGAACACCGTTAATGGCATTTTCTAAGGTAATCAGCGATGATTTCACCAAAACGTCGGCACTTGCACCAGGATAAGCAATAAAAACACTTACTGTTGTTGGTGCAATTTGAGGGAATTGTGAGGTTGGCAGTTGCTTAATTGCTAACGACCCCACAAAGAGAATTATGACCGATATTACAATTGCAAATACCGGTCTGTGTATCATTTTTTTAAACATGTTGTAGTATTTTAATTACTCTGCATAAAGTTCCAAACTAGACAATGCTTTTTGCGGAGTGATGAATTTAGTTGTGATTTTATCGTTTTCCTTTACCAGACGAAGTCCTTCCAAGAGAATCTGATCGTTTTTTTGAAGACCCGACTGCACCACATACACATGAGGAATTTCGGCTGCAATTTTAATTTCGCGTGCCTTAACTGTATGATCTTTAGTAATCACAAATACATATTTTTTATCTAAAACTTCAAATGTTGCTTTCTGCGGGATAAGCAGTGCATTTTTATAAGGCGTAGTGATTACCACATTTCCTGTTTGCCCAAAACGCAGCAGATTTTTTGGGTTTGGAAAGGTTGCACGGTAGGCAATATTACCCGTTTCATTGTCAAAATCAGCTTCAATTGTTTCTACAACTCCTTCGTTGTCAAACATCTTTCCGTTTGCCATCTTTAACCCCACGTGTAGTAAGCCGTCTTTCGGTTTTTCACTCATTTGGTCAAGGTACTCGGCTTCAGGAACGTTGAAGTAAACCCACATCTTACTGTTATCAGCCAGTTCGGTCAAAAGATCTCCTTCGGTAATCAAGCTACCCACGCGTACATGGAATCGATCGATTATTCCATCGAAAGGTGCTCTGATTTCGGTAAACTGTAAATGGGTTTTCATTGCAGCAACTTCTGCAGTAGCCTTACTGTATCGAGCCTTTGCCATTGCAAGTTCATTAGAAGCAACCACATTATTATCGTAAAGCTGTTTAGTGTTTTTATACTCAATCTGTGCATAATCAGCCTCTGCTTTTGCGCGATTTACATCGGCTTCATAGAGATTTGGCATAATCTTAAACAGCAATTGTCCTTTTTTTACGAATTGACCTTCATCTACATAAATTTTTTGCAGATATCCTTTTTCCTGTGCGCGGATCTCGATATGGTTTACAGATTTAATCTGCGCCACATAATCTTTTAATATTATGGTATCCTTTACCAGCGGAGTTGTTATGGAAAGTATTGTTTTTTCGTGTTTTTCTTCTTTATGAGACTGGCAACCAATATGCAGTAAAGCTATGCAGAAGCTTACCAACATAAGACCTTTTTTTATCATGTTTGTTAATTTTAATGATCTTGAAAATTCAAATAAATACGTGCAAGCCTGCATTCTGTCAGTAATTGACGAACGGTGAGCCTACAAAATTCAAAAAATCATTAAAAATCACAGTCGCATGACCTGCAGACGTATGTACAGATCATTGTGCAGAAAAGAATTGAAACGAAAATATTTAAAACGAACAGTTTGGTGTTCATTAAGGTCTTTACCCGACAAAAGTTGTAAAAAGCGAAGTACTTCAAATTTAAAAAGTGCTTTTGGCTTTTTAAGAGTCAGCGTATTTTCAGCCTCGAACTGTGTTTCAGGACAACTTCCTTTGGAATGACTTACAAAGGTGCGCTGAAGATTTTGTTTATGAAAACTACTTTCCTTAACCTTTTTTAGAACAAGTTGCGAACCAACGTTTTTGTCTAGATGAAGATATGCCGACTCTGCCTGTGCGTTTTCCCTACCAAACTGCAGCTGTTGCGCGTTGTTTGGAAAGCAGGTGAATGCCACAAAAAGCAATGCAGCTACAGACAGGCAGTATTTTAGAAATCCAGTTTTCATTCTGCCGGTAAAATTATCTAAAAAACCAAAACGCGTAATCGTTCCACCTATAAATAAAAGTTAAAGTTATTAACAATGTTTCGGTCGTGCTGTAACGTATTCAAGGTGTAAAATGACGATAACAACTTTCTTATAGCGTTCTTAATAAACGTTAGGCACCTGTCTATCGAATTGTTTAATAATAAACAACAACAATACTTATTAGATAAAAAATAATAAAAAACATTGCTTATTTATTGAATAATTCTAAATTTGCCACCTGCTTGAATTACAATAACTCAAAAATTTTAGTCAGTTAATGCATATTTAAAAATGAACAACAATAAAAAGCTATCAGAAAAATTTGCTTTTCTGGGATCCGATTTTTTAGAGGAACTAGAAAAATGTGCAGTTATTGTTCAAGTAAAAGCCCGTACCGAGATCATAGTTCCGGGACAGCGTATCAACAACATTCCCATTCTGCTTAGCGGATCGGTAAAGGTTTATACTTTGAACGACGGTCGTGAACTGCTGTATTACTACATAAAACCCGGTGAAAGCTGTATAATGACGGTGGCATCTATCTTTCAGAATTCTATAAGCAGAATTTATGCCTACGCAGAAGAAGCATCGGAATTTGCCCTAATTCCCGTACCTGATTTTCTAAGTTTTGTAAAAAAATATCCCTTAATAAACACCGTATTTTACGAAGAGTACGATGCAAGGTTTACGGCACTAATGGATATGGTGAATGATGCCGTATACCATAAGCTGGATATAAGGGTATTCAACTACATTAAAAAGCAGGTGGCACTCACCGGCACCAATCCGGTAACAATTTCACACAAGGAAATAGCCGCTGGTTTGGGAACCGTACGCGAGGTTGTAAGCAGGGTATTAAAAAAACTTGTAAATGAGGGATATGTTGTACAGCACAAGTACGGAATTGAACTTTTAGACAAAGAGAAAGTAAGTCATTGAAAAGTACCGCTACTAATTTCAGTGCAGGCAACTAAATCACTGCTAAACCGGCTTTAAAGATGATTTTAGCGCATAGATCTGCTTAAGAAATAAAAAAATTATACGCTAAGTGACATAAGTCACCAACAAGATTTCACGTGGTTCATACTTTTGTTAAAATTTCTTAACAAAACAACAAATGATCAAACGTTTAGCCACGCTTTTACTGCTTACGTCATCCGCTCTGTTTGCCCAGGAAGACGATCTTTTAAAACAAATTGACACCCTTAGTACTGCTTCCGACTTTGTACCGCCTGCATTTAAAGGTCTGCAGATCGTTACCGGACAATCGACCAAGCTCGCTTCAAAAGGTGATCTTTATTTTGTTGTTGCCCACCGTTTCGGCGATGTCAGTGAAGGGTTTGAAAACTTTTTCGGACTAGACGATGCCGCTACAAAAATTGGTTTCATATACGGTTTAACTGATAACCTGTCATTAAGCTTATCAAGAGAAACATTTATGAAAACGTACGAAGGTGGAATTAAATACCGCATTATCAAACAATCCGATGAATTTCCCGTAGAAGTAGTAGGTTACCATACCATAGCACTGAATTCTGAATTAGATAAAGACGATTTTCCAAAACTGGAATTCAGCAACCGTTTGTCTTACCTTTCCCAACTGCTAATTTCAAGAAGGTTCAGTGAAAGCTTTTCATTACAGTTATCACCATCGTACATACATAAAAATCTGTACGCACCCAACACCGACGAAAAAGAACAGCTGTTAGCAGGTTTTGGCGGCAGATACAAAATTTCAAAACGAGTTTCAATAAATGCAGAGTACTTCGTTAATTTCGCCGAATCAGACGTTTATAAAAACCCATTATCGCTGGGTGTAGACATTGAAACCGGCGGGCACGTGTTCCAGCTGCTTTTTTCAAACTCACAAGTCAATTCAGATATTGGCTACCTTACCAATGCCGCCGGCGATTGGGGCAAAGGAAATATTTATTTCGGTTTTAACCTTTATAGAGTTTTTTAGTATGAAAAAGAATTTATTTACAGCAGTTGTATTTGGTATTGCAATGGTATCATGTGAAAGTTCCACTTATGACGAAGTGTCGAACAACGAAATCCCTACAGAAAAAATCACCTATACCCAACACGTCAAGCCCATTATGGAGGCAAAATGCACCATGTGCCACACTGCGGGCGGATCGGCATCTTCGCGCCCCTTAAACAACTACCAGCAGGTTGGCGGATCAATTAACGGGATTATCGAACGTATCCAGCTACCGGCAGGAAATCCGTTGCGCATGCCTCAGGGCGGAAGCATGTCTGCAGCAGACATCAGCGTAATTGTAAAATGGAAAGAAGACGGACTATTACAAAATTAAATCATGAAAAAAATACTATTCTTACTAACAGCCGCCCTATGTACACAATTTATGTTCGCACAGAAGTACAGTACCAAAAGCGGAAAACTTGCGTTTGAAGCATCGGTACCGCTTTTTGAAGATGTTAATGCCAAAGACAGCAATAACGTTACGGTACTTGATGCTGCCACAGGGTCTATCGCATCGGTATCTTCTGTAAGCAACTTTAAGTTTACCGTAAAACTTATGGAGGAACATTTTAACGAAAGTTATGCAGAAACCGCAAAGTACCCAAAAACTACCTTCAAAGGAAAGATACTTAATTTTAAACTCGGTGATCTGTCTTCTGCACCTAAAAAATATACCATAGAAGGCACGCTGAACTTTCATGGAACAGACAAGGCAGTAAAATCGGTTGCTACGGTGTCATTAAAAGACGGAAAGACAATTATAACGGGTTCATTCAAAGCGCGTCCGGCAGATTACAAAGTTACCATTCCAAAGATGATGACCAAAAAGATCGCAGAAGAAGTAGATGTAACCTACAATTTTACACTTGTAAAGCAGTAAGATCATGAGAAGTACATTTTACACCTTGCTGCTGCTTGCTGCCGGTTACCTGTCAGGTTATGCACAAAACAGCGGTAAAAACATTTTTGATATCGCACGAAGCGGATCAATTACAGAATTAAACACATTGACAGAGAAAGATCCCAAGGCAATCAATGAAATCGATTCGCGTGGATATACTGCGCTAATCCTTGCCTGCTACCGAGGTAACATTCCTGTTGCCATGTACCTGATCGATCATGCAGACAATATAAACCATGTAAGTTCACAGGGAACCGCTTTGGCAACCATGACGGTTCATTACAACAAAGACCTAACATTAAAACTTCTGGAAAAGGGCGCTAACGCTAACCTGGCAGATCAAAATGGTGAAACACCCCTGTTTTTAGCGGTTAAAAGTGGTAATGAAGAACTGGTAGGCCTCCTTTTAGACCATAAGGCTGATGTAACGATAAAAGACAACCAGCACAAAACAGTTTTTGAATATGCTGTTGAAAGCAATAATCACACAATAATCAACCTCTTAAAAAATAATAAATGAGAAGAATTTTTACTTTAACCGCATTTTTAACCCTTTTGGCAGCAAATGCACAATTTACATCGGGTAATGTCAGCTTAGGCAGTACCGGAATGATTGTAAAACTGGATACCAACGCCACAACAGCAACCATTACCCTTACAGGAAACAGCAATTCGTACCTTGGAATTGGTTTTGGCAGTGCAGGCATGGCGAACGGTTCAGACGGATTTATCTACAATTCGCAAAACACATTAGACTATACCTTTACCGGTGTTGGATCGAACCCTGTTGCAGACACGGCACAAAACTGGACGGTTGTTAGCAACACCGTAGCATCGGGTATCAGAACATTAATTGCAACCCGAACGCTTGCAGGCGGCTCAGGCGACTATACCATTGCAAATGCAGCGGGCAACATTCCTATAAGCTACGCAAGGGGAACGGGGCTTAGTTTAGCTAATCACGGAACAAGCCGTGGATACAGTACGCTTGTAATGACAGCGGCACTTTCGAACGAAGATTTCGAGCAACAAAAAATCAGCATCTACCCAAATCCCGTTACAGATGTACTGCATTTGGGCAACAGCCAGCAAATTAAAAAGGTTTCATTTTACGACACCTCGGGTAGATTGGTTAAAACGGCAGTAACCGAAGGTAAGAGCAGCACCGATGTTTCCATATTACAAAAAGGTACGTATATAATTGAATACGAGCTAACCAACGGAAACCTGAGTTACGATAAGATCATAAAGAAATAATGGGCTTTTCGAATTAAGGTATCAAACAGTATAAATGCTGTGTAAGTGGGGCATCACCTTGCAGATTCTAATCTTATTTTAATTTGTACACAATAATTATTGGACTATTTTTACTATCTCACCTTTTTATCCAAAACCCTATTGCAGTAACAACATACTGATCCTCCGCGAATGGGGTTTAACTCATTGAATTGAAAGGTGAGATATTTAATTTGTGCGGAGGATCTTTTTTATGTCTTGCCCGTAAACTAAGCAGATCGCAATATAGTACAACAAACAAATGAATACAAGAAAAACCGTTTGGATATGTTCCAAACGGTTTTTTGATTTCTTTCCTTTATCTTAGTATGCTGAGGAACCGAAGCTCATAGCCCGTAGCGTGGTAAAACAATTAGTTTTTTGCATTTTAAGATTCCGGAACAAACCGGAATGAAAGTATATTTTTAGAACCACAGGCTGGGTTTCTATATTTACAGAAATTGATTTAAGCTCTGAATCCTCCGGAAACTTCGATCCGCTGACCGTTAATCCATTTAGAATCATCGGAACAAAGAAATGTAACTACGCTTCCGATATCATCCGGCAAGCCAACCCTTCCCAAAGCAGTCTGCGAAGAAACCAGCTGATTGTACTGTGCATTATCACGAACGGCGCCGCCACCAAAATCTGTTTCAATTGCGCCCGGCGCAATAGAATTTACCCTTATTTTTCTGCTTCCCAATTCTACAGCCTGATATCTTGACAACGCATCTATCGCCGCTTTCATTGCACCGTAAGCCGAATATCCTGCGAACGAAAATCTAGCTAACCCTGAAGAAGTGTTTACAATACTGCTGCCGTCATTTAATAATGGTAATAATTTTTGCGTAAGAAAATACGGTCCTTTAAAGTGAATGTTCGTCATTGCATCCAAGGTTTCTTCGGAAGTTGTTTCGAAACTTTCATTGATTCCGATTCCGGCGTTATTGACTAATGCGTCTAACTTTGCAGAAGCAAACTGCGTATCCAAAATATTTTGTACCTGTGTAACGAACTGATCAAAACCTGCAGTTGAAGAAATATCCAAAGGCAATGCAAACGCTTTTTGCCCGATGTTTTCAATTTCTTTCACCACCTCATCAGCCGATTCTTTTTTGGTTTGATAAGTGATAATCAAATCAAACCCTTTTCTCGCCAACTGTAACGCTGAATCTTTACCTAAACCGCGGCTTCCGCCTGTTACTAAAACTATTTTACTTTGATTGTGTGCCATTTTTAATTCTTTTAATTAACAATACAAAGTTCAAAAAATTGTGTACTAAAGCATTTGCATAAATCAAATCAAATTTTGTAAAAATCAAACAACAGCTAATTCCCTGAAATGTTGAGGCGACTGCTGGCTGTGCTTCTTGAAAAAATTAGAAAAATGAGCAACTTCTTCGAAACCTAATGTAAAAGCGATTTCAGAAATATTCCATTGCGTTTGCGACAGTAATAATTTTGCCTCTTGAAATATCCTGCTTCCGATGATTTCTCCTGTCGTCTTGCCGGTTGTTTCTTTTAAAACTCTGTTTAAATGATTGACGTGAACGCCCAAAATTCCTGCAAAATCTGCCGGAGTTTTCAGTTTTAACAGTTGACTTATATTTTCAATAGGAAACTGTCTTTCCAAAAGTTCGATAAATAAGCTTGTTGTTCGCGAACCTGCGGTTTTGTTGTTTTCTGAAGGAAGAATCGGTTTTAGTTTTTGCCCGGAATGAATCAATTCCATTACATAATTTCTCAACAGATCGTATTTATACAGGTAATCCGAATTAATTTCTTGGTGCATTTTCAGAAATATTGTTTCAAACTGAAGAAACTGTTCGGTAGAAATTTGAAATACAAAATCGCTCTGTGGTGAGAAAACCGGAAGAATATCTATTTCTGTTCCAATTTTGTTAGACGGTAAAAAATCTTTTGTAAAAACACAAAAATGACCTGACTGATTAACGCACAAGCCTTTGTAATTATAAGGTACTTTAGGCGATGCAAAAAGAATTGCGCAATCTTTTATCTCTATTGTTTTACCGGCATACTCAACTTTATTTCGACCTTTAATCAAACTGATCTTATAATAAGTTCGTCTGTTGTAAGGCATTTCAGGCTTAGACTTGCTTTCTCTGAAAATTTTAGAGATATCAAAAACATTAAAATGTCCAATGTCTTTATTAATATTTTCCGTGAGAAACAAATCAATGTCGGGACAACTTTCCCCCAGAATATCCTGATAAAAATCTTTAATTGTAACTGAATTCATAATATTTGCAAAAATCAAAGGTACAACTTGAATTTATACTATTTCACTATTTTTACAGATACTCTTACAAATATTCCATTTACTGGAATTTAGAATTAATCAATCCTACTAAATAATAAGGCATTTTACTTATGTCTTTAAAGCTGTTAAAAGATCAAATCGCAACTATGATATTGTATTTACAATGATTTTTATCAGTAAAAAAACTATTTTTTATCAAAATCTTCGCAACATAAAAATCATTTTCATGAAAATTCCCAACATACATACCTTTCACATTCCCGTGATGGGTCTTGCTTATACAATTGATACGCCGATTCGCGTGGCACATTACGGGATTTCGTCTGTAATTTCTGTGATGGATGACGAACTTATTGAGCAAATGAACCGTTTGTACACAAAAAAATTCCAGCTTCCTTACAAGGAAATCAGCAAAAAGGCAGACGATTTTAGAGCACAGAGAATAACTTCGTACCTGAATACGCTGGATACCATTGTTAAACAGAAATTTGAACATTTAAAAGATCAATTAATTCGAAACAAAGAAGCCTTACAGAATTATATGGATCTTTTACCGAGTGCATCGGACATCAGAGAAAATCTGCAAAAGCATTTGGAAGGCAGCGAGCCGATTACAAAACTTAAAAATTTTTTAGACCAGCACCTTACACCCGGATCTGTCGACGTTAATATTATGACCAAAGTAGATCGCGAAACGTACGAAAACAGAGAACCCCGTGCGGCAATTTATAATGATGCACATTCTGCCCTGCGCGGTTTTGCCGAAAGTACAGTTAATGCTTCGGTAGTTTTGTCGGCAGGAATGAATCCGAAATTGTTTGGCTATTTTGAAAGTTTTGATGCTTTTTATCCTGATGAACAAAATCAGCTTCAGAAAAAAATCATATTAAAAGTGAGCGATTACCGTTCTGCATTTATACAAGGCAGTTTTTTGGCAAAAAAAGGCTTATGGGTTTCGGAATATCGCATAGAATCAGGACTTAACTGTGGCGGACACGCTTTTGCAACCGATGGTTTTTTAATGGGAACTATTTTAGAAGAATTCAAACAGAAACGCGAAGAACTTTCAGTTTCTATGCACGAACTTTTCTGCAAGACTTTAGATCAAAAAGGAAAACACGTTCCACAACAACCTTTAAATATTAAAATTACTGCGCAAGGCGGTGTTGGTACAGCTTTAGAACACGATTTTCTTTTAGCGCATTATCAGTTAGATGCCGTTGGATGGGGATCGCCCTTTTTATTGGTTCCCGAAGCAACTTCTACAGACGAAGCCACCAGAAATCTGTTAGCATCGGCTAAAGAAGACGATTTGTATTTGAGCACTATTTCGCCTTTGGGCATTCCGTTTAACAATATAAAAGGCACTACCAACGAATTTATTAAACAAGAACGAATCGCAAATAATAAGGAAGGAAGTTCGTGTCCGCGAAAATATCTGGCATTAAACAAAAAATATTCAGACGAAGGTCTCTGCACTGCATCGCGAAAATATCAGCAGAAAGCAATAGCAGAATTGTCGGATATGAATTTAAGTACAGAAGATTATCAGGAACATTTTACAGAAATTACCGAAAAAGCCTGTTTGTGTATTGGTTTGGCGAATGCTGCTTTAATGGATCATAAGCTGCCTGTAAAAGGCGAACAGCAAGGTGTTGTAATTTGTCCCGGACCAAATATTGCTTATTTTACCAAAGAAGCGTCGTTAAAACAAATGGTAAATCATATTTATGGTCGGGAAAATATAATTGAAGTTGAAAATCGACCACATGTCTTTATTAAGGAATTAAAAATGTATCTGGATCATTACAAAAAAGAGCAAAAAATTGCCGAAGCGGAACAATCTGATCTTAAAATAAAAAAGCAGCAGAAAATCCGTCAAAATTTGTTAGATGGAATCACTTATTATAAAGATCTTTTTAAAAACGATACTATTTATTTTTGTGATCATAAAGTTGCTATCGAAAGTCAGTTACAATCAATAGAACAAGAGCTTTTAAATTTATAAAACACTATTCACAAGAGGCGATGTTTTAATGATTATTTCACTAAAATGTCGCTGCTTTTTTTAAATTTAAAAGACATTTGATTGATTAACTTAAAAAAGAACTTATTGTATAGAAGGTTCTTCACTTCCGTTTAGCCTACTACCGCAACTTTATGAGGATGCTTAACCGCATACGCAGAAATGAGCTGCATAATGTAGGTGCTGCTTTTATAACGAGTAATGAAATCTTTAAACTGATCAGCATCTGTAACAACTTCCTCATTGGAAATATAACCCATGCCGTAAAAATGCCCATCCTGAACCCATATACAGCTGCGTTCGTTTGTAGTCCTGCCCTTATCCAAAATATAATAACTCGGTTTTAGTTCCTTTACAAAATTTACTGCCTGCTGTACCAACTGGTTGTGATGTTCTACCAATGGTAAATCAGACATATCATTAGCAACCATACTTTCACTTTCAATGTTTACAGCGTATTTACAAAAACGGTAGTCTAAAGCAAATTTTTCCTGCAGGCTGCGTAGGAGGCTGATGCCTTCGTTTACAGTACCAAAAACTTCTATACATGGCGTAAGTTTACTCACCTTACCAACTGCAAGGTACCTGTAACCGTTACGTGCGGTATATTCGTAAAGTCCGTATTTTGGTTCGAACCTTTTAAGTGCGGTGTTATAAACAGGCCACAGCTTTTTGATTTCTGTGCATTCCAAAAGCAATGCCATGAGCTCGGTAGCACATTCTTCAAAGGAAATACCATGGATGTCCCGCAAAAAATGTTGTCTTTGCGGCGTGATCTTATGCCCGGAAAAATGAGAAGCTACCCTTTTTTTAAGGTTGACCGCCTTGCCCACGTATACTACCTTTTTCTGAGCATTATAAAAATAGTACACCCCTGGTTTCTCTGGCAGGCATTCAAAATCTGCAGGAGGCAGGTTTGGTGGCAGCCGCTGATCCGGTGCTGTTTTTTTAATCATTTTCTGAATTTCCCCGTTGGAATCTTTCTGTATAAGCATTGACAAAAGTACAGCCGTAGCATCTGCGTCACCGCCGGCACGGTGTCGGTTTCCCAATGATATATCCAGAGACCGACAAAGGTTACCCAAACTGTACGATGGAAGTCCGGGGATTATTTTACGTGCGGCACGCACCGTACACAATTTAGGTGCAGTCCATTTATATCCTGCCTCTTCCAACTGGTGACGTACAAATGAATAATCGAAATTAACGTTATGCGCCACAAAAATACGGTTAGACAGCAGGTTTAACAGTTCTTTAGCGATGTCTTGAAACAAGGGTGCTTCTGCAACCATTTCATTGCTTATACCCGTAAGTGTAGTAATGTAAAGCGGTATATGTTGTTGCGGATTTACAAGGGTTTCCCAACGTTCGATCACCTCCTTTCCATGATGTATAAGCACAGCAATTTCGGTAATACGGCTTCCTCCTGCATTTCCTCCTGTAGTTTCAATATCCACCACCGCATATTCCATCTTCTTCATTTGTTATGATCCGTGTAATCTATTTTAATGTATCTGTTTCAAATTTACGAATTTAATCAGCAATTGGCTGACAGATGATGACGTTGGTTTATCGCCTAACCCTTCTTAGTGTAAGATAAATTCTCGGCAGCACTTCTTTTGAAGTTTTTGGATGTTCGGACGGACTTGGATTTTGAGCAGTTGAACTATTTGGTTTACCTATTAGAGATTCAAGAACAAGCCGAGAATAAAAGTATATATTTGATATATAAAATAAAAAGAGAAACACTTTTGTATTTCTCTTTTTTGTAGCCGACGACGAGCACATATCGAAACATTTTGTTGAACATTTGGAACGAATAGCCAACATGTATAAAGATGATTATCCATTTTAGGCTAATAAATATTTTTAGTTTCATTAATTCTTTCAATTAGTTTAGCAACTGTTTTTTAATCTTTTAAAGCGAAAATTACTCTTTGATAATGCAGATGATTCTAAAGGTTTAACCTTTTTAATTGTGTACGCAAGACGAGATTTCCCCTCTCAATATTGTTTGTTCAAAAACGTACGTTAAACCAAGCTACTACAATTTCGGTTGCCGGGGCTCAACATTAAAGCAGCGTGAGTAGTTACCGGTTGTACCTGCCAAGTTGCTGCATCTGGGCGACACCGTAATTTAAATCATGTACAGTTTGTAAAATTAATTGTTTGATTACTTGTTTTTATTTTAGAATGCTCAGTAACCTCAGGCTCAGGTACCAAAGTTTAGTAATTTGTTCGGGATGACAAATTGGTGTGTGTGGTTTATTTTTCATAGTTGTATATTTTGTTGATCCCGATTAGCTCGAGACAAGTTATGTTGAATCGATGATTTGTTTAATTGTTGATTTGTTTAGAGACTCCTGCGGAGTAACAAATTTTGTATTTTATTTGGTATTGGATTGTTCACCTCCCTAACCCTCCTCAAGGAGGGAATAAGCAGTTTTATGAAAATAAAAGCTAATGCCCGCAATATTACGTTATAACTTTGGACATTAGACTTTAGACTATAAAAAAACTACTTTTTAATTACTTTTACCGTGGCTGTACTGCCTTGTGTGGTAGTTATTTTTATAAAGTATGTACCTGCTGTTGCATCGTATAGGTTTATCTGGTTGTTGCTGTTAAACATCCCTTTTTGTGTTTGCTGTCCTAACACGTTGTACACCTCATAGTTATACAGGGTTTCCTGTGTTTCTATGTTTACGATATCATTGGTTGGGTTAGGGTACACGTTAACATTTAGCTTGTTAAACTTATCGGTGCTTACTGCAGTACCGCAAACACTGGCTGCAAGTTTGGCTACAAAGAAATCTGCATCACCTACACTATTTAATACAGACATACTGCTTCCGTTATTTGTAAACAAACTACCCATAAAAACACCACCTGTTACATAGTTTCCATCATTATCTACAGTCACTACCGTCAATCTTTGATTTTCAGTTAAACTACCCCCTATTTCATGTATTCCAATTACAGATCCCGTTTGTTTGTTAAAACGGATCAACACAGGATCAGGCTGATGAGATACAGGACGCTGTATTTGAAAATTATCCCAAAACTCATTAGCTCCCTGCGCACCTAAAACAACTTCATTACCCCTAATCGTTATGCCTTCACCATATCTTGGTCCCGGAACCAATGCATTGGAATTATAAGTTTTTGTTGTCTTTAGCCATTGTACGTTGCCGGTACTATTAAACTTTATTAATATGGGTAAGGTTCCGTAATCTGCTCCAGGCGTAAAGAAGTAGGGCTGAACAGATGCGTCTGTAGGATCATATATTTTTAGGTTTGTCTCGTTCGGATTTTTCCTTACACAACCTGCAATGTAAACATCTGAATTGGCATCAACTTTTATTGAATTAATACGGTTAGGCGATATATTACCTCCGCTTGCATTTGAATAAATCTCTCTAAGCCATTCCAAACTACCATCTGCTCCATTAAAAGCAATTATGTAGGAACGGTTTACAACCGTTTTTGAATCGTACGTAAAAGGAGCAAGATTTGATCCTTCCTCTCTGCTATTAGCTATATAATAATGATTTAATATTTCGTTATAAGCGAAACGTGTTGGTTTTCCCGGTGGAAAAAAACTATCTGCCGATATGGGTAATACAGTACTACTAATATAATTTAAATCTGTATCATATTTTACCAAACGAAACTGTCTGCTGTAAGTCATATTATCTGAATTATAATCGTACTGGGCAGGCACTGTAACATTTCCATCCAAATGCGTACCTTTTACTAAACCTACCATAAAATGCAATGTATCATTTTTCATTACTATATCGGATATCTTTGCTTCACTATCTATTACTGAACCAATACTTCCTTGCAAAGCTTTTCTCCCCTGATATTTACCGTCACTATTATATTTCACTAAATAGATACGGTTGTATGCTTGTTGATTAGGAAGTGGGGCTATAGAATGATTGGGATCAGGATCATGACTAAAAAAAACAGTGCTGCTTACGGCATTAACATGAGCCCCAATATATACATTATCATCACTATCCAACTCAAGGTTGTATGCAAAATCTCCAGAACTACCTCCAATTGCCTGACTCCACCGCACTTTACCATCGCAGGTTGTAGAAAATAAAAAAATATCATTACCTCCTAATGAGCTATTATTAGTGTTAATTGCAACTGCCGCCAACTGTGTACCAATTGTTCCGTACATACTTCCTATAAAATAATAATTATTGTCACTGCCTACTTTTACATCATATATATTTTCTGCCCCTTGCACACCACCACCACTTAACGCCCAATTCCAGTTGTAATTTTGGCTTACAGCAGGAATAGAAAACAGAAAACTGAGAACTGAGAATAAAATAATTTTTGAAGCGTATAGTGAATTATCAAGTTCTCTATTTATTTGAATCGCCGATATAGCATTACAAATCGTTTTGTGTACTTTATTTTTCATATCATATCTTTTCAAATTTATAAATCAGTCTTTAAATTCGTTGCAAAAGCTTAATTTAAGTATTTAATATACTGTTATATTATGTGAGATGTTCTATAATTTCACTCACTTATCTTGACATATTTTTAAAGATTGTTTCATTTACAAGGTAAAAAAGGAAATTACCAACTATTTGCTCTAAAAATAAAACGGCGTTAAAGTCTATATTTTTAACGCCGTTAGATTAAATAATTTATTTTTTAATTAATTTTTGCTGTACTAAAGGTTTACCATCGGCTTCCAAATTTACTATGTACGTACCAGGAGTCAAATGGCTTACGTTAATTATAACTTCACCTTTGCTATCGGTTACAACTTGTTTAGCTCGCTGAACACCTAATACATCATACACTGAAATACTTTGTGCATTCTGGTATTCGGTACCCACATTGTAGTGTGCTGTTGTAGTTTCATACGCCGGATTGGGAGACAAAACCAACTGCGGTTCAGTAATCTCAGTTGCAGCTTTAGGGTATAGTTCCTTTGGAAACTGTAACTTGATCACAGATACACAGTCAGGCATTTGTATAACCAGTCCATCTGCGGCACCTTGATAATACGAACTGTTCGTGTAAAAATAAAAAGGAAATATTGTATTTACCCCTGGGTTAAGAGTAACAGTTGCCGGTGAATAAGTTCCGTATCCATTCTGACTACTCAAGTTTACCGTAATAGGGAAACTGTAAGGGTTATTTAAATATATAGACAATTCATAAACGCCTCCTTTAAGAGGTTTGATACTACGTATACCACCTTCTATTTTGCATGGTTTTGTATTGCAATCTTTACCAGCTGTAATGTGAGGAGTTGTGCTACTAAATGTACATCCCTGCTGAGTAATATCCAGTTGATAATAACCTGCCATTGTAACAGGTTGATCAGGTATAAAGGTATTACTTCCAGATTGAGAAGTTCCTCCATTTATTGTCCATTCATATCCTTGGTAAATACCTAAAGGTCCAAGTAGATATTCTCCTTTATTCAAGCACATAGTGTAGCAGCCTGCCGGTACGATCCACAATGAACGTTCAGGGTTGTGTGGTGCCTGTATGTAACCAGTTGCGGTACAACCAGTAGGTGCAGTATAGGTAACACTGTAAGCTCCTCCTTGAGTTACATAAATAGTCTGTCCTGTCATACCGTTACTCCAATTGTACATTCCTGTGCCAGGACCTGTCGCTGTAAGTTTTAAGGTATAAGGCTGGCAATTATCTATACTATAAGTTATTACCGGTGTATTCACCTGAGGATGAACTACAACAGTTACCGTAAAACTGTTTACACAAGTTGTATCTAGCGGATCACGTGTTTCAAAACTATAGTTATAGCTTCCAGGTGTCATACCACCTAAGTTTAGCGTAATATTATTAGTACCTGTTACCCAGTTGTCAAAACCAAAAGGTAATGATGGTCCAGACCAACGATGTTGTACATTAGCATCTGTATAAATACCCGTAAGTATTGTACTTTCTCCATAACATACACTTGTATTACCATTAATACCTGCGAAAGGAGGTTTACGAACTTTTATGATTGCAGGAGTTAATGACATATCGTAATTCTTACAATTATTAGCATCTATCAATACCGGCCAGTAGCTTCCGCTTTGAGTTGGTAGATATGTTAATCCAGTTCCTACCTGTACATTACCGCTCATCCAGATAATATTAGATGGAGGAGTACCTGAAGGTATAAAATTCAGAGTTGGTACATTACCTTGACAAAAATCTCCAATAGCCGGATCCAATACTCCATTAAAGACTGCCTGATTAACCGTGACCGTGACCGGAGATGAAGTAAACACACAGCCGTATTGGTTTGTAATTTGCAAAGTAATAGGAAAATCATCTGTAGCTACATTTGGAGGTAAATCAAAATTAACATTTGTATTAACATTACTTGCCACATAAGAAGTTCCATTAAATATCCAGCGGTATTCATAACCAGGCTGCATAATTCCACCCGGTATACTTAATGTAACAGGATTTTCGGAACACGTTGGACTTAGCACACTAAAACTTGTCACAGGATTTGGATCTATAGTAATAGTTATAGGTACTGATGTACAAACAGGGTTTCCTGAAGAACTTACCGTCATCGTATAAGTATAAGTACCCGGTAGTACTCCATTAATCGTATAAGTATCATCAATTGGTGATGATGTAACACCCGGTCCAAAAAATTCAAAATCCAAATCATCAAAATCGATACCGAATATTGTTGAATTGTTTAACAATTTTATGGTATAATTACCATTGCCGGTACAGGTAACAGCTGCTTTTACCTTAGACTCATAATGTTTGGTAACCGTTGTTGTTTTTAATATTGTACAGTTTCCGTACGTTATGTAAGCCTTTACGATATGCACCCCAGGTACATTAGTAGTAAATACAGCATTAGGCGAACCTTGTGTTGAAGAGTCTAAAGTTAAGTGCGGACTACCCATCCATACAATTGATCCCGGAGTATAATTTGGCGATAGCACTGATGCTGTTATTTGTCCGCAAGAACTCCAATCTGCTTCAACTTCTGCATTAGGGTCTATAGTACCGGTACAAGGATTACCAGGAGTATTACCACAATTCTCAATAACTTCGATACTTTGTGAAGTTACCACACAAGTATTATCGTCTGTAACAACCACATAATATGTTCCACCCGGTGTAGTACCCTGTGTAACATTAGAAATAGTGTATTGATTACTTGGTCCTGACTGTATAGGTGTTACATTTCCCTGCTTGTACCACGCGTACGTTACAGATGGTGTGACCCCAGTAGAAATATTAGCATAAAGTGTAATATCAGAATAGTTTGTAGGACAAACCACATAATTGTAACCAGGGGTTATATCTATTTGTGTTAACGGATATATAGTTACCGTTTGTGTTGCTGTTGGTGCAAATGTGCACATACCTACCAGCCTCACTGTCAATGTTTGCGCAATATTGTTCCCAGAGTTATTTGTAAATTCGTTATTAACCGGAAACGGTAAACCACTTGTAAAAGAGTAACTACCCATAAAAGGCCCACCGTTATAGCTTACTTCAACTGTTGACGGTAAGCCATTACTTGTTGTAACCGTAATTGGAAAAGAACTACTACTTGGACATATTCCTGTAACAGTACTAAGCGTTATTGTTGGTAAATTAATTAAATGTATTGGATATGAGACCATTGTTGTAATTGAACATTTGGTTACATAAAGCTGTAACTGACCTGTACTAATACCACCGCTAATCTCGTTAAAGCCAACCTCAACAGTTAGGTCATTTACACCGCTAATAATACTACCAAAATTGGTAGTTCCCCCGGCGCCCACTATTTTCCATTCAATATGGTCGACATCAACACCATTCAGATTGGCTGTAAAAGTGGCAGAACTGCTTGGACAAAATTGAGACAAACCACTGTTATTTCCAATAACTGGATTTACTGCTATTTGACTTATATTATAATATATAGGATCTGACTCACAAACAACACCGTTTTTAACAAACTGCTTCACTACCTTAATAGTTGCTGTTGGACTGTTAAATATAAAGTCTGCCTGGGTACCGGCATTGTTACCTACTACAGCACCAGTGCCTGACGAGATTCTCCAAACGTAAATAGCTCCAGGATCGTTTTCGCTTATCTGATATGTATATGGAACATTTAAGCAAACCTTTTGCGGTCCGGAAACAGTTCCTGAAATTACAGGTTTCGCAATTACTTCTACTATAACGGGATCGCTAATACAACCGTTGTTGTTTGCGGTTACCACATAAACACCACCTGTATTAAATGTGTACAAAGTAGACGGTCCAAAAGCAGTATGCACTACATTTCCTCCCAACCTTACTTCCCAGCTTACAGACATTCCGTTATGAGATGAAAATGTTTTTGATGTCCCAGAGCATACCGTTAAAGCATCATCTGTTACAATCTCTACATTTTCGACTACCGTGAATTTTATTTGTGAAGCGCCCGTACATTTACCGCCATTTATAAGCGTATTACGATACTTTACTGAAAGTGTGTAACTACCTGGAGCAGCTCCATCAACCACTATTTCGTTACGCTGATCTGTAAATACAAGCATTGGATGATATTCGTTACCGTTTATTGCCCATACAAAATCTGTGGTTGGCCATTGTGGGAGTATAAAACGTCCTTGTTTACCTTGGCAGATAACATCAGGTCCCTTTATTTTTGCATTACTTAAAACTACCGGAATTTTTACTGTGTTCCAATACGGGCACGAACATTTTGACAGATAACTTACGTATCCAAAGCCGTCTGCAGGATCTACCTGATCCCAAACAACTTCGATTGACGTACCATTGTTGGCAATAATGGTACCACCGATTACTTTCCATTCACCACCACATTCATCACTAACACTATACGTTTCCGTACTCTTTTCACAAGTAACATTCGCACAGGTTATCTCAACAGGTTTTTCATCGGTCACAGTTAGTTTCATTTCATAGGTATCGCTACAATTACAGCTATTTGTCACCGTTAAAACCACTGTGTAGTTTCCTGGACTATCATAAGAATGGGTTGGCTCAAATGTATTTGAAAAATTTCCATCTCCAAAATCCCATAAGTAACTTACAATTGCCGTTCCATTGTTTTGTGTGGATAGATTATCAAAAGATATAGCTGTATCGACACAAAACCTATTTTGTTTAGGATCTACACCATCTATCATAAAAGCTGCTTTGGGCTTAACTATTTTTTCTACACAAACACTTAATACTTCAACAGCATTATTATTATATGTAACTGTTAATGTAAGGTTTCCGTTACCACTACCTCCCCACAAAATTTCAGCACTAGAATTAGTACTTCCCGGCTGCAAAAAACCACCAGTTACCTGCCAGTTAACGTGTTGAACATTATTTGCAGTAAATGTATATTCTACCAGACTTTCTTCACAAAAGCGGATACACCTACCATCTTGAATATTTTCAAGTAAATCGATATAGGTTTCCTTTTCTCCTCGTTCACCTTTATCATCATACTCTATACACCCCACCTCCTGGTTCCAGGTAAGTACTGGATTATTTGAATTTTGGGCCTTTAATCCTAAAGACCACAGGAACATCAGTATGATGCCCATTCCCCTTATTAGGGGTAGAAAGGAATCTTTCTTCATAATTAATATAGTTTATTGATTGTTTAATTTTAGTTTAGTGTGCTTAGGTTCTGATAAAAAGTTTGGTTCCATTTTACCAACTACTTTAGTGTTTACTTTGTAATTATTGTTTTAACTAAATGATTTAAGTAGTTTATATCATTTTAGTTTCGCATAAATTAATTAGAAAAACCACACGTGTTAAACTAACAACGCACGTGTGGTTGGGTAATCAACATAAGATATGACTAACGTAATATAATTCAGGAAATTTAAGACTAGATAGTATTTAATTCATCGCAAGTTCTACGGATCTTAATATTTATCAATAAAATTTAAAATTCGCTTTTATCATTTCCGTCAAATTGAATTCTATTTTGCATACTATCTATTTTAAGTCTGTTTAAAACTCACTTATAATAACCCATACACAAATAAAAAGACTGTGTATGGGATGGATAAAATTAGGTGTTATTCTCTCTTCTTCTCATATATTTTTGCAAAACATAGAAACGTAATATAAATGCATATACAGCATTTATTGTACAATACTTACTAATGCGACATTAAATACTGCATTTGCATTGCTTGTTTCAAAGCCTTGTATTGCTGCCACTATATTTCTCCTCTTCCAAGACTCATCTTTAGGACCTCCATATACAGAATTAGCTGTGTCTTGTAAGTAAGTTACAATAAACTGCAATCTTTCCTTTTCATTTATAGTTAACAATGAATCTATTTCTAAAGCTTGCATTATCAAATTATAATCTGACACATCTGTTTCTATTACGCTATTGAGATAACCTTTCATTTTTAAAGAAACATTCAAATTAGTGTAAGCAGTAATATAATTGTTCAGATAGATTTGAGCATCTACAACTTCGGGTAAAGTATAATTAACAGGCCTTAATGCAACAAATAAAGGAACAGACATACCTGCGGAATCCAATAAATTGATCTTCTGACCTAAAGACATTCCACTGTCGTTAAAATTAACTTTATAACTGTATGTGAGTTGCTGTGTTATAAAAGCCAAATCTGTACGAGCCGGTTTTCCCGAAAGATTGATTTCAGTCTGACTATTTTCAACGGTATCTGGTTTATAATCCGACTCATCAAAAGTACAAGACAAAAACAAAAAATTGAAACCTAATAAATAGATAATAAATGTATTTTTTTTCATGATTTTTCTTTTATAAAGTATTAAAGGAAATATTTTTTAAAAGTATGTACTCAAATTTATACAGTTGGGTTTAACTTTGCAAAAACTTGTTATGTAGTTTGATCAAACTACTAAGCAAAAAAAACAAAAACCCTGAATATCAATATTTTATTATTCAAATAAAAATAAGTACCTTTAAAAAAACACACTTAATTTAATCCTTAATGCGTCCATTTATTTTATTATTTTCCTTATTTACACTATCTATTACTACTTGGGCACAACCTAAAGGGCAAAATAAACCCACCGATAATACACTAAATACTTTATTAGAAAAAGTAAATTCAATTTCTAAAAATGAAAAAGATTTATATGCTAAATCACTAAAAGAATATTTAGAAAATTCAAAGAGAGCTAATAACCCAGAACATTTGTTTAATGCCTACCTTCTTTACGTTTACAATGAAAAAAATTCAGAAATAATGCACATTTATGCTGACAGCCTTATGCATTATGCAAAAAAAAATGAAAACCCATTAAATATTATAAAGGCAAATCAAACCAGGTCAACCATTTACTACATACAAAAAAATTATAAAAAATCTTTAGAGTACGAGCTTTCCATATTACAGTCAATAGACAAAATAAAATACGCTTACGAGTATCATAAAACCTTATATAACATTGGCTTAACATATTTTTATCTTCAGCAATATCAAGAAGCATTCAATTATTTTGCTATGGCCAGAGTTTACTTTGAAGATTCGAGAGACTATAACCACATAATGGGTTATCATAATTCTGCACGATATGAAGCTTTAGCAGCCTGCTATCTTAATAAATACGAATTCAGCATTGAGCTTATATCGGTTGCGAGAAAGAAGTTATCAGACATTAGTAAAGAAGACCGTGCATTAGAACAAGCGTATTTAGATTATGTTTATGGAATTAATCTATACCATTTAAAAAAGTTTAAAAGCAGTATTGAAATATTAAACAAAACTATTTCCGAAATCTCCCAGAACGAAGATTACGCAAACGAGCACAATGTTTATTATTACCTTGGATTAAACTATTGGTCACTAGACCAAAAAGAAAATGCTGTTAAATATTTTGATAAAATTGATAAAGTTTTCAAAACAAAAAATTACAGTAACCTAGAAATAAAAAATGCCTACAATTATCTGACAATTTATTACAGAAATATTAAGGATGAACAAAAAGAACTTTATTATACTAATCAATTTTTGAATGTTACTGTTTTTCTACAAAACGAATACAAACATTTAAGCAATACTTTACACAAACAACTAGATATAAAACATTTAGAATCTGAAAAAAAGCGATTAGAAGATTCTTTAAGATTAAAAGATGTCTGGTACAAAACCGCATTGGCAGCCGGTAGTGTATTATGTATCATCTTTTTACTTCTTTTAGTATCTAATTACAGAAAAAAGAGAGAATACCTGCGGCGCTATAACGAACTTTCTGCTTTAAGAAAGAATTTAAAGAGTGAAGAAAAAGCAGCTGCAGTAATATCAGCAACCACCGTATCTCTTTCTGTGGCTAACACTACAACAGCAGAAGACGAACTAGAAGAAATCGTAACTGTCTCTCCTGATGAAGATAAAGCAGCTAGTAAAAAGACCGAAAAAGGTATTAGTGCTGCAAGTATAAAAACTTTAGAAGACATTTTAACACATCTTGATCATTTTGAAAAGGATTTTACTTTTTTAAATTCCGAGATCAATCTAAACCAACTTGCCACACTTTGGAATACCAACAGAAGTTATCTTTCTACACTCATTAACCAATATAAAGGTAAAAGTTTTACAGATTATATAAACCAGTTACGAATTGATTATCTTCTTAAAAAATTTGAAGAAGATTCGAAATGGCAAAAGTATAAAATAGCCCATTTGGCAGAATTACTTGGTTTTTCAAGCAGCCGGAGTTTTTCCAATGCTTTTTTAAAAGCTACGGGAATATCCCCTTCTTTTTATATTCAAAAGCTACAGAGTGAAGATGAAAAAGATTAATCATAACGTTTAACAAACCAAATAATTGCATCGTACCAAGTACTTATTAATTTATACTTTTTCATTCCCATATTTCAAATTTCAATAATTACTAAGCAGTTATTGCGTATTCAGTAATTTTTACTTAACGTAATGGTTTTGCTTTCATTAAAATAGAATCAAGCCGATTACGTTAGATCTTTATTCAAGATTAAATTGTACATCTCATCGTAAAAAATCAGTATCTATGAAAACAATCAAGATTACAGGTATTTTTGCTGCTGTATTCCTTCTTCTAGCAGTTATGTGTAGATTTACCGTACCAAAACTGCAATTGGACGGTTATACCGGCTTGTTGTTCCGCATACTGTTAAAGACTGATGATACCGTTTACGCCAGAGATTATACCGATAAAAACTTTCTGGCATTAAAGAGAGGAATGACAAAACAACAAGTTATATGGTTGCTTGGCAGACCATTTGCTGAGTTTAATAGAACCGGCAACGCAATATCAATGCAGTATTCCAAATCACCAAACGATACGCATTACCGTGTACGGGCGATCCGTTTACAGAATGATAAGGTTATTGACATTATTTCGTACTATTACGTAGATTAGTGACCACTTACTAACGAGTATGCTAAAGCAAACCTGCCAAAGCGGCAATACCTTCTTCCAGATCCTTTTCAGAAAGGGAACCATATCCAAGGCGGATACCGTTTACCGTTTCTTTAAAACTGTAATTTTCGGGTGTTGTAATTTCAATTCCTCTTTCCTGCATTTTTTTACTTAGAAGTGACCAGTCCTGTTTTTTTTTTGGAACAATCCAGAATGCGAGTCCGCCATCGGGTACTGTGAACGATGATTTACCCTGCATATACTTTTGCAGTAAAGTAGCCGTGTTATCCCTTTTGTTTTTATAATGTGCCGTTGCTTTTTTAATATGCCGTTTTATGGTACCATCCTTTATCAGCTGCAGTACCGCCTGTTCCATAATGTTATCGCCCTGCACATCGATCATCTTGCGCAGTTCGGCCACCTTAGTTATGAGCGAATCGCAGGTACATGCCAGATAACCGATGCGCAGCGCCGGTGCCACCACCTTACTCATGGTACCTATATACACATAATTCTGCAATTCGCAAAAGCTGGACAATGGGAGTATAGGGCGGTATCCGAAATGAAACTCGTTATCGTAATCATCTTCAATAACGGTAAAACCATATTTGTTGGACAGCCTGATCAACTGCAGGCGTCGTTGAAGACTCAGTGTAACCGTGGTTGGATACTGGCGGTGCGGGGTCACATAGAGCGCCTTTATCTTTTTGCCCGATTCCAGATAGGCAGCTACCTCGTCAACAACCAGCCCTTCGGCGTCCACATTCACAGGCAGCA
The DNA here is from genome assembly GCA_913777665.1 of uncultured Myroides sp. Taxonomy (GTDB): domain Bacteria; phylum Bacteroidota; class Bacteroidia; order Flavobacteriales; family Flavobacteriaceae; genus Flavobacterium. The sequence continues at coordinate 32,974 of CAJYTF010000013.1, forward strand.
GTATAGCTCCCGCATTTTCAAAAGCTTTCCACGCAGGTTTATAACCCGGATTTTCGACCATAACACAATCACCGGCCGTGAAAAGACACTGTGCCATAAGGTACATCGCCATCTGGCTGCCCCGTGTAATACAGATATGTTCTTCGTTCACCTGCATTCCGCGCTGGTAATTCAGCATCTGCACGATGGTTTTTCGGAATTCGGGATCGCCCAATTCATTTCCGTAACCCATCAACTGCCATCTGCCCTTCTGTCCGAACAACTGTCGGTATGCCCTTGCCAGCTCATTAATAGGTGCAATCTTACTGTCGGGATGTCCGTCATCAAACTGCAGCCGGACAACAGGAGCCGTATTATCTTTTACAACATCTTGTTTTCCGTTTAAACTGCGTTCTGAAAACACCGGAAAAGTATCAGCCACGAAAGTCCCCTGCCGTTCTTTAGACACCAGCCAGCCTTCAATAACCAGCACACCCAATGCTTCGACCACCGTATTGCGGTTCACCTTCAGCAGCTGTGCCATGCTTCTGCTGCCCGGCAGTGCTTCGCCTGGTTTCAACCTGCCCGAACGGATATCACCTATTACCGCATCGGCAATCTGCAGGTACAAAGCCTTATCTGATTGCGGATCCAACACTATTTCCAATTTCCAAGCTCTTAACATCTGGACTAGTTATTTATATTAAAACTGCATCATTAACACCATCCAAAGGTACGGTACTTTTGTATTGCAATTATGCATCAACCCTTAAAATATTTTTTTATGTTATCATCAGACAAACAAACAGCAGCTACAGAACATCAGGTTTCAGAAGAAAGCAAAACTTTCAGTTCCAAAGACTTCCACCAGACCTTTGCCAGACCCGTTTATGTAAAACCATCGCACCTCATCCATAAAAACGTGGAAGATGCCGGTGTACACAACCAGTTTTCAACAGAACGAAAACATCCCGTTTTTTTTGTAGACCTGCCCAGCAAGAACGTAAGCATGACCATTGGAGGTTTACTACCGAACCAGCTAACCAACCGACACCGACATACGTATGAAACCGTATTGTATGTGATTGAAGGCAGCGGTTGGACGGAAGTTGAAGACGAACGCGTTTACTGGGAGGCAGGCGACGCCGTTTATATACCTTCATGGGCATGGCACAGACACCAGAATTTAAGTGACAGCTCACCGGCAAAATATCTTGCTTGTGAGAATGCACCACAACTGCAAAACCTTGGTGTAGCGCTGCGCGAAGAAGAAGGTAGAGACCTGTAACAAACAGTCATTATTTAAATTTATTTACAGAAGAAGATGAAAAACGTACCATTCAAAGGCATCATCGCCTATCCTATTACTCCATTTGATTTACAAGAAAAAGTAGACCTGCCGCTGTTCAAACAACAAGTGGAGCGGTTGGTTGCATCGGGTGTACACGGCATCGCACCACTGGGAAGCACGGGGGTGCTGCCCTACCTTACCGACGAAGAAAAAGAAGCAGTGACCGAAGCCGCCATACAGCAAACAGCAGGCAGGGTTCCCACTTTGGTAGGTGTATCAAACCTTACTACCGACAAAACCGTATACCATGCCCAATTTGCAGAGAAAGCAGGTGCCAGCGCAGTAATGATCATTCCGATGAGCTACTGGAAGCTGACCGACGACGAAATTGTACAGCATTACGACAAAGTAGCATCGAGCATTTCCATCCCTATCATGGCCTACAACAATCCCGCAACCGGAGGCGTAGATATGTCACCCGCCCTATTGAAACGACTGCTGGAAATACCGAACGTCACTATGATCAAAGAAAGCACCGGCGATGTACAGCGCATGCATTATTTGCGAAATGAGCTGGGAGAAGATGTTGCTTTCTACAACGGATCCAACCCTTTGGCACTTGCTTCGTTTGCTGCCGGAGCCACCGGCTGGTGTACGGCGGCTGCCAACCTGATCCCCGAACTGAACATTGCACTATACAATGCCGTACAGCAGAATGATCTGAACAAGGCACGGGATCTTTACTACCAGCAGACCGAACTTTTGCAGTTTATCGTAGCCAAAGGGCTACCCAGAGCCATAAAAGCCGGCTTGAACCTATTGGACCAAAACGGAGGACATTTAAGAAGTCCGCTAAAACCTCTGACTGCTGAAGAAACCGCTACGTTGGAATCGATCCTCATCAAACTGAAAAGGCAATAACGTTTTAAAATAAAAAAGAACTGGACCATCGCTTTATCTCGATTCTGTACCAGCCAGGAGATCTATACAACCCTTAATTTTGACCATGCAACAATGCATAAACAACCTAAACCCACAATCATGACAAAAGCCATTTTTTATCACGCAGGCTGTCCGGTATGCGTAAGCGCAGAAACCGACCTTTTAAACCTTATACCTTCAAACGAAGTTGAAGTAGTTCATTTAGGCAGCGAACCACAAAAAGTAAAAAATGCAGAACAGGCAGGCGTACAATCGGTACCCGCACTGGTACTTGCAAACGGCAACGTACTGCACATTAATTTCGGGGCTTCGATAGAAGACCTTAAGTAACATTAAAAAGCCCGACGCATCAGTTTCGGGCTTTGCCTTACAATTACAAACTAAAAACATTTACACCATGAATTACAGCATTCAGAAAGCACAATTGGAAGATCTGGACGAAGCCGCCGCACTATTCAACCTTTACCGCGTATTTTACAGACAGGAACCCGATCTGGTTAAAGCAACAGCATTTTTAAGAGCACGTTTCCTTAACAACGAATCGGACATCTTTCTTGTGATAGCAGACGGAAAAGCCGTAGGTTTTGTACAGCTGTACAAACTTTTTCACTACACCAAACTACAAAAACAGTGGCTGCTTAGCGACCTGTTCGTACATCCTGACTACAGAGGTAAGGGATTATCGGTTGCACTAATCAATCGCAGCAAACAGTGGTGTGAAGAAACCGACGCGTGCGGACTGTTACTGGAAACCGAGAAAACCAACGTTATAGGAAACCAGCTTTATCCCCGTTGCGGATTTGAGCAAGACGAGCTGCACAATTATTATAACTGGTGGATTAAATAGTTCATTTGTATTCTACAAACTTGTTTTAAAACCAGTAATAAAAATATTTATACATTACTTTTTAGGACAAACTGGGGAAAAAATTACCATAAAATTTTCATAATTTATTTCAATAAAAACAGTTTTAAAACAATTAATTGCGCTAAAGCCAAACATAACAGTGATTTAAGCATTAAATTTTAAACATAATTCAAAACGGCATTATGGTTGCACTTAACATTATGCTTTGAAATAGAATTTACACCACTGTTTTGGTGAAAACGCCCGATATTGACTTGTCGGGCGTTTTATAAAACTTATTTAACAACAATAAGATGTTTAGCAATAAAAATATACTTTGTCTGGATCTGGAAATAGGCAACAGCATTACAGCCGCAGAACAGTTCAACATAAATATTGTATCGGCCAACCTTGCCGATTTTAATTTCCGATTTGGCAGCGAAATCGTCCTACACTACAGTTCCAACACCGGCGAGTTTGAACCAATGGATGCCGACGACCTTTTAGCCTGGTGGTTTTGTGACGGTATAAAAGAATTACTGGCACTTGCAAACTCTAAAGCAAACCACAGTAAAGAGTATATAGACCGATATATTTCTAACCGTAAAAATGAAGTAGGACATCTGAAAATTTCATCAACATTTGGATCGTACTGCAAGCGTTACCACAATTATTCGCCACTTGGTTTTTTGAGTTATGACAATGAGGAGTACGTTAAAAAGCAAATGAACAGTTTGCTTGTATAAGGTAAATGTAGCCGTAATGCATTAGAGCATTCCCGCAGATGCACAGATTTTTATAGGAATTGCCAAGCTAAACATAAAAGTTATGAAACTTATTAAATGCAACGCATGCAAGATCCGTAAAAATTTAATTGTTAATGCACGACAATATAACTATAAAATATATTTCGGAGGCTGAAGGAAACCTTCAAAATTAAAAAGAGTTGTTTTATTTTAAATAAAAGTTGTTTAGTTGATTAAAAGGAGGTTGTTTTGGAACGACCTCTTTTTTTTAGTTAGCAACAGCTGCAGTTCTTTGTATTTAATTTTTGACGCCTACAAATTCAACTCCCACCAGATAGGATCCGTTTATAGCTTTATCGGTTTCCAATGATGCTTCAAAATACGTTTGCGATTCATTATTTGGTTTCACTATATGCTGATAAGAATTTACAGTACCATACTCATTGACTGTAAACCTTATATATCCTTTTATCTGTTTAGGTGACGAATTTTTTACATGGGCGCCGAAGTAGTTCACATATTTGCCATGCTCATCCGGTATATCCGGATAATCGGAAAATACTTCTGTTACAATGATACCATTAAGGTATATATTATCACTGTCATCACATGATAATAATCCGGCTATTAGAAAAAAGGTTATGTATTTTCTCATTTTAAAAGATATTCAATAAAATTAACATTTTTTATGAGTTATGAAAAGAAAAAATTGATTTGTAGTTTACGCCAGCATGCGAGGTTTTAAAAATCTTGTAGGTTTATATTTTAATTTGAGTTTTAATCATCATCTGGCTTTTGGAATTAAATTTAGCTATTCATTCTCTTTCTTTTGGCGCACAAAAGAAACAAAACGCCGTGGCTTCACTGCTCGTGGTCAGTTTACGTTTTGGCAACTAAATCAAAAAAACTCGAACAAGTTCTCAAACAGCTTTGATTTTACGTTGTACATCCAATTCTTTATTTTACAGCTTGGAAGCTGTGAATCTTCGATTTCTGCAACTTACTGACGCTCACTCCGCCGTGAATGCCAGTTTTTAGATTCTCCCACTTATACTATTCCGTTTTTTTTATCAAAAACCTAATAGAACTATACAAGTTGTCATGCTGCACTTCCGCTAAAGAGAGACAAGCCTGCAGTATCGCATCCAGTTTTTAGTTTCTATTGTTCATTTTGCCTTGATGCAAAACGAACCAAAAAATCAAGACTTCAGCTTTTCAACGGTCAAAATATGTTTCATTTCCTAAAAGAAATAAACTCGAGCAAGCTCTCAAACAGCATTTCTTTTCTAGAAAACTTCAACATTTTTGACACTCGTCGAAAATCTAATGTCGCTGGATTCTGCTTATTACTCAATTTGTTTTAGATTGTGAATTTGATAAACCAAAAGTTTCAATGGGGCTACTGCACAAAGCCAAAAAGATCTTTGAGTTTATATAGATTATATTTTTTTTTTTTAAGTTAATCACTATTCTGCTTTTTAAAGAATTAAAGAGTGTGTATGAATTCTCATTCTAAATTGTTCATTATTAACAAATTTTGTTTATTCTCTTCTTTTACGTCCATGCTTTATTTTACTGCTTGGAAGTCGTGAATCTTACGCTTTTTAGAGACAAAAAGTACCAAAACTCTTTTGTTGCGGCGATCTTTTAATCGGTCGAAGATCACTTTGCAGCTACTAGATCGCGGTTCGATAAACTCACCGACTATCTGATCTGCTAACGCTTCCACTAAAGCTGGACAAGTCATGCAGTGGTTCGACGCTTCCCGATACTCGGGACAGGCTGATCAAAACTTCATACCGCTGAGTTTGTAATTTCTTTTTCTATTTAAAATCAAAATTCCATAAGTTCTAGTCACACTGTCATGCTGCACTTCCGCTAAGTGAGACAAACCATGCAGTATCGCATCGAATGTTATATTTTGACTTTTCGCTATAAACTTCGAAAAAGTAATAAACCCAAAGCTAAAATGGGGCTACTCTACAAAGCCCAAAGCTTTGGGTTTATGCAAATGCAGGTTGGTGTTTGTAATGATCTTACTCCGTAAGACTGAACTATATTTGGCAATACTATTAATACTTAACGTATAATTTCACTTTTTTACAATTAACATTATCCCATTTGCTATTGCTTTGTTAATAGTACCATTATGTTTATTATCTGTAAAGGGTTAATTTTATCGTTCATTATAACTACAGCAATATACTACTCTATTAATTTATTCTATTATGAAAAAGTCCTTTGAAAACTGTTATGCTACGTACTCGCTTGTAGACAATATTCTGTGTGTCTATTACAAGAAAGATCAGCTTATCACACTACCCGCCGCAAAAAAAATCGTTAGTGACCGCCTGCGTCTGCAGGACCATATTTCGCTCCCGGTGCTTTGTAACATCAGCGATTTTCAATATGCCAATTACGCAGCGCGAAACTACCTTGCCCATACCGGATCGCTGCTTACACAGGCTGTTGCAATTGTGTGTGCCGACATAGAACAACAATCAATGAGTACCTACTTTATTGATGTATGTGTGCCTTCTGTTCCTACCAGAGTCTTTTTAGACGAACCTTCTGCCTTCCATTTTCTGAATAACTATAAAAAGATCAGATTATGAATGATGCTTCCCATAACGAACTGATGGTTACAAATATCTGTAGAAAAATGATTCAGATGGCTAATGGCGAGCTGAACAGTTTTGTAGAGATCAGTCAGCAAGATACCTATTTTTCCGCTATTGCCAAGGTTCTTAACATGCTTTCGGAAAACTGGCAACAACGCATACTCCATATTCCGTTTGTAAAAGACGAAGGCAGTTCTGACTATCTGCAAATATTTTCCATCGTTACCGATAAAAATCTTCTCATTACTGCACTTTCTGATTTTGGATTAAGCATACTGCAACTAGACGAACAAACCATGCAAGGCAAATCGCTCGGTGATTATATCGACACCAAACAGCATCAGGAACTATTGGAAATTCTACACAAACTTCAAGAAAATCCTAAGGAGAACCTGAAGATCCAGCTACATTTTACCCATCTCTCGCTCCCACAGTTGTACGAAGCGCAGGTACAGTACAGTGTACGGGAGCAACTTTACACCTTTCATCTTATCGGTATTTTATACAGAGGACCCAAAATTACTTATGACGACAGTAAAAAAAGCAGAATGATTCAGAGATCGCTTGTGGATATAGAAGTACAGAAAATTTATGACTTCATCACCTCAACAAAAAAACTGAATAAAGCAACTTACGAGTTCCTATGCGAAAAGTACAGAATTAACGAACAACAACTAAAAACACGCTTTAAAGCACTGTATAACAAAACCGTTTACCAGTACCAGTTAGAGGTGCGGCTTCTGCAGGCTGCAGAGCTCGTGAAAAACACTTCGATAAGTTTTAAAGCCATTTCGTTTGAAGTGGGGTTTCAAGACTACTCTAACTTTTACCGAAACTTTGTGAAGACCTACGGGATGAATCCTGAAGACTTCCGAGAGAAATACCAGATTAAATAATTCCTTTTTGCAATTAGATAATTTTTTGAGTCATTTTATTTACCAATTATACGTATGAACTTTACAATAAACAAAAACGTAACGTCATGCGTAAAATTCTATCAATCAGTAAACAGGCAGTTATTTACTTCTTCATCATACTGTTCGTATATACAGCGGTAAGCAAGCTTGCCGACTTTGAAAACTTCCGGGTACAGGTGGCACAATCACCTTTACTTAGTGCTTTTGCAACTTTTATTGCTTATACCACCGTTATCGGTGAACTGGTTATAGCCCTGATGCTCTGCTTTCAAAAAAGCAGAATATTGGGGCTTTATCTTTTTCTAGGGTTTATGACGGCATTTACGGTTTATATTTTTTTGATATTGAATTATAGTCCGTTTGTTCCTTGTTCCTGTGGCGGGGTTTTGGAGGATTTGGGGTGGTGGGAGCATTTGTGGTTTAATGGGGGTGTTTGTTTTTTATGTGTTCTTTTAATATTAACAGAACAGTCTTCAACTTTTAATCCCTTTTTCTTTTACGTCTAGGCATTATTTTACAGCTTGGAAGCCGTGAACCTTAGGGTTTGTCGCGCAAAAGAAACAAAACGCCTCGACTCAAAAAAAAGCTACTTCTCCGCTTTTTATACTAAACAAAATAATATTATTCATTCTTTGCTATTTTATAATAATGTATTCATGAATCTTCGATTTCGCTTCGCTCAAACAGGCATTTTGTTTTTAACGTATAAAAAACATCGGCGCTTAACGCTTTTTTTATAATGTCAGTTTTATAGATTGAAGTTTAATTTAAAATCCAGTTTTAAACTTTAATCTGTTCATTTTTTTCTTGACAAAAAAACGAACCAAAAAACTACTTACTGTTAATATTTTGTTTTAGTGTTCGTGAATCTTCGAGCAAGTGATATATCCGACAATAATAATCCAGGACTGCTCTTGATTTCAAGACTCTATTTTTTAAACGGTTCAAATGCTAATTTAATTAGTCATTCAGTTTTATTTGACGGTGTTAGTATGTAAAAATCAAGTTTTAAACTTTAATCTGTTCATTTTTTTCTTGACAAAAAAACGAACCAAAAAACTCAAGACTTCAGATTTTCAACGGTCAAAATATATCTTATTTCCTAAAAGAAATAAACTCGAACAAGTTCTCAAACAGCATTTCTTTTCACGGAAATGTCGACATTTTTGACGCTCGTTGAAAACCTAATGTCCCTATGGATACGCATGAGTTCTCCTTTGTGGTTTTGTTTGAGGCGGTAAAAACAGAATTGAGTGGGAATTGGAACAAAACACACAACATCTAACTTATAGCATACAACTAAAAACATACAACTTAAAAATTATGAAGAAAAAAATATTCTATATCGTATTAACCATGGTGATCAGCAGTGCGGTGGTGGTTGGATTATTCGTGAGTTCGGAACATATCATGAAGCGAGAGAATCCGTTTGTGCGGAGGTTTATGCCGCACCACATTGATAAAGCGAAGTATCTGGATTTAGAGGTGAATTCGTACTATATCGCGGGGCTTACCAATGATACCATCTATCTGGGGAACTATACGGCTCCCCTACTGATAACGGCTGTGGCTACAAATCTGGGAAAGAAGATGGAACACCAGATTAAGCTGGATGAAACACAACGTTCGTTTCGGAGTCTGACCATCCGGGTGCAGGGACAGGAGTTCTTTGTTGGTGATGGTACCATTGCGATTATCTATAAAGGAAGTACTGCAGACTGGACTGCAACTAAATATATGAAGGAGAATATCTATTTCTCTTTACTTCAGCCTTTAGAAAACAATAGTTTTCTGTTTCGAAGTCAGCGGGCAGCAAACGGCGAGCATGTATTGGGCAGGTTACAGGTTAGCGACAGTACAAGCTTTTTACTTTATGACAATGTGTTACAAAAACAGATCGACAGCGTCTTTGATACGGATGGACAACTAGTTACCGATGCTAAGACTAACCAAGGTGTTTATACTTATTACTACCGTAACCAGTATCTAGTATATCAGCCACAACACAACAAGTTTACAACAGGTAAAACCATTGATACCACTAGCCTAGCAAAAATTGAAATAACCACTTTAGCGAATGGTGAACGTAAGATGGGTGCGCCACCGCAGAAAGTGAACTCAAAGACTTATGCCTATAACGGATTGCTGTATGTAAAATCGGAACTAATGGGTAGAAATGAGCCTCGGAGCATGTGGAAACAGGCAAGCATTATAGATGTGTACGATTATAACAAGAACGAGTATTTGTACAGTTTTTACGCGTACGACCATCAAGGTGACAACATCAAAGAGTTTGCTTTGAATGACAGGTATTTCTTTGGGTTGGTTGGGAATTCGTTGGTTAGATGGGGAATTAGGGAACTAGGGAATTAGGGAATTTGGGAATTTGGGAATGTGAAAGTTTAATACTTAAAAATTATGATGCATACAGATTTAATAGCTTATCAAAAATCAATGGATTTTATTGTGGAAATATACCGAATTACGTCCTTGTTTCCCCCAGAAGAAAAATATGGACTTGTGAGTCAACTACGAAGAGGTGCGGTATCAATTCCGACAAATATTTCAGAAGGTGTATCGAGGAACTCCACTAAAGAGTATATCCGATTCCTATATATCTCTTTAGGATCCGTCTCTGAAACAGAATGCTTACTTGAAATTTCCAAACGGCTGCGTTATTATGAGGCTGAAAAAGCACTAAATAGTGAATTGCTTGTGATAAAAAAGATGCTTTTGAAACTTATTGGCACTTTGAAGGGGAACGATTTGGGAATGGGGAACGCGGAAATAATTTAGGGAGTGGATTGTTGGGAACAGGAACCGGTTATGGGCATACCGGATTCCTACTTCCCAACGCATAATCCACCTTTGTAAATTAAAATCAATAAAATAATAGTTAAGGAGTCGGAGCATGCCGGATTGAAACATGGGCCAATAGCTTCCGGCACTGCTTCCTTCTTCACAACTACTAAAAATATTATCGGCCGATAGACAGGGGTTAACGGTTGAAAACCTGTAGAAAAGAGTAAACCGAAAAATTATAAATTTTTATATTATGAAAAAAAATGTAAAACAAGCCTTAGTACCATTGGCAATAATGGTATTTGGCGCAGCGGCAGCATTTGCAACAAATGCATCAAAACAGAGTGAAAAAGCACCAATGGATGCATATCATTACGATATTAGCAAACCGCTTGGTGAACGATGTGTAAAGGTACGCGTAGATTGTCAGAACACAGGTAGCGTTATTTGTACCTACAGTGGCAAACAGGTATGGGCATCACCTACTGAAGACAACAATGCTCTAACATGTAGCTCTGTACTGTATAGATTTTAATTAAAAAAGGCTGCCGTGAGGCAGCCTTACTTTTTAATATTTTCATTTTAGAAATTGACACCATGTTAATTCGTAGTTACACTATTTTTTATGTGATTCATATCAAAACTAATATTATAAACTATTTGATATTGGAGACCAATTTCTTTACAAGGAAAGTATAAACAAAACCATTAGGGCAATAATGATTTTCTTGTTTTCATGTTCCTAAAATATTAGAGTTACTGATAAATGTACTGTGCCATAAAACCTAGATCCATATAAGTAAGGCTTTCACCTGTCGGCATTGTGATCTGCCACCCGTTTGTCAGTGGAACCTGCGTAAAATATGAACAATTAAGCCCGGCAAGTCCGGCAAAGCTTGGCACAGTTGTTCCAAACCTCATTCCTTTAAAAATAACGTCAGTCGTTGTACTACATACCGGTGATGATGTTAAGCCACAAACATATGCATGAGTCAGCTGATTTGCCGGAACAACAACTCCTGAATACAGATGAGACAGAACATTCCCACTGCTTAACTTTAAAGGTAGAACATCACCGTCGTAACACCCCAAGCCTACCGCAGGGCTTGAGTAGTAAACAAATAATGCGCTTACATCATACGCTCCAAAATTATAGTAAAAAGTTGGGACGGCCATTGCGAAATTGCTTGCAAGAAAAGCAAGTCCTATTGTGTATAAAATCTTTTTCATGTGTTAATTTTTTAAGGTGAATGCAGTAAGTATAATCTGTTTGTAATCGTTGTTGAATTTTGTTTCAAAATCCTCTTCGGTAAAACCGTTTTCCATAAGAAGCTTTTTACATTCAGGTAACAACTTCATAGCCATATCCATTTGAACCTCTTCTTTTGATAAGTTTGCAGTAGCAGACTGATAATCTTTAGTTGTAAAGCTTTTCAATATGTTATCAATACGTACCTGTGTTTGTGTTCCGCTTTGCCTGTGAGCAAGCTGTTGTTGCTGTGGCTCATTCACAGAATTCTCCACATGAGCCTCACTTGTGCATCCGATAATGGCAAACGACGCACAAAAAAGAGTTAAAATTGTTCTTTTCATTTTTTATAATTTTAAGATTAGATTGTGAAATTAATTCTTAAAAAATAAATAAAACAATTGTTTATTAACTTATTAATCAGTATTTTATTATCTAAATACCGTGCCAAAAACCAGTAAAAATTAAAATATTTCATTATAAAGTGAATTATTATTTACTTAGTTTTACGCATTAACTTAAAATTATGACAGTATGAAAAAAACGCTTTTTCTTTTTGCTTTTTCGGCAATTGCACTGAGCTGCAGTGATGAACTTACGGAGTACCCGACTACTACAAAAAGCTCTCAAGAGTCTACTTCCGATTCTAATTACATGCCTCTGACAAATGATCCTACAGCATGGTATCAATCTCCTTACGACTACTCTTCCAGTTCCACTTTTGCACCGATCAGGGTAGATGTTATTAACGGTACTGCAGATGTGCAGTTTCAACTTAGGCTTCATCTATCCAACGGTTACTGGGATGGTACAAACAACGGCATCGTTACCCATCCAAGCATCGGCCCTATCAACATAACTAACCCTGCTTACACTTCTCTTTTTACCGGTGCTGAATATGGCTTTATAAAATATTCCAATACTATCGGTGTTAATCCAGATCCTGTAACTTTAAATAATACAGTGACTTTCTATGATCCTACAAGTCCCGGCCTGCCTATTTACGGTGCCAATTCGTTTACTTTTACAGGAGCCGCCATATCACCCCAGGCGATTAATTTTATAAGAAGATTCGGGAAAATATTCAGAGTAGAATATATTTTAAGGGATTCCGCAAGTAATTCCGTAATAGCAAACGGTATGATGAATAACGGAGATGGAAAGATTGACCAGTATCCTGCACAGTGGACCAACATAATGAATATGTTTGGAAACACAGCCAAAGCCCATCTTCTTACAAATGAAATTGTCTACAACAATCCTACAAACGACAATGACACCCAAAGTTTTATAAACCCCTATACGGGCAACAGCTATAAAATTAAGTTCAGAACATTCTTAGACCGAGTGGAAATTATGATCTACTAAAGCAACTAAAGACCACTCAGAAGAGTGGTCTTTTACTTTTATACTACGTTTATTTTTTAAGATACTTATCAAACCACTGTTTGATCCTCTTGTCTGCATCGAGCTGGTTTTCCTTCTTCATCAAAACATGTCCTTCACCCGGGTAAAGCAGTAGTTCTGTTTCTTTTTTTAACCGCTTCATTGCCAAAAACATCATTACCGACTGCTGCCAGTTTATCTGATAATCTGCCCTTCCACTGATTAACAGTAAGGGCGTTTGAACTTTTACTATGTGTTCTATAGGAGAATTATCTGCATAGCTACCTGGCACCTCGTAGTATCCCCTGCCCATACGCCACTGCTGGGTTTCCATGCGCCACATATCAGCCTTGACCGTTTCCCAGTTTACGGTAAAGTAAAAACTTCTTAGGTCGGCTACTCCGGCGCTTGAAACTGCTGCCTTGAAACGGTTGGTCTGCGTGATGATGAAGTTTGTTTCGTAGCCTCCGAAAGAGTGTCCGAAGATTCCCAACAATTCTTCATCTACAGGAAACCTCTTTATTACCTCATCAAGTACATCACGTACATTTTCTGCAGCAGAAATCCCCGTATTTCCCATTTCGTAGTAAATGTCCGGTTCAATTACAATGTATCCGTCTTCTATGTATTTGCGAACATTTATTTCACCACCGATAATTTCGTATGGTGATGTGTAATGATGCCGCTTTTTATACTTTTTTTCATAGATATTGACTATCGCAGGGTATCTCTGACCTGATTTAAGATTTTTTGAGAACCTTACTACCGCTCCCCTCTTTTTTCCCTGACTGTTACTAAAGCTTATGTACGTAGATCTAACATCGCCGGCTGCAGTATCGCTGGTGTTACTGCTGTAAAGAAGCATAGCGGTTTTTTTTTTCAAATCGTACCTGTACAGCTGTGGCGGTGTATCTGCGCGTTCTCTGACATACGTAAAATAATCGCCAGACCATTGCATCTGACTCAAATGTGCTTCTTCTGATATCAAATCCCGTACGATGCCTTTCTCGTCGATGAGCGCAAAACCTTCTGCTGCATAATCATCTTTAACCCATTTTACAAGCAGGGTTCTACCTTGGGGAACCTCATTTTCGTAATTTAATGTAAAGTTCTTTTTTTGGGATTTAAAACTACTGTCGTCCACACTGTATCTGACACCTTCTTTTTTACCGTCGGTGATTTTACGCAACTTTCCGCTTACTGTATCAAGAAACCATATATCACGGTAACCATTAAAAACCAATGTACTGCCCATTATACCGAATGACCTGTAGCCTTCGTCTTTTTTTACAGATGCAAATTCATTATCCAAATTATAAAACGTGTCATCCAAACCTTGGGTAAGGTTCACATGACGATTTGCAGCCGGATCATAATAAAACCAGTGGTGTCCTTTAAAATAGAAAAAGTACGGAAGACGGGCAGTCTGATACATGGTATAGTTTGCTCCCTTAACCATCCCTGCAAACTGTCGCAACCGCGTTTCTGTATCAACGGTATACAGTTTCACATCTGAAAACTGTTTTGAAAGGAACTCAGGATCGTCCATTTCCAGTTCGTACACCCTGTTGTCGTAATCATTAATCACAAACTCGCTGTTTCTGTCTGTACCGCCCATGTCAATGATACGCTTTTGGGAAGTATCAACAATAATAAATCGTTTGTCTGTCCGCCATTTTTTATCAGTTTCATTTACCAAATAGTTGTCTGCACCCTTCCAAACTTCCACCACCGCACCTTTATGCGCAGCTGCTACTACAGGAACAGTACCCAAAACGATGTAGCCGTTTTTAAGGAGTCTGGTTTTTCTAAAAAGCGTATCTGTTTTATAATTCCCATACGCGGTATTAGCACCATATTGAAAAACTTTTTCCGCAGACATATCGTTAATCCTGAATATATGGATACTGTCTGCCTTACCAGCTATTGCGTAGGCATTGGGCACCGATTCATGTGTAAGTATTTTTTTTACGCTGTAACCGGGAGGTATCCCCTGCAGCAGCTTTTTCGCCCGGAATATTTCCGTGTCCCAGCGTGTGATTCCGTTGAGGGTATCTAACAGGTACAGCTGTCCATCCTCTGTATGGAACCAACCTTTTATATTATCAAAAGTTTTTGTCTGCTCGGTACCTCCATGAATAATGGTTAACCTTTCTCCTCCATTATGTTCCACAATAACATGGGATGATCCCCCGATACGTTCCAGCCTGGTTACCCTTTTTAGAGAATCGACTGCAGAACGATTAAAATTCACCGTGTACAATATACTGTCGGTATAATTATGCGCCATCAAGAACCTTTCTGTGAGTACGGTTTCTGCATTGATCCCGGGCAGTATATAGTCTTTACCCCGTTTTAAATCTTTCATCATCAAAGCGCTTTTACCGTTCACAAAGCTGTAGAAAGAAACCACCTCACCGGACTTTACCACCTTATCATTCAGCAGCATTTCATGCGCAGCAGGTACCTCTTGTGCAAACAGTGGGGAAAAGGCTGCAATGCATGCAACCGTACAATATAAAAATATTTTCCTCATCTCGTATCTATTTAGTACCCCGCATTCTGTGGCAGCAGGTTAGGATTCAACAACAGTTCGTTTTCCGGGAGTGGGAGTATTTGCAACGCTGCCCTCCAGTTCGGTTTTGTTTCCAACAGATCGCCCAACCTACCCAAACGTTTCAGATCATAAAACCGATGACCGAACTCACAGAAGAACTCGGCCCTCCGTTCGTTTAAAACCGCGTTTACCACCTGCTGTGTTTCATAATAGGCTACCTGCCCTAACCCCCTGCTGCTTCGTATGGTATTGAGCCTGCCGTTTGCCGTATCCCAGTCGGCAAGATGTGCTGCAGCCTCTGCGGCAATAAGGTACTGTTCTTCAATTCTAAGCACAACCGAATATTCTTTAGAAGCAGTACTGCCGCTTCCTCCCCTTACGGTATATTTAAATGCATGCGCATTCATACGGTCGGTTCCCAAAAATTTAATCCAATGTTCATTACGCAGATCATCTGTTTCAAAACTATTCAAGAGGCTTTGGGAAAGTCTTGATTCGGGAGCCGGAAGTGCTTCAAAAATATATGTATTCGCCTCTATGGCATTGAGACCGCCGATTTCGGGTTTAAACTGCCATATTGCACTTGTGCTTTCCTTTAAGAAAAGGTTTTCCAACTGTTCCGGTTCGTAATCCGCGGTATTAATTACCGTTTCGGCATACTGCAGTGCAAGCGGCCAGTTTTCGGTATAAAGATACATACGTGCAAGAAAAGCCTGTACGGCACCTTTGTTTATACGTACCCTTTCGGCAGAAGCATACTGTTGTGGCACCAGTTCTTCCGCCTGTTTTAAATCGGCAACCGCCAACTGCATTACCTCTGTCACACCAATTTTTCCTACTTTCCTGTTTAGTTCATAATCGGTCACTGTTACGTATGGAACATCACCGAAGGTCTGTGCCAGATAAAAGTGAAGTATTGCCCTTACGGCAAGAGCTTCGCCCTTAATCTGGTTTTTCATCGCGTCTGACATCAGTTCAGACTGTTCTACCCCTTCCAATACCGCGTTCACGTGGTAAATTTGTTTATAGGAACTGTTCCATAAGTTTGCAACCGCTTCATTGGAAGGCATTACCGAATGCTCGAAAAAATTGCGGTAATAAATGGCTGTAGGATTGGTTACGTCAAGATCGTCTGCATAACATGCCAGCAGAAAACCGATTCCGTCTGTCTTTCCATTTAAAAAGCCGTTCATGCGCAGATTGCTGTAGGTATTTACCCAAGCGGCTTCTGCAAGCTTATCATCATTGAAAACGGCCACGCTGCCCATCTGGTCTTTAGGCATGTCCACTTCCAAAAAATCTTCGCAGCCTACCATTACCGCTACCGCTGCAAGCATAACTATATAATTACAAAAATTTTTCATGTTGATCTGTTTTAGGGGTTTAAAAATTAAGCATAAATCCTGCCGCTACGGTCCTGAAAGCCGGCATAAGCGCACCAACCGTTTCGGGATCACTGCCCCAAAAGCGGGTAAAAGTTACCAGGTTGAATCCCTGCAGGTAAACCGAAGCACCCACCTTACCCGATATGAAAGGAGGTAATGCGTACATAAGCTGTGCAGACTTCAACCTGATGTAGGACGCATCTTGAATAACGGCGTTACTTGCCCTATACTCTATTGATTTTTGATATGCCTGAGAGTCCCAACCTGTAGAAGGTTTCTGGTAAGAAGCATTTGGATTATCGGCAGAAAAATAGTCAGCCGCGCGTGCAGGTACATTTCTCGCTATACCCAGCAGGTCACCGTAAAAGTCCGGTGTATATGCCGTTTGCTTTACAAACTGGAACAGCACATCAAGCGACCAATTTTTGTACTGTATGCGGTTGGATATCCCTCCAAACATGCGCGTTCCCACATCTACAGCCATTGTTCTGTCTTTTTGGGTGATCTCCCCGTCATTGTCTACATCTTCAAAACGGTACAGCCCTGTTTCCGGATCAATTCCCAAATAGCGGTATACTTTACGAATGGTCGTAGGCTTTCCTATTTCGTATATTCCGGCATAGGTTGACTGGTCTAAGTTTGGGAATGCTACCAGTCTGTTGCGTGGAATACTTAGATTCAGATGGGTACTCCATTGGAAATCACCCTTGTTTATATTGGCTGTTTTCAGACCAAATTCCCATCCCGAATTTTCCACTGTTGCGCCCAGGTTTGCCTGTACGCTGGAAAACCCTGTTGTTGCCGGCAACGGTATACCGACCAGCTGGTTAGACGAGCGGTTGCGGTACCATGCAACAGATGGTGCCAGCCTGCCGTTAAACAGTTCCAATTCCAAGGCTGCTTCCATTTTTTTTGTAGTCTCCCAACTGAAATCGGGATTGTACAGGCGCAAAGGTTCCAGCCCCATGTTACCGTCGTATTTATACGGACTAATTCCAAAGGTGTTTAAATACTGGTAATCACCAATGAGGTCGCTCCCCGCAATACCATAACTGGCACACAGTTTTCCAAAGTTTAACCACGAACTGTTTTCCAATGCATTTTCACGGCTAAAGAGCCACGCAGCACCCACGGCTCCGAAATTCGCAAAACGGTTGTTGGTTCCGAAACGGCTGGAACCATCGCGACGTGCGGTGACATTTACTATATATCTTTCCAGGTGGTTGTAGTTCATTCTGGCAAAAACCGCCATATAGCGGTAAGTTGTTTCGGTATCGCGGGTTATCTGCTGGTTCGCAGCATTTGCCAGATTCATTATAAAATCATTTGATGTAAAATTTGATGCCGTTATGCTCTTGCCTTGCTGTCTGCGCTCTTCAAGGGTAGCACCCGCCAGAAGAGACCAGAATCCTTTGGTGCCGGAACTGCTCCAACTAACCTTAGGTTCAAACACCCAGGTATCCCTTAAAAATTCTGACAGCACCGTTGAAGAATTTCTGCTGGTGACACCATACGCCGGATTGTAAATGGTACTTGGCAGCGTGGTACGTTCTTCCATATCTGTATGAGAGGTTCCCGTATTTATGCTTACTGCGAGTTTATCTGTAAGATTGTAAGAAAGTGTAAGCTGCGTAAGCAGGTCGTTGTTCTGCATAAAATACTGCGCATTCAGTTTTGCCATGGGGTTATCAAACGTATTACCTGCCCAATTTAAATTTCCTTCCTCATCATAAAGTGCGGGAGCATTGGGAGCTGTAAATACATTACTTACAATATCTGCAGCCATTACGTGATTTTTCTGCCTGCTTTTCTGTACGTTGGCCTGTAATGAAAACCGATCGTCTTTTGACTTGTGGTTCACATTCAATAAAAAATTTGTCCGTCTGTATCCAAAATCTCCAGGAACTACCATTTGATCGCCGCGGTTGCTTCCGCTTAGCAGATACGACGTGCGCCCCGTACCACCGCTTAGGGAGAACTGGGTATTTTGCGACACCGCCCTGCCCCCCGTAAAGGCTTTCTGCCAATCGGTATAGCGGTTGAGATCCCATGTACCGTTTACATCGTAATCGTATTCGGTAGGTTCAATTCCATCGTTTGTAAAGGCATCGCGCCTCATTTTTAAATATTGCTGCGTATCCATAAGATTCATCTGCCCTGTAACAGTACTTACAGATGTTGTTGACTGCAGGGAAAAAGATGTTTTGTCGGCAACGCCCTTTTTAGTGGTAATCAACACCACACCGTTACTTCCCCGTGAACCGTAAATAGCGGTAGCGTCGGCATCCTTCAAAACTTCGATGCTTTCGATATCGTTTGGATTGATGCTGTTGAGCGGGCTTATATTACCGGCAAACACAGCTGCTGAAAGATTTATGTCTGATGCGGACTGTGAGGCATAAGGAACACCGTCAACGATATACAGGGGCGCATTACCCTCGGTTCGTAAACTGTTGCGCCCCCTGATCTGTATATCGAAGCCGCCGCCGGGGGTACCGCTGCTCTGCGTAATGTTCACCCCTGCCATACGTCCCTGCATTGCGGCCAGCGGGTTGGCAACTGGTTGCTGAACAATTTCCTTTGCAGTAATTTTAGAGATGCTTCCGGTTCGTTCCTTGTCTTTTACGCTGTAATACCCGGCATTAATGACTACCTCATCGAGCATATCATCGTCTGCGGTAAGCGTAACGTTGAGTACCTTGCCCGTGACACGGACAGTGTGTGTTTTAAAACCGATGTGTTCAAATACGATGACTGCATTTGGTGCGGTTTCCAGGGAATAGAAGCCCTGTTCATTGGTCTGGGTACCATTATCGGTGTTTTGCTGCCACACGGTTACACCTTCCATTGGTGTACCGTCGGCAGTTTTTACCACGCCGCTCAAAACCATGGTTTCCTGCGCGTGTAGTTTGCTGCTGTTAAAGAATAGTAGTAATAGCAACACCCACATTAGGGGTACAGCAAGTGCTGCAAAAGTAATTTTTTTCATACTTTTGTAATGTTAGTTAATAATTAATTGACTTTTATCCCTTCTGCGAAGCGCCAACTTTTGATAGAGGGGATTTTTTTAACCTGCGAGGTTTTGGAAACCTTGTAGGTTTATGTTTTAATTTTAGTTTTTAATCATCATTCTTTTATTTACGATTACTGGACTATTTGGGATATTAATCTCATTTAGTTGTACTATGAACATTTCGGTTTCTCTGTACTTTTTAAAGATAAAAAGTACCAAAAATCTTTTTTTGGGTCTTGCCTCAGCTCAAAAATGATTGAGCTATTCCTGTAAAGCTATCTGATCGTATCGTCGCTCTGCTCCCCGATCATCTCACGCTTTAGTCGTCGGCTCAATATCATTTTCTCACTAATGGCGCTTTGATTCGTGCTAATAGATCAATCCGAGTTTTCATGCTGCATCCGCTCCATGCAGTGGTTCGACGCTTCCCGAGAATCGGGACAGGCTAATTAAAATCTGATACTGCTTGGTTTATACTCCTACTCTCTTTCAAATCAAAATCCTGATGTTCAATTATTCCAGATTTGAAAAGCGACATTATTTTTTCAACGAGTGTCAACTCTTTGAAGAAAAGGTGTAGATCAAATACGACCGTAGGGAGCGATTATTTGATCTCCTTTTCAAGAAGTTTGTTGACCGTTGAAAAGATAGAGTCTTGATCTTTTGTAACTTTTACATCAAGGTAAAAGTTAAAGACAACTGCTAAAGCTGAATTTTCGTATATCTCCAAATCTGGTTTCAATGGACTCAATTTTTCTTCTTTTGACGCACCAAAGAAGCAAAGTGCTTTATTGCGGCGATCTTTTAATCGGTCGAAATTCACTTTTGAAGCTACCAGATCGAAACGGTGCTTTGCACCCCGATCTGCTTACGCTCCATGCAGTGTTTCGACGCTCGATTAAAACCTCATACCGCTTGGTTTATAGTCCTATTGTCTTTCCAATCAAAATACTGATGTTCAATTATTCCAGATTTGAAAAGCGACATTATTTTTTCAGCGAGTGTCAACTCTTTGAAGAAAAGGTGTAGATCAAATACGACCGTAGGGAGCGAAATCGCAGATTCATGAATACCATATCATTAAATAAGCGATAATGAATAATATTTGATCTCCTTTTCAAGAAGTTTGTTGACCGTTGAAAAGATAGAGTCTTGATCTTTTGTAACTTTTGTATCAAGACAAAAGTTAAAAAAAAGTCTTACTAATCCTGATTATTCTACTAATCACTATTTTAATCAAAGAACAAATTTTACTTTAACAAGAGCTTCGGCACATAACTTCCTCCGTTTTTTTAACTACTTTCAATAAACTAACCTTTGTATAAATTAATATTCCATTATGGTTTGGAAGTCGTTATGTGCTTGGCTCCGACCTTAGCAAACTACTTTTTTGTATTATGATTCGGTTTTAGTTGTAAGGTTTTATCTTTTTTATTTTTTGTTGTTATCTTGAACGGTATGTAATGGAGTGAAAGATCTCTTTCAATTTCCAATCTCCACTGTTCGTGATTGATGCATTTCAGTTTTTCTCTTCTTTGATGCACCAAAGAAGCAAAGTGCTTTTATTGCGGTCAAGCTTTTAACGGTCAAAATCTTGTTTGTTGCCTAGTCCATCGGAACGATCGCTCCGCGACCCGATGTTCCTTAACGCCAACTTCACCGTTTTGACGCTCGTTTAAAGCTTAATACCGCTGGGTACATACTCCATCTGTGTTGTCAATCGAAATCCTATTGTTGAACTAATCTGGATTTGTAAAACGACATTATTTTTTCAGCGAGTGTCAACTCTTTGAAGAAAAGGAGTAAATCAAATACGACCGTAGGGAGCGATTATTTGATTTCCTTTTCAAGAAGTTTGTTGACCGTTGAAAAAATAGAGTCTTGATTTTTTGGTTCGTTTTACCTCTACTCTGCTTATTATAAATTAATGAATCGATGAATCTTCGATTTGCATCAAGGCAAAATGAACAAGATCATTACTCAAAGAACAAATTGTATTATTTAATAAAAAGCAATTTTGCAAACGGTGTTTTCGCCGTTTGTTTTTAATTCCGTATCTTTAACTGCTTTCACTCGCCAAAACGGTGGTTTTTTCCTTTTTTGAATTTTCGGTATTTTTTGTCTAAATTGAAATTTTTAGAAATATTTTCTGTTTTCTATCTTTTTTTCCGAAAATGTGTTTCATGCACTATCCCTACACTATCCATACAGTATCTACTTAGTATCCTCGCTTTTGATATTTAGATTATTTTTCGGTTAAGGGTTTTGTCAAAATGCTTCAAAATTGATGTCTTTTTCTTGTCTATTTTTTACTCAAAATCCGGATTTTGAATTATTCTGGATTTAGAAACATCATCATTTTTCAATTTCAAAATCTGGTTTCAATGAACTCATTATTCTCTTCTTTGATGCACCAAAGAAGCAAAGTGCTTTTTTCTTGATCTTGCCTCAGCTCAAAAACGGTTGAACTTTTCCTTGTTCACTAGCTGATCGAATCGTCGCTCTGCTCCCCGATCATCTTACGCTCACATCGTCGGTTCAACTATCGTTTCTCACTAATGGCGCTTTGCCCCTCCTAATTAGTCTAGTCCCTTTTCAATCAAAAATCCAATAATCCTATTTGCTACAATTTAAAACTGAGCATTCACAACGGAGTGAGTGTCGATTCGCTGAAAATAGCGCAAAATCAAATGTTGTTTAAGCTTTGAAAAAGCGAGTTTATTTGATTTCGCTATTGAGGCGTTAATTGACCACGAGTAGTGACGCTCAGGAGTTTTGTTTCTTTTGCGATCAAAAGAAAAAGGCATATAAACTTGACTTCATTCAACTCATATTTCAATCAAAACCTAATAGAAATATTTCGATTTTCATCTCCACAATTCGTAATTGATACATTCGGTTTCTCTGTCCTTTTTAAAGATAAAAAGTACCAAAAATCTTTTCTTTTTTGTCTTACCTCATCATTAAAACGGTCGACTACGTTTTGTAAGCTAAATCATAAAAACGTCGTTTCACTCCCTTATGATTTTGCGCTAACCTCAACTTGTCAACGCTCGTTTTTACGTCCCAAAAATATTTTACAGTTTGGAAGCCGTGAATTATCATTTCTGATAATGGCGCTTTGACTCTCGTTAGTACGTCTATTCCGTTTTCATTCAAATTCTTGAGCCGCTTACTATTTCATTGGGTAAACTGTTTGTTTTAACCTAATGGCGCTTTGATTCTCTTACTTAGACTATTAAGTTTTCAATCAAAAATCCTTACACTTTCACTATAAGCTGTTACTGCATTGTAACGCTGATTATATTGTTTTTTAAAACCTTTTTGAAGCTCCTGCTATGTACCAAATTATTTTAACATTTGATTTGGAAAATAGAAATAAAGGCAATACTTTTAGAGTTCGAGTAAAAAAGTTAAAATGCCCAATTTATATAGTGCCAAAGCAATGTGGTACTGTATATACGGCGGTGGCTTTTGTGTATAGCGCACTATTACAGTACTACCATACGGTAAGGCTGTTGACGTATATACCTTTTGGTGCAGGAGCAACAAAAAGGAAAAAGTTTAGCACCGCATTAAGGCGGATGGGTTATGGCGGTATGTACAAATTTCGTTCTCATAAATAAGATTTTATGTGGTTATGGAACGATGTTTCCGGAGTATGAAGAATTCTTGCAGAAAAAAGGCAAGACGGTTTCACACTTTAGACTCAAGGGCGACCAAACCCTACTTATAAATCTTTCGATCTAATAAGTTACTACCTAAAGCATATGTGAAAACCGCCCATGCCTTATGCGAAAGTATGAAACTTTTTAGACATGGAGCGATTTCACGATACTCTCGATAGTTAAAATTGGTCATTTAGAGTCGAGAAAACATCGTTTTTAATTTGTCCTTATGGACTAATTATCAATTCGCTAAAACAAATATAATAAATAACTGGAATATAATGCAAGTTTTTTAAATAAATAATGTCAAAAAAAATTAATAATATAAAAGAAGCGATCAAGGAATCTCCTTTGCAAGTAATTGCATTAGCACTCTATTTGGATGTAGACGACACTACAATTAGTAAGTGGAACTCAAATACAGCTCAGCCAAGCTTAAAGCGATTAAATGAAGTTGGTGAAGTTTTAGAAGTTGATAACCGCAACTTAATACAATCTGTACCGCGTGAATCTAGTGGACTTGCATCAGCCTTACAAAAGGAATATAAACGTCTACTGACAGAAGGAATGCCTACTAAAATAAAACTTCCCAATAATCATGGTGAAATTAAAGAGGTTAATAATCCGGATTTTGTGAAAGCACTTCAAAAGTTTGCTGTCGATTATAAAAAGAAACTTAAATAAAACCAAAGAAAGATAGTTAAGCCAAACTTTTAATTGAATGCTGATTGTTATTCAAAAAATGAAGTTTTAATTGAAAAGATAAATTTTTATTTAGTATCATTGCAAATTTGGAATGATTGCTTTTTTTAACTTATGTAAGACAAATGCTTTAATGATTAATAAAAAAAACACATATATAGATTTATTTGCCGGCTGTGGCGGTCTTTCTCTTGGACTAAATCGTTCAGGATGGAAAGGTCTTTTTGCAATTGAAAAAAGTCCTCACGCTTTTGAAACATTAGAATATAATCTTACAAAAAAAATTCAACATTTTAATTGGCCTAAATGGCTTCCTCAGCAAGCTCACGATATTAATGCAGTAATTAAAAAATATTCTGAAAATTTAGAAAAATTACGTGGTAAAGTTACCCTTATTGCTGGAGGGCCTCCTTGTCAGGGTTTTTCTATTGCCGGACAAAGAAATGAAAAGGATGAACGTAATGCCTTGATTGATTCATATATAGAATTCGTATCTTTAGTAAAACCGAAACTTATTTTTTTTGAAAACGTGAAAGGATTTACTATGGAGTTTAAAGATAATCAAGAAAAAGGTAGAAAATACTCTCAAATAGTAACAGACAAATTAACTAAGGAAGGATACAATGTTTTCGGACAATTGATTAATTTTGGTAATTATGGAATTCCTCAAAAACGGACACGATTTATTCTTGTAGGTATTAGAAATGATATTAAAAATTCAAGTGTTGAGAAAGCAAAAAGTTTTTTCAACCTCATTGAATCAAACAAATTTTCATTTTTAGCTGAAAGGGAAATTTCTGTGAATCCTACTATTGAAGATGCACTATCTGATTTAGTAAGTGGTAAAACTTCAGTTGAAACACCCGATCGAAGAGGTTTTAAAAGTTGTAACTATAAAAAAATTTCATCTAATTACCAAAGATACGTTCGTGGCGGAATTGAAAATTCTGAAATCCCAAATAGCCATAGTTTTGCTAAACATTCTCAAAAAGTTATTGAACGTTTGAGCTACGTTCAATCTGTATCAACAGAATGTAAAAATATTTCTGAAAAGTTGAAACAAAAAATTGGATTATCAACTCAAGTTTTAGTGCCTTTACAAGCCAAAGCCCAAGCTCCAACAGTTACTTCACATCCCGATGATATGATTCATTATTGTGAACCAAGAATTTTGACAGTAAGAGAATGTGCAAGACTTCAAAGTTTTCCAGATTCATTTATTTTTAAAGGGAAATATACAACTGGCGGAAAATTAAGAAAAACAGAAGTACCAAGATATACCCAAGTAGGTAACGCAATCCCACCTTTATTTGGAGAACAAGCAGGATTGATTTTAAAACAACTCATTTAAATGTCTAATTCAGAAAATTTCAAAATAAGCGCTGCCCTAAAAAATCTCATTGGTAAGGAATTAATTACTGATGAGTTTGTGGCTATTTTTGAATTAGTGAAAAATTCATTTGATGCCAATGCAACAAAAGTCGAAGTGATTTTTGAAAATAATTATGAGCAAGAAAAAGCACGCATAATTATTAAAGACAATGGCGTGGGAATGAATTATGATGACCTAAAAGATAAATGGTTATTTGTTGCTTATTCTGCCAAAAAAAACGGAAATGAAAGTGACGATTATAGAGATAAAATAAAATCACAAAGAGTTTTTGCAGGCGCAAAAGGTGTTGGGCGGTTTTCGTGTGACCGTTTAGGAACATTTTTAAACTTAATTACAATTAAGAATGAGGTAAAGTCTAAGATTGAAAACCTTATTGTCAATTGGGAAGATTTTGAAAATACCGATGAAGTAGAATTTATCAATATCAATGTTACTCATAATACACTTCAAAATAATGCTTATGACTTAAAGCACGGAACGGTATTAGAAATATCTGGATTACGAGATATGTGGGATAGGGACCGTATTTTGAAACTAAAAAAATCTTTAGCGAAACTTATAAATCCTAATCAAGGAAATGATAGTGATAAATTTGAAATAGAGATAATTGCTAAGGATGAAATTTCCATAGATAAAGAAACAAAAAATGAATTAGAGGTTGTAAATAGTGCTGTTAAAAATCCAATTTTTGAAACGCTTGGCATAAAAACCTCAAACATTTTTGTGCAAATAAGCGAAGACGGAAAATTTATTGAAACTACTTTACAAGACAGAGGAGATAAAATTTACTATCTAAAAGAAAAAAATCCTTACTCAAATTTAGCAAATGTCTCTGTTTACTTATTTCAACTAAATAGAGCGGCTAAAGGAAATTTCACAAGGAATATGGGAATAGAACCCGTTAAATATGGTTCTGTTTTTATGTATAAAAATGGATTTAGAGTTTATCCTTATGGAGAACCTGGAGAAGATTTGCTATTGATTGACAATAGAAAACAGCAAGGTTATAATAGATTTCTAGGAACGAGAGATTTAATTGGAAGAATTGAAATCAATGGAGAGCAAGCCGAATTAAACGAAACAACAAGTAGAGATGGAGGTTTAGTAAAAACAAATACTTATTATAATTTAGTAGATTTTTTTTACGATTTTGTTTTAAAAAGATTAGAACACTATGTTGTTAACATAATTAATTGGGGGGACGAAAGAGTAAACAAAGAAACTGGAGAAGTGACACCAGAGCTTTGGGCAAAAGATGTTAAAGTTCAAATTTTAGAATTAATATCTGGGTTTATAAATTCTAAAAATATTATTGATATTCAATATGATAGGAACTTTCTTCAAATAATATCTGAAAAGCAAAATAAAAGTGTCGATAAGATTGTAAAAAACATTTCAAGAGTTGCTGCCAAATCCGGAAATCCCGAAATGATTAAAGAAGCAAAAAAAATTGAAAAAGCAATCAAAGAAGTTAAAGCTGATGCTGATTTAGCCAAAGCCAACGCAGAAAAATCTGAATTTCAGAGGAAAGAAACAGAACAAAAACTCGAAGCTGTCATTAGTCAAAAAAACTTCTTACAAAGTGAGATCGGCGATGATGCTAAAAATCTAGAAAGCATTCTTCATCACATTGGATTAACTACCAACTTGATTAAATCAGATATTGAAAACTTAGTAAAAGCAATAAATAAAGATTCATCCAAAGATGAATTGGTTGAGATAGCTAAAAGATTAAGTCGTCAAAACGAAAAAATTACCTCTTTCTCAAAATATTTTAAGAAAGTAAATTTCAATGTTTATACCAATAAGTTAGAGACCGATATTGTGTCTTTCACAAATGAGTATATAGAAAACGTTTATATGCTTAGAGATGATTTAAGAAGTAATCGCGAATTATTGAATGTTAAAATTGATTCAGAAAAAGGGTTAGAGAAAAATCTTAAGTTAAGTCCAATTGATATGATAATTGTTTTGGATAATTTAATAAGCAATTCATCCAAACACGGTGCCACACAAATAGAATTGACTTGGTCCAAAACTGATGAAGCTATTCAGCTTTCATTTAAAGACAATGGAAATGGAATTAAAGATAATATAATTGACAGTATTTTTGATTTTGGTTTTACAACTTCGAGAAGAGGTTCAGGAATTGGACTTTATCACATAAAAGAAATTATCGAAAAATTAAATGGAAAAATTTCGGTAAATAATAAAACTAACAAAGGAGTTGAATTTATCATTTCCTTTAAAAATAAGGAGTAAATGAAACTTGAATACAACATACTTTGGATAGATAATGATATTGCAGACTATATTGCTAACGGAGAAGTTGGTAATATTAAATCTTATTTAGAGGATTTAGGATTTGAACCTCAAATTGAAACCGTCGAAGATGAAGCTGATTTAGAAGATTATTTATACTTACACAAGTATGATTTAATAATTTCTGATTTCAACTTAAATGCTACAACAGGCGATAAAATCATAGAAAAAATACGTGAAGAAAAGGGGTTTTCAACTGAAATCTTATTTTATACTGCAAAGTCAAATTTCAGAAATGACCCAGAAGTCAAAGAACGTTTAGCATTTATGGATAGAATAACTTTCCACTCTAATAGAGACACATTCTTAGATAAAGCTGAGAAACTTATTAAATTAACTCTTGACAAACTTCTCGAGCTCAATGCCACAAGAGGTTTAATAACCGCCGCCACAAGTGATTTAGATGTTGAAATCGAAAAAATTGTTATGCAGTTAATAGAAAAGCAACAGAAAAGTGAAGATGAACTAAATGCAATTGTAACAGCAAAGGTCCACACACCTATGAAAAATAAATTTGAGACATTTTGGGAAAAATACACAACTTTCAAAGTATATTTTCACAAAATTGATGCTGTTAAAAAATGGGAGATTTTTAGAGATCTTTTAAAACCAATGAAATCTGACGCAGATATATCAGTGTTTCTTGAACAAAATAAGTCTTATCAGGATCAAGTAATAAAGATTAGAAATCAGTTTGCCCATGCTCAATCTATACACGATAATGGGATGTTAAAATTAAAAGGGCAAATGGAAGGTCAGGATTTTGAATTTACAGAAGATAGTTGCGTGGAAATACGAAAGAACCTTATTAATCATAAAAGAAATATAGAAGCTTTAAAGAATATACTAAATAATTGAGATAATAAAGTCATTACTATATTTCTTTATATTAACACTATTTCTCAATGCTCAATAATTCCTATTAAAAGATGAATAGAAATTTTTAGCTGTAATATAAACCATTTTTATAATTCCAACTAACGGAGCGTTTTTATTACCATTTAATGTTAGATATATAATACATTTAAACTATTTTCTGATTCTTTCCTTTTATATTCTTTGTACCTGTAGGCTAAATCTTTACAGAATTCATGTTCAAGTATTTCTTTCATTATTTTAATTTATAATAAATATTTGGCAATCGTTTATTAATAATCGTTATCAAGCTTTAATACATTATCTAACGTCACCACAAAAGTTTTACCCGCTTTTGAATGCAAAGAACCCGACAAATTTTGATACTCTTTAAACGTTTTAAAATCAATTGCTACATTACCCCAATCATTACAAGGCTCTACAGTAACAACTAAATAATTGGGTTGAGAAGGGTTTTCATAACCTAATTCTGCTAACTTTTCTTTTGAATAAATTTTTGGACCTTTACTTGTAATTTTAAATAATTGCGTTGCTTTTTCTTTGCCCTTTTCTCGTAATAATAAATATTGCGCTTGAACTACTTCTGAAGTAATCTCTAATGAACCTGCATTGTTATTCATTCTAAAATTATATAAACCTTTACTAATGCACCAGTTTAAATGTTGTTGTGATTTAGCATAACCAACCAAAACATACGTTTGAAGTATATCAATTTTTGTTCGTTCCAAATGTTTTGGAATCGGTTTTAAAGCATTACCGTATGCTAAGCGAGGGGCTTTTAGTATTTGGTTTGATACATTTGTAATACGCTCTCTTTGTGTTGTTCTATCAACTAAATGGTTAAGTACCTGATCTAAAAATATACTTAAACCATTTATACCTGTATCATACTTGGATGGATTGATTGTAAACGCTCCCAATCCTGGCAAAACTTCATGAAAACCATCAAAGCGTTTTTCAAAACTACCAGGATATAAAATGTAAGCACCTCCTGTACGACGAATAGCATCTTTGTAAGCGTGCATTTTTAAAACATCGATATTTTTAAATGTTCCTTTACGTTCTTCGATATCTATGGCTGTAATTTCCGTTTCGCTATCGGTTTCTATGTATTGATCTTGAATATTTTGAATTTTATATTTAGCATCGAAATGAATATGTGTAATAATGTCTTCTTTTTCAGCCTCAGTCTCAGTAAATGAGCTTGGCCAAATACTTAAGGTATAATCCGGACGCAATGTTGTTGTTATACTTCCTGCTTTACCTGAAATATAATCACTACCTCCCTTAAATGTTCGGTTATAACTAAATCTTACCATTAAATTACGAGAAATGAAATCTGTTTCTCCTATAATCACTAGCTCTTTGCCTGATTTTAATTTTAAAGTTAATCCTGCTTCATCAATTTCAAATAAATGATCACAATTTTGATTTTGATATACTTCAAGATTGAATTTTTGAATGATTAAATCATACAATTGAAAAAACAGCCAATACTCATATAAAGTAGCTATGTCACGTTTACCGGCTTCATAAACATCTTCACCCCCATGCCAAATTAACTTTGACGCCAAATCAAACTGTAACCATCGATTTAATACCTCTCGATAACCACTGCGCTTTTGTAATAAAGGACTATTTAATTTTAAAGTGGTTGCTTCTGAAACATCATTGAAAAAAGAATAAGATAAAAAACTATATATTTTTTCAGCTAAACAACAGCTTTCTTTATAAGCAAACTGAAAATTATTGTTTTTAATAAAAATAGCTTGACAATCTTCAACAAAATTTAAAAACACACCTAAAACGTGCTTTATAAATCTATTTTCTGGGGTATCAATACTTTCCACTCTTGTAATGGATTGAACAGATTTTGCAATACTATTCAACCCAATGTCTATTAAGTAAGGTAAATGAGAACTATCGATGCGATTTGACGCATTTAAAAATTGTTTTGTTATTGCACGATTTACACGCTTTATCTGAGATATTTTAATCGAACTATCTACAGAATTCCACACTGTTGATGGATTTGATATTATACGTAGAATAGCTTCTTCAAAATCTACAGAATCTAAAAATGATTTAACGAAGCAAAACCTTTGGTACAACGTTTTATTATCTGTCGCGTAATCAATCATTACCCTTTGTGTAATTGGTGTATTGACTTGCATTATTAAATCGGTACATTTATCGGTAATGTCTTCTAACATTTTACGATAGTTCTCACGATAAGATAAATCTTCTTCTTTATTAAATTTTGTTGCAATAATCTCTAAAGCAAATGGAAAACCTTTTTCCATCTCTGCTTTAATAATTTGCAACTGCAATTGACCTACATAAATATTAGGTGTAATTCTGCCCCTATTTTTATGACGCTTTGAAGTAATTACAATTCCGTTAACCTTTGTTAGTAATTCGTAATTATGAGCATTTGTACCAACAAACTCATATTCGTAGGAATGTCCTTCTAATAACTGGTATTTACTTTCACCAAACATTTCGGCGCTTACGCTGGTTTTTCTAGGAAAACTACCATTTAACTCGGGAATAATTTCTAGAGTTAACCCTTGATCTAAATAATCTAGATTGATTATTAATATTTGATCGTTAAGCTTCTGCATAACTAGTAAAACCGTTACTTAAAGCATTGCTGTACATACGCTTTAATTTATCAAATGAAACTTTATACTTTATTTGCTCTTCTTCAATAGCATCTAATTTCGAAAGATTGAATTCATTTGACCCTATTAAACATAACTTCATTAAGGCTTCTAAACACTTAACAATTTTAGAGCGAGAACCATGCAGTTTAGGTAATAGTTTTTGCATGATTGCAAAATCAATTTTTTGTTCTAAAGTAAGTGAATTATCAATTTTAGAAAATTGTGCAAACAACAAATGGATTTCAAATGCGGAACGATAACCAAACTCTGCTCCTACTACTTTTAATTCATCGAAAAAATTAATTAAGGCAGTATTTAAATCTAAATCAGTGTTAGTTTCGTTTTGCTGTGAAAGTTGAATAAAATTTGCTCCCATAGACACACCTTGCGCTAACAATTGTTTTAACTCAACATTTTTTGGTGCTTTAAGAAAATTTTGTAAATCAGTTGAATCTATTCTAAACTCAATTACATTTGCACGATCTAATACTTTTGGACTGAACATATACGTAGTTTCATCAATATTAACTGTACCTACAATAAATAAATTCTTAGGCCAAGAAATAACTTGTGGTATACTAATTCCATTAGTAGATAATCTCGCTACTCCCGTATACAATTTAATTGAATCTTTTGATTCCATAATACTTAAAAAATCTGCAAAATAACGCTCTACATGGGAAAGGTTCATTTCATCTAATACCAAGAAATAAGGTTTATTTTTATTTTCTTCTAAAGCGGCATTTAAAATTAATTCTAAAACACCATTATCTGCCGTTACATACTCATTAGATTTTAAACCATTTGGATACCCTAATAATGGTTCCCTATTAATCCAATCTGCACCCACTGGAACAATTCTATATTGTTCTTCACTTTCAGAAATCCACTGTATAAAAGATTGCGCTAATTTGGTTTTCCCCGACCCTGCTAGACCTGTTAGAATTGCAAAAGGCTTGGTAATTAAAGAGGCAATAAATCGTTTTACTATATTTTCATTAAATTGCAAATTGGAATTGCTTAATGATTGAAGGAACCTATTAATATCAAAATTTTCCTGCTCAATTGTAGCACTTTTTATAGTTGGTTTAATAATAACATCTTCTTTTTCAATTAAAACACTGTATTCGTCAATTAATTTATCTACGTCACTATTAAATGTCTCTTGCGAAGGAAGATTTTTTACATTATATATTTTATATACATATGATGTGCCGTAATTTTTTAATTTGATGTCTAATTCTTTCTTGAAATGATCTTTGATAGATATTTTATTTTCTTCATTATCCCAATACAATTTTGGTTTATTTGATTCACTAACACCGTAAGCCAAAATTAGAATATCATGTTGTTTGTAATATAGAAAAACAGGATAAATACCTTCTTTCACTTTTTGATTCCCGCCTAAAAATGCAATCCAAGGAATAGCAGTGGAACGACCTGCGCCATAGGAAATTTCTATCTTTAGATTTCTATAGGTTCCTTTATTTCTTCGGATAAAACTTGCTGCCCTTGAATTTGTTCCTTCGCCAATAACTTGATCATTTGCAACATCTATAAATTCTTTAATATTTACTATTTTTTCAATTTTTGGAATGACAGCAAAACCATTATCAATTAAATGTTTAAATGCTTTATCTGTACTGTTATTAAAATCTCGGATAGTTAAAATATCACCGCCTTTTAATTCATTAGCTTTCGATAAGACTAATATAGGAGGATACAATTTCCCATTATATGATAAATCATATTTTACAGATGTACGGCCAATGAATTCATTAGGGTGTATATTTAAATATTCGATTGCTTGTAAAATATCTTCTTTTGAAAATTTTAATTCCATATTGTTAATTATTATTAAAGCATAAAATCATATGAAATTATACGGATTATTATTTTAAAAACTACTATCTAATGAACTAGACAATAAAATGATTTCGTGGGTGAGCCAGCGAATTAAAAAAATGTACATTCACTAATACTACTCGCTGTTTTCTGAATTATCTATTTTTTCTTCTGACTCAATATTACTAAGTGATTCACATATTATAAAAACTTGCCTTGTATAATTAAAAGATAATTTAAGCCATCTATGTAAAGATAGCAACAAGAGTAATAATAATATTATACTATACAAACACTCGAGTTCAATTAATTTTATTAAAAAGATTATAAATAATAACGCGGTTAAATTTCTGCTCAAAATTGTAGAATATAAATAACTATTCAACTTTTCATAAGTTTTTTCATTTTTGACACGTTCCTTTAAGCCATTACAGTAATTGAAGAATTTATAAGAATTCTCACGATCAATATTTTTATTAGCATCGTAACTCAAATTATGCGAGAAAACTGTGCCAGCTTCATTAATAAAAAAATTTTTATCTTTATATTTTGAAAAAAAAAGTCTCAGCCACCATGTTTCATTCAAAAAATGATAAGATGGTTTTTTAAGTATATGATATATTAATTTTTCCAAAAGGCTAGATAACATATCAACACCATATCCAAAAAATATAGAAAAAGCAATGAATATTAATAAAACAACACTTTCTAAATCTTTAAACTTAAGCATTTGAATTTCTACTTCTTCCGCTCCAAAGTTTGATATGACAAATACAAGTAAAATAATTCCTGGAACCAGTACTCTAAAAACATCTTGTATTCTAAAACTAAAATTTTCCATTGTTCATCCTTTTTAATACGTTTAACCTATCGAAATCTGGTGGTGTGGGTTTAAAATCCGACTCCCCAGTACTTATCATTTTGTTTTGTAAATTATACTCCATATACTGAAAACTTCTTAATTTATTAATTTCCATTGTGTCAACTAATACAGTAGAATTAATCCCCCCCTTTACCTGAATGATGTCTTTTTTGAAAGATTTGGCAGGTTGTAGAAGTCTGGAATCTCCGTAATTAGACGTGTTAACCTGAATAAAATAACTATGAACGTCCCTAACCCACGCACCTGCTATGTCTGAAAAATAATTAGTATCCTTATTCAGTTCCGATGCTACTATAAAATCAACTTTAGACTTAAATATAGATCTGTGCTGAATATTTGCAAGTTCAAAACAATTATATACAGAAAAATACACTTTTTGCCAATGAAAAAAATCATAAGACATATTATTTTTTTCTTCTACGGACTTTGCTTCAGGAATGTGAAGGCGGTATCCAGACAATAATTCACATTCATTAGGCGAATAATGATTTTTCAATCGTATTTTTATTAATGATGTTGTATAACCATTACTTTTAAACGGTAAAATTGTAGCCATTAGATTGAAAGCTACATTGTATTCATTTACCCAGTGTTCTAACCCCGCTATGATACCCATATACCTCTTATGACTACGCTCTGATAATAGTTTTAGCCATGAATAAGGAATACTTACCTCGGGAAAAACTGTTATATCACTTTTTAAAAAATCGGACTGATTCAATAGAGTAAAAATCTCCTTTCTCCTTTCTCTGCTCAAATTGGGCTTTTTTAATATACTTTTTACAATGTTACCCGATGAAACCTTTATATTAGCAATAGCAATTTTTTTATCGATTTCTGAAGAAACCGATTGATCTCCGTGAACAACAATACTGTTGACATTTGGAAAAAATATTCTATCCTTATCTTCGTTCTTAGGTACTTCTATAAAGAAGTACTTTTTTTGCAAGGATTCAATACTTTTCTTTTTCTTTTTCCACCCAAAATTTACCTCGTGATAATTGATAAATGCTTCGTTAGGTATATTATTAATTTCATTATTAGTTTTAAAGAAATCATCCTGTGGCATAATACCAGATATAGTCCTAAATATTTGTAAAATATTGATTTCGTGAAATGGAACATAATTAGGCGCTAACAGACAACTATACTTATCAAGTTTCAGCACACCCTTTGTATTTTTATCTTGTAATAAATTAAAATCTTTTTCAATAACATTGAATCTCTCCCTATTTTTTGAAGTAAGATTAATACCAGGTATTGTGTTTAAAGAGGTTCTGTATAAATTTGCTTTTTTAATTTTTTCGATTAAACCTGAAATACCATTAAAATCGTTCTTTTCATCATCAGTCATGAATTCAAAAGTAGAAATTATATCAGGATTGAGACATAAAGATGTTGCTATTGCAACATCAAGATAATGCTTTAGTTTTTCCTTTATTTCATCTGCGTAATTTAAGTGGGAAACTTTAGATATTGCCAATAGAATATTCCTACGAAAATTTAAGAGTAGTTGTGTTTTAGAACCAATAACATAGTATGTAATAACTTTTTCCCAAAGTGTATAGAAACTTATTGCAACACTTCCTTTAAAAAAGGTAAGAATTTGGCGATCTGTTTCGTCATCTTGATTTGTTCGACCAAAGCTTATAGCATATATTTTCTTCGCCAGAAATTTTGATGCACCGTACTTATTTTCTGACAGATCTTGGATACTTCTGAATTTGTTAACAGAATCACTATACTTTAACGTAAATGCTTCCTCATCAAATTGATTACTAATTTCATCTTCGTCAGGTAAAAAGCGAAACTCACTTCGTTGCTCCTCTAACTTATTTTTGAATATATTTAAGACTGCCCTAGATTCTTTATGATCAAAATAGTGTAAAACAACTTTACCTCCTTGAATTTTTAATTTAGAATAATCAAAATCAAACTCTTTTTCATTGTTAATGCTAGTAAATCCAACATCTAATTTTTTTATTAAAGCTCCAAAAATTGTATCATTATCACTATATATGATAGAATTTAAATGTGTATCATTAATATTTTTTTCAGCATCACTTTTTAAATTAATATAATATCCCTTATCAAATAATATTTTCTTTGCAACTTTATCTTCTGATGAAAGTGTAAATATTTCTCTTCTAACGAAATGTTTATCAATAAATGATAATGTTGGCGATATAAGTTTATTATCGATGTGCTGACTTAAATCTGAGAATACAAACATTAGATCATCTACATATCTTCCATAAAACGCGGGATTGACCTCTTGTACTATCAGTTCATCGAAATCTTTTAAATAATAATTACCTAAAAATCCAGATGATATTAAGCCAATAGGTAAAGGATAGTTTTTATCCGTATGCTTTCGCTTAGGAAGATATTTCTTTGCTTGTTTAAAATATAACAAGTGAACTTTTTCTAGAATTGTATTTAGTAAATCTGCTATTTCTAGAAAATTATTCTTTTTTTCACTCTTACTAAAATGTTTAGATATTTTCTCTCTGCTTTGTTCTTCTATTACACTAAAATCTAATTTTACATTGTGATAATACTCTTTAATATCTAAACTAAGTATTGTAACATTTTTCCCTTCATTTAATAAGCTATCTGCTTTATTGATTGCATCATCACGCCAACTTTGATACTGTACAAAATAAGGCTTGAATAATTTGAAATTTTCAAATGGTAAGTTATCATTAGGATCAATATCTAAATCTAATTTATTTGCGTATGAACAATTATTTATATCGGTCTGCAGAAATCTCCCTACAAACATTGTCCATAGAACAGATATAATATGGATTTCAATTGGAGCATTAATATAAATATTTAGTCTTTCAACTTCGATGTTGTCGTCAGATTTAAAATTATTCGTTATTATATCCAATCTATTTTCTTTTAGTTTTTTCGGTAACAGATCAATACCAATACTATTAAGTATAGATTTATCATTATCTTTAAACTTCTGAAAATAATCCTTCATTCTCTTGTTTAAGACATCTTTTATTTGAGTTGGTTCATTAAAATCTTTGAATACCTCTTCTTCAAATTTCGCCAATTCTTCACGCATTAATATTGACGTATTATCATAGAAATAATAATGCTTCAATTTCTTGTATGCATTAAAAATCTGGTGTTTATTTATTATGTTGTACATATGTATTATTTTTTTGAGTGAAAGTTTTTAGAGTGTTTTTGATTACTTTATTTACTACTTTTAAACAATTCGATTATTTTTTTTTTTAAGTCAACAATTTGCCGTAGTCATAAAGACTGTGACATATATTATTTTAAAATTATTTAATAACGTTTATGTAATAGGAGCTCTATTTAATTTAAATCTCACATTATTCAAATAGATCATCTTCCAACAAAGCCATCATTTTTTCGTTATGCTCAGTAATATCGCTTACAGTCCAACTATCATAATCGGTCATCATTTTGGTTTGTTTGATACTGTCTTTTGTACCGGCTTTTATGTAGTATTCTTTTTTTGCTTTAGGAAGATGATTACTCAATCTTGAATTATTTCCGTGCGATATTAAACAAAGATTACCAAAACAGTTTAACAAATTATCGTCATTTAAAAGTTCTCCACTAATGGGGCGTTGCGGATAGTAATGTTCAACAGAACTGCGGAAGCTGAACTCAAAATCTTTGTATTGCTTTGGCTCTTTTCTCCAAAGTAAATAATCGAGATAATTGAAAACTAAATTGTTTTCAATATTTCCATAAGAAAGCTTGTGAGCAAGATTATATTTATCTTTAAAACGTGACTTTATTTTATTAGGACTAAAAATTATTACATTATAATCTATTTTTACATCTGTTAGATGTCTGTACTTCATAAACATTGTAGCAATATATCTTAATTCCTCGATGTAATCGTCTCCAGAAATTTGAGAACTTTTTTCTTCATCCAAATCATTTGGATTTGTAAAACTATCATTTAAATAGTATAGTGTTGCCAATAGCCAATATTTATACACTAGCGTAGGTGTTGAAACATGAAACATTGATAAAAGCATGACTAACTCATGATTTTCATTTTCTGTGAAGGTATTTACATAACTGTACGAATCCTGCTTACGTTCGTCGCTTTTTGGATAATAATTTACTACTTGCAAACTCCATCTAGATTCTCCACCAGCATATTTTCTCTTTAGTACAAACTGGTCTAATAAGAACCGTGTTTTTAGGAGTTGAAATGCAAAATTCATCACGAACTCTGCTTTATCTTCTTTTTCGTCTAGAACGTTGTTGAAAAACAAAAGCAGACGCTTATCATCTAAACTTATTTCAGAATGTTTTTCCATAATTTTTAAAGTATGGAGTAAGAAATTTTCAAAGTTTACAACCGCTTGAAACTGGCTTTCTTCTTTATCTGAGACAACTTCTTCATCAAAAAACAATTTAATCTTTTCTGATAAGTCGTTGTGACTACTGCCAACAATGTCACTAAATGACAACCCGAGGTTTATATCCTGACTAATTGAACTCTTATTATTCTTTAAAACAGTACAAATATCTTCAAAATTCTGCGGTATAAAATGGAACCACTTTTTTCCAAATAGTGCATCTCTGCTTTCTTTTTTAAAATTGAGTTGCACATAAGTATTCATATCTGCACAAGCTTCCCAAATGGTATTGAAAACCCTACGTAATTCAAGTGAATTTTCTTCCCCGTTCAGTTGGGACATTAATCTAGATTTAAGAATTTCATGTTTTTCAAGTTGCTCACCACGAGAGTTCATAATTTCAAAATAATGATTTAAATCGGTGTCTTGAGGAACCTGAACACGAAGTATGATAACCTTTGTAAATAAATACTCTATATATCCATTAAAATCTAAATCATTATCATTTTGAAATTGCTTCAATAGATCATGAGCAATTAAAAGTCCGTTGTAAATGTTTTTGTTGTACTTCTCAAATGTTGGTTCTGCTGTTCCATTGCGAGCAACATACCGTATTGTCGCGTCAGCATTTTTCCGGCTTTCAAAATGAATTACAGGTTCTTTAAAAAATTGAGACATATCAACTTCCAATGCGCTCAAGGCACAACAAATAAGATTAAATGTTGTTAAGCGTTGCTGACCATCTATAGTTTCAAAGTAGCTTAGTTTGTTAATTTCAGTTTTATTTACAATAAGTGTTCCTGTATAATAATGTCGGTCACTTTCTTCAACAAAATAGTCTCGAATATCAAGTAAAAGTTGTTCAATTTGCGCTTTTCCCCATTCGTAGTTTCGTTGATAAACAGGTATTACATATTTGTCACCATTTAAAAACAGATCTTTAATAGTAAACTCTTTCAGGTCGTTATGGTTAGTTTGCATAGTACATTCGGTCTTTAAAAAATTCAGCTACTCTGTTATCCATTCTATTTTTATCAGTGCAGAACTTTTGTACTTCATCTTGCGAAGGAAGTAACGTAAGGTTATATTTTAATACTTCTGAAGGGAGTATTGCTTCTTTTATTTTATTAAACAAGTTGTTCGCTAGTACGTAATTATCAAGGCTGTCAAAACCTAAGCGCTGATATTGAAACCTTAGATTAAAACACCATACGAAAGCTTTCTCTACAAAGGCATCAAATTCAGAGTAACCAAATTTATCTATATAGTAAATAAGAATACATTCAAATAGTGTTTTAATATATTTTTCGCCTTCTCTATTTTTTTTATCGTTTGCATAAACGAGACTAAATAATTTAATTGTTGACGTATTCAGTTCTTTTAAGACAGCATCTTTTTCACTATAATTACCATTATATTTATCTTTAAAATCCTTAACAATATTTTTATAATACTGCACATATTCGAAAAACCTTCTTCCATTTATCATGATACTATCAAGTTGGAAAGGATAAGAAAACTCTTGTTTGTCTATTCTTCTCTCATAACTGCTATTATAATTGTCAACAAACTGATGTGCAATTTGAAGACTTTTGACATAAGGAAACTGTTCTGTCTTTGAAATATTAATTCCTTTAAATATATTTATATGTTGCTTTGTAAACTGTCGGGAACTTTTTTTACCTGACCAGCCTTTTATCCGATACAAATATTCTGAAAATACATTCGCTAAATCATTTGAAGGATAGTCTTCCCATTTTTGAACAATTTGTGTCTGTTTTTCGATTTCAGCAGAATCAAATTCCCGCAAATGGTAAGCTTTTAAAAGATCATGCGGATATAAATCTTTTCCTCGTGAATTCTGTGAATCAAAAAATTGGAATGCTTCCGTTACATCGGTTATGTAAAATATAACGACCTGACACCGATTGATAAATGCTCGCACTGCTTCATCATTATATTTGTTAAGCAATCTAAATGCATTGACATAGTTTTTATGTATTTGCTGTATGCTTGCTTTGTTAGTGTAATGTATTGAAACGCTGTCAACCTTTTCTTTTAGTTGTTGGATTTCCTTACGTGTACTTTCTTCAAACATATCACTATTTCTGATGATGTTGTTTAGCGCATATAATATTATGCGGAGCGTAGTAAACCGCTGTTGGCCATCAACAATGTCTAAATAGATTTTGTCGTCGTCTTCTATATAATTTTGATGGATGACAATTGTACCTAAACGATAGTGGCTGATATTACGATGATGATAAACGTCATTAATGAGTTGAGCGATGTGATGCTCTTCCCATTTGTAAGGACGTTGATATTCGGGAATTCTAACATTTTTTATAGATAGAAAATCAGAAACAGATAATATTTCTGCTTTATTGGGGATCTTAATTGTTGATGCTAGTGGCATAGTATTTTTAAGTAGTTCGCTTATGTGATTCATCAATAATTTATTAGTATCATTCTTTTATTTCTATCCATTAGAGCAAGTTGCAGTTAGCTAGCAAAAAAAATGGAATTTAATTATAGTGTAAGGTCGAAAGTAAGACCTCGCAAAGCGGTATAGATCAGTTTTGTAGTATTCATAATTTTGTTTTTTTAATGTTTTATTTATCAAAGATTTATGTTAATAACCTTTTATATCTGTTATTGTATTGTGCTAATATTATAAAATGTTAAATAAACCAACATAAATATGTTACATTTTTTACCGGTAACGGCAAGTGTGTTTGATACGACATGAATGAAGAATAAGGATCGTTCATATATCTTTCAATCATCAAACTGTCTTCCGCATTTAATCAATTTAATCAATTTAATCAATTTAAATAATCTATAGTATTGATCATTCTAATCAAAATCCAAATTAATCATTTTATCGAGATCCATCAATAAAAAATAGACTAACTATCGGATTATCCTTACAAACTCACCCACTACCTTTAAATGCACCGTTTCATCATCACGCAAAACAATCGGTTTAAAACTATTGTCTAAAGATTTGAGTAGCAAATTAATCTCGTCCAGATCTATATAGATTCGTTTTTTAGTGCATAAATGTGTGCTTTATTACCACTGCCTAGTGGTGCATTTGGTATAAGGGTTTGGTGTAAATATAGTAAATGTTGATTAAGTTGTGATGAGGAAAGGCACAATTTGGGGAATTTTGTTTTGGGAAGAAAGGGAATTGGGAATGTTAGTGATGAAGTAATTGGTTCTCGACTGGGCTGGAATTGACCGCAATTTGGAGTGGTAGAAATATTTGGCTTTGAGATATCCGTTGTTAGTTGTAGATATATTTCAGTTTCTTCATACTTTTTAAAGATAAAAAGTATCAAAAATCTTTTCTTTTTGGTCTTGCCTCGGTCTAAAACCGGTTAAATAATGTCTTACAAGCTAACTAATCGAGACGTAGCAAAGCTACCCGATTAGTTTACGCTTGTTTCAACAATTTAACTGTCGATTTGATACCAATGGCGCTTTTGAATTCGTGTGGATTGTTTTATTGTTGTTTTTTTTAATGGGAAATGTACTAGCAACGTTTCAGTTAAGCTTAATGAAATACTTAATTATAAAAGTTCTGCGACAGGAATTTTGTTGATGCTTTTATCTGTTTTGTTTTTATTGATAACGTTATAGAACAAAGCGGGTTGATTTAAATTTTCCTGAAGGTTATTTAACCAAGTTTCATAATCACCATGCCAATTATTGAATGTAACCATATTCCAAGACTTTTGGTCGCCAGCTATTTCTTTTAAAATAGTTTCGGGGTTTTTAGATGCGTATAATGAAGCATAAAATTTTATTTCTAACATATTAGCCCTATTGCCAGAATGACTTTTAAACATTCCATGATCGTATTTATATAAATAATAATCTATTAATTCCATAAAAGAATCATATGCCACGAAAGGTTCGTTTAAATTAAAAGTAAGCGTTTTCTTAACTGAGTCTTGAGCTAACTGCATTTGTCCGAATTTATCATCATACCTAATTTCAAATGGCCTATCTCTATCGTTTCTAAATTCAATTAAAAATAACGACCTACTTAAACAATTTTTAACCGCGGTGTCATATAACGGATAAATGTCAAAATAGGGTTTGTAAGCTTTTAAGCCAGGTATTTTGATAAGTTCTATACCGAGAATAAAGGGTCCTACAATTTTGTATAATTTATTTTTACTGACCGGGTAGAGTCCGTAAAACGCTTCTTGCCATTCTAACATTTAATATATTTTCTAAAATTAAAATCAAGCTCTTTACATCGCTTTGATTTATACCTATTCTTCTGTTTAAGAAATTCTTTGATCGAATTGAATAATTAGATCTCCAAGTTCATAATCTAAATTTATACTATCTACAATTATTCTTGCCAATCTGCCCTTTTGTTGTAATCTGTTTATATAGCTGTATTCTTTAACAATTTGTATTACCTTTAAAATTTCGTGATGTTCTGTAGTTGAAACCGGAGTGTTTTTTAACCTGAAATACAGAAGTTCTAAAAGATGTGCTTTTGCGATGACAAAATTATTTTCTTGCATTAATTACTATTATTTATTTGAAGATTTAAGGTTTATGAGATAAAGAAACACTTTTTTATTTAAGCTTTGAAGGTGTTTTGTACTATTACATTTTAGCCTGCAAAATTAGTGTGTAAGTAATACCTTGTTGCTTAAAAGTTCGCCTTCAAAGAATTTAGCTTTCTGTTGCTCTTTAAAAAACTGCGCTTCTTGGCGTTTAAGGAATTTATTTTTAATGATATCGTGCTGGTATATTGCGAAAACTATATGCAACTGCTCTTCGTTTTTACAATCGTCACCTACATAAGGTTGATAATTATAAGAAAAACGGAATTTTATATTGCGTTCACGGGAAAAAACACCACTGAACCCAAAGCTGTACTTCATTTTCTTTTGGTTTCTTGGATAGTCATAATGAGTAAACGAAAAATCACAGTCAACCAATCCATTTTCTTTTTTCAGGAAGAAACCTAATGCGTAATTAGCTTCTTTTTTAGTTTCTAAACTAAAAGATCCTTCATGAGCAGATGTTGGTATAAAAAACCACAGTTCTTGAGGGTTACTAATTTCAAGTTCGACCTGATTATCAGGAAGCAGGGTTGCCTTTAGTTCTTGCGACATGCCAACTGTTACGTATAAAGTAAGAAGTAATACTAATATGTTTCTCATAATTATTTTTTGTTTGATTTTGCACTCCAGATAGATAATCATTTTCAACATAAAACGCTATAACATTTACCAATGTTTGTTTAATGCTTTAAACGATAGTATTTGGACTGTAAGGTTTGAGGCAGTAAATCGTCATTCTTCTGATCGGTTAGTATTCTTACATTCTGAATAAAAAAAGCGATATAATACTTTTCGTTCTTATTAACCTCATAATACTGATATGACAGTGGTGTATCATAAAACCTACGCTTTAGATAGAATGACTGAGTTACTGTATCGTTACTTTTAACAATTAATTTTTTATAATTTTTAAGACTGTCGTGTTTTTCTTGCTGTAGAACTTTATACTGATCTGAAATAAGAAATTCGCCTTCTAGAATACTAATATCTTCTTTTTTAATTTCGTTAAAATCATTGTCGAAAATTTTGTAAAATATACTGTAATCCTCACTTAGGTTTACCGTGTCGGAATTATTAAGAAAAAAGACATAATCGTTTTTAGAATTATTGATTAGTGATAGATTTATCTTTTCTCCTAATGCAATATCTTCTTCGTTGGCAATTGAAATTTCTAACTGAGAATTACTACAGGATAATAAAAGTAATGACAGTAACAACAAAATAGTATTTTTCATAAAAAACATACTTTTATCTAAGCACAGATACTTTAATTTTATGCAAGTTGATACTTACAAATATATGAATTGTTAGAAACAAAGGGTAATATAGAACGGGGAATTAGACAGGCTTACTGGCCGGAAATGGGAATAGGGAAATGGGGAAGAAAGGGAATGGGGAAAGTTAGTGATGAAGTAAGTGGTTCTCGACTGGGCTGGAACTGACCGCAATTTGGAGTGGTAGAAATATTTGGCTTTGAGATATCCATTGTTAGTGATTGATACCTTTCAGTTTCTCTGTACTTTTTAAACAAAAAGTACCAAAAGTCTTTTTGTTGCGGTCAAGCTTTAAACGGTCAAAATCTTGTTTGTTGTCTAACCCATCGGAACGATCGCTTACGCGACCCGATGTGTTTTAACGACAACTGCACCGTTTTGACACTCGCTTAAAGCTTAAATACCGCTTTTGATTCGTGTGGGTTGGTTTATTTTGTTTTTGTTAGAAAATGTGAATGCGAAGTTGGTCGTGCTTACTGACCGGAAATTGGTAAAAGTTATTATATTTATAAATAATTAATTTAAAGTCAATTCCAAGACGATAGTAACAATGATAAC
The DNA here is from genome assembly GCA_913777665.1 of uncultured Myroides sp. Lineage (GTDB taxonomy): Bacteria > Bacteroidota > Bacteroidia > Flavobacteriales > Flavobacteriaceae > Flavobacterium. The sequence continues at coordinate 77,858 of CAJYTF010000013.1, forward strand.
AAAAGACCAAAATACAGCCTTGTTGACCGTTGGAAACGCAGCTTTGAAAAATGCTGACTGGACAGACTATGCGAATTATTGTTTTGACAGAGAAAAAGGGTTGAGAAAGGATGCCTTTAAGCACCTTGAAAAATTTATTAAATCAACTGAAACTTGGACATTTGATAAGAAAATTGACTTTGTAAAATTTCTGTTCCCGTTTTTTGAGAATGTTCAGGATGCAGATTATGCATGTTTTCCACAGCCCTTAAGTGATAAGCTGATAAAACCAACTTTAATAAAGTGGTGCGACAATGAAGACGCAGACAACAATCCGTTTCGTTGGTATGGGAAGTATTACCGAAGTGAAGACCATTTATTTAAAGCATTAGAAATAAACCCAACGGACGACTTAGCAAGGCAGACGCTATTGAGCTGGTGGACTTACAACATTTATTACTCGGTTCATCATTTACCAGAAGGGTATATTGGAGAACCACTTGAGGATATTAAACTTGGAGAAAAAATAAAAGCGGAAATACAGAAATTATCTGCTGCGCAACTAAGAGAATATTGGATGAACGAACTGGAAGAAGATTTAGAGCTTGTAAGAAACTACATTGACTGGAAAACTTCCGGACATGCTGACTTTGAAAAATGGGGAGTAGAAAACAAAAAACAAACAGGTTACGGACTTACACGAACTTATTATTATGAAAAGTAATAGAAGAAATTCAGCGGTACTGCCGTTCTATATTAATTTAGATTTTACCAAAAAATTTTCTACCTATGACAACAAAGCTTTATAACATATATCTTGATGGTAAACTAATAGGAACGACTGAACTTGATAAAGCAGATGCGCCTATGGGCGGTGTATTTGGGGTAATAAATTTTACGGATAATAATTTAGACTATAAATTCTTTAAGAAATACTGCTTGGACAACAGTATAGAATTAGCATATGACCACCCTGAAGAAAAATTAATTGCAACCAGGACCATTGCAGGTTTAAAAATTACAAACGAAAACGGAATTGAAGTTAAAGGATTAGGAAACCAGATTAGCGGAATGGACGGAGATGAATTTGAAGTGATTTTGGAAGGAGTACCTTATCCATTCTTTGAAGAAGAATTTCCTCATCATGTAAAAGCGTATAACGAGCAGTTCAAGGTGCGTTAATAAAATGACAACGGAGCTTTATTGATGTTGGATGTGATTTCCCACAGATGCACAGATTATTATTTGATTTGGTTTGTGTTTAATCGTTTATATGTTGAGGGCTGGATGCTAGATGTTACCGGATGAATTGTTGATTCGCTTAACTGTTGATTTGTTGAGGTGTCGGTGTAAATTGAAGAACTTCTGTTTTGCTTGAAATGTACACAGATTTTCAATGTTGCACATTCAGTTAACCTAAAAAAAGGGTTCTCGACTATCGCTTGAACTGACGTGGATTTGGAGTATTAGAATTATTTGGCTTTGAGATCTCCATTGTTAGGAATTGATACATTACGGTTTCTCCATACTTTTTAAAGATAAAAAGTATCAAAAATCTTTTTTGTTGCGGCGATCTTTTAAACGGTCGAATTAAACTTTTAAACCTATCTGATCGAAACGGCGCTTTGCACCCCGATCAGCTTGAGCTTCATACAGTTATTCGACGCTCGCTTAAAAGTTCATACCGCTTTTGATCCGTGTGGGTTGGTTTATTTTCATTTTCATTTTAAATAGGAATGAAAGATTAGACATCAAGCAATAGCATACCATTTCCCTGCTATCAGGAAAATGGTAATGATGCCTAAAGATACTGAAAAACAGAAACGGAACTTCTAAACGGTTAAACAAAAGTGATATATTTACAATATAAAAGAATTACAAAGCACCTAGACCTTATATCCAATACTTAAAAAAAACATTTCCGAATGAAACAGATAATACTTTTATTTATTTCAATATTTTTAGTCAGCTGCAACCAAAAAGCGCAGACACAAAACAGTAGTAAATCAAATATCAACATACAAAAGCGGGATAGTATTTATGGTGAAAAACTTATTGACAGTGAGTTTCTAAAATATGCTGACGATTCAAAAACTGACAGTTTAAAAATACACCTTAAAAATTCGTTTGATATTTATGATGAAAATAATTTCAAATTTGCACATATTGATGCAGAAGAACTTGCTGAATTTAATTTTGGCTCTTTCCTTCCACAACTAAATAAAATGTTGACAAAAAGGAATGTGAATTTGGTTGTTAAAACTGTCAATGATTATGAAACTACTAATGATATAGTAATCAATGAAGAAAAATTAAATCTTTACACTAAAAAAGAACTTGATAACCAAACATTCTGGGACACTGCCCCAAGAAACTTTTTTAAGAAAGTAAATGAATTACTAAAGGCAAAAAATAGTGATGAACAATTTTATCTGCTGTATGGTGAAAATGATTTACAAACATTACTTTTAACAGACAAACAGTATTTAATTATATTGGAATATTACAAAGACAACGAAAAAGATAAGCCGTACAAACCTTAAGCAATGCTACCACCAAAATGCCAGATAAAAACGAAATAGAAAGAAGAAAACAGACCAAAAAGGATTTGAGAGCGAAAGCGAAAATTGAATTTGAAAATTCGCTTCCCATTTCAAGAGAAAAATTCATACAATTATTTGATTATTTGGATGAAAACCTGAATGAATTTGGCTGCGATGATTCATTAAAACTCACCTCTGAATTTTTACAAGAGAATGAAATTAAAAATATAGATGAAATTAAAAACTGGCTTGGTGAAAAAGGCGGTTATTGTGATTGCGAAGTCTTAAATAATGTTGAAGAAATGTTCGAAGAAGATGCCATCCTTTAATTCTGAAAAAATATTTGTTCGTTACTTTAGTAATGTACTTGATGAAATTGTTGTAGAAACCCTATGGGCGGAAACTATTGATGCCGAAAAAGGACTTTACAAAATTGACAACATCCCGTTTTACGGTCCTGAATTTTCATCGGATGATATTGTATTTGCCAAGTTTGATGATGATGAAGAGAGAATTACATACAGAAATGTTGTGGAATATTCTGGAAACTCAACCATTCAAGTCATTGTAATTGACGAAAAGCTTAACATTGAAGTCTTGAGAAATGAATTTAAAGAATTAGGCTGCGAAACAGAGGGAACCGGAAGTAATTATTTTGTAATGGAAGTTCTTTTTAATAATAGTTATTCTACAATTTATAAAAAGCTTAGTGAATTAGAATCAGCCGGAAAAATTAGTTTTGCAGAAGTGAATATTTCTCAAAAACATTTAAACGAGAAATAAAAAGACATTGCTGCACTCGGTTTCCCATAACATATTTGCCAAACATGAAAACTTACAGTATCATTTTAATTTTAATTACTCTTTTTACCAGTGGATTATGTGAAGCTCAGGAAAATTGCAAACCTTTGGTTATTGGAAAATCAGACCTTTTACATTCGAAGACCTTGAAAGAGGACAGAATACTTAACATCTATCTTCCTGAAAATTACAATACAAACGATACATTAACATATCCTGTAATCTACATTCTTGACGGAGGTATTGAAGAAGATTTTCTGCATGTTGCAGGTATAGTAAGGTTTAACACGCAAGACTGGATTGGTCGTTCTCTGCGTTCGATAGTTGTAGGAATTGAAGGAAATACCAGAAGACGCGATTTTACATTTGCTGTTAGCAATACCGCTTTTATTGAGAAAGAAGGGTTTTCTAAATCAAGCTTTCCCCAATATGGAGGTTCGGAAAAATATATGAATTTCATTGAAAAAGAATTGCAGCCTTATATTGCGAAAGCCTATAAAGCACAAGCTAAAAGAACAATAATTGGAGAATCTTTAGCAGGGCTGATTACTACAGAAATACTTTTAAAACGACCTAACTTGTTTGACGACTATATCATTATTAGTCCAAGTTTATGGTGGGGAGACCAATTACTTTTAACTGATGCCGAAGACCTGTTAAATAAAAATCTTTCAAAACAAGTAAATGTATATCTGGGAGTTCCCAATAAAGAAGAATATATAAAGATGTACAATGAAAGCGAGATGCTGCAAAAGCTACTTAAAAGCAACAAGAACATTAACCTGATTTTTGATTATATGCCCGAAGAGCTTCATTCTACTGTAATTCATCAGGCAGTTTATAATGCATTTAAAAAACTTTATCCGAAAACATTCTATTCAAAGTAAACTTTAAGGAACTGATACGGAGATTTACAGAAGTAATACTGAACTATTGTCTATATTGAATTGTTTATGTGCGGGATATGAGATGCTTGATGCGGGGTGTTTGATGCTTGGTGCGGGGTGTTTGATGCTTGGTGCGGGGTGTGCCTTCGACAATTCGATACATCGACAAGCTCAGTAAACGCGGGCTCAGTGACCGGGAATGGGAAAAGTTATTGATGAAGTAATTGATTCTCGACTGGGCTCGAACTGACGTGACGTTGGAGTGGTAGAAATATCTGGCTTTGAGATCTGCATTGTTAGTGATTGATACCTTTCGGTTTTTCTCTTCTTTATAACTAAAGAAGCAAAGTTTTTTCTTTTTGGTCTTGCCTCAGTTCAAAAACGGTTGAACTTTTCCTTGTTCACTATCTGATCGAAACGGTGTTTCACACCCCGATCATCTTACGCTCTCTTCGTCGGTTCAACTATTGTTTTCGCACTAATGGCGCTTTGATTCGCAAATATATATAATGATTTGTTTTTTAATCGTTGAGGTGTTGAATCGTTTATATGTTGGGTGATGGATGTTGGGTGTGCCTTCGACACTTCGGCGGGCTCAGTGACCGCCTCAGGCACCGTTGGAAGGATTTTTTTCACAGATGCACAGATTATAACTTGATTTGTTTTACTTAAAAATATCTACAGATTCTGAATATTGTACACTTAAAAGTTATGATCAAAATACTACCCTAATAACTAACCTATATTTGTTTTGGCTACAACAATCTTTGATTTGGTCACATGCACGATTTTAGTGTTTCTCAACTTTGCATTGTAAATAATTAATCATTTAAAAACAATAAAAAATGAGTACAAAAAAAGTATGGTTCGTAACAGGAGCTTCAAAAGGTTTAGGTTTAACATTAGTTAAAAAATTATTATCGGAAGGCTATTCCGTAGCAGCGACTTCTAGAAATGTTTCGGAACTTCAGAAAGTCATCAGTGAAGAAAATTCAACATTCTTACCGTTGGAAGTTGATTTGGTGAATGAAAATTCGGTTGCAGAAGCTGTTTCGAAATCGATTGAAAAATTCGGAAAGATTGATGTGATTGTGAACAACGCAGGTTACGGACAATTGGGAACTTTGGAAGAATTGACAGACAAAGAAAGTCGTCAGAATTTTGACACCAATGTTTTTGGTTCTTTGAATGTCATTAGAAAAACAATGCCATATTTCAGAGCACAAAAAAGTGGTTCGATTTTCAATATCGCTTCCATTGGCGGATTGTCTGGAGAATTTCCGGGTTGGGGAATTTATTGCGCTACCAAATTTGCCGTTGTTGGATTTACTGAGGCTTTGTCGGCTGAAGTAAAAGAATTTGGTGTGAATGCGACGGTTATTTATCCCGGATATTTCAGAACTGATTTCTTGACAGGCGGTTCACTTAGAACTCCGAAAACTGAGATTGAAGAATATACTGAGGCAAGACAACTTCAAGTTGCCCACGAAAAAGACATCAATGGAAATCAAATGGGAAGCCCTGAAAAAGCGGCGACTGCAATGATTGAATTAGCTGAAATGCAAAATCCACCAGTTCATCTGGTGTTAGGTTCTGATGCTTTTCAAATGGCAAATACAAAATTAACCACACTTCAAAATGAAATTTCTGATTTCAAAACTCTAAGTACATCAACAGATTATTAACTTTGTAAAGGCAACAGCCACAAACTGTTGCCTAATTTTGAAATAATGACCAATAGAAAATTATACACAGTTGACACGATTGCTGAATTCCACAGGATTTCAGGATTGCCCAAACCTCAGCATCCGTTGATTAGTCTGGTGGATTACAGTTTGGTGGAATATCAAATCGAGGAATCAGAAATCAGCTGGATTCAGGATTTGTATTTTATGGGTTTTAAGCGTGACCTGCAAGGGAAACTGCATTACGGTCAAAGTCAGTATGATTTTGATGAAGGTTTGATGTGTTTTATTGCGCCGAGACAATTGGTTAAGATGATTATTGATAAGTCGGGCATAAAACCTTCAGGATATCTTTTGGCTTTTCATCCCGATTTTATTTGGAATACGCCTTTAGCAAAGACAATTTCCAATTATAAATTTTTCGGTTATGATGTGAATGAAGCTTTATTTCTTTCCGAAAAAGAAGAAGAAACTTTAATCGGACTTTTCAAAGGAATTGAAAAAGAATATCAGTCTGGAATTGATGAATTCACACAGAATATCATCATTTCTCAAATCGAGGTTATCCTGAATTACTGCGAAAGGTTTTATCAAAGACAATTCATTACAAGGAAAAAGAGCAATCATCAGGTTTTGGATAAATTAGAAAATATCTTGGATGATTATTTCAAAAATAATGTTATCAACAAAGGTTTACCAACCGCGAATTATATTGCCGAATCTCTGAATATTTCGACTAATTATCTAGGAAGCTTATTGAAATCTTTGACGGGACAAACCACGCAACAACACATTCACGAAAAGTTGATTCAAAAAGCCAAAGAAAAGCTTTCTACAACAGAGCTTTCTGTAAGTGAAATTGCTTATGAATTGGGATTTGAACATTCTCAATCTTTCAGCAAATTGTTTAAGGCTAAAACCGATATTTCGCCTTTGGAATTTCGGAAGTCATTTAACTGACATCAGTAATTCTCATACAATATCCGTCGTTTTGCATACATCGAATTTTTAATTTCTGCTGAATTTTGTATCAATAAAATTTAACAATATGAAATTGAATCAAGTAAAATTAGGAAGCCAAGGTTTAATCGTTCCGAATATCGGTATGGGATGTATGGGAATGACAGGTTTCGGCGATGCAGATATGTATGGAAAAACGGATGAACAGGAAGCGATTGCAACTATTCACCGTTCATTGGAATTGGGTGGAAGTTTTCTAGACACCGCAGATTTGTACGGACCTTTTAAAAATGAACAGTTGATTGCAAAAGCGATTGAAGGAAATCGTGACCAATATATTATCGCAACGAAATTTGGTTGGGAAATTGATGACAATGAGCAAGTGACTTGGAAAATCAACGGTAGTAAAGATTATGTGAAAAAATCTGTTGAGCGTTCTCTGAAAAATTTGAAAACTGATTACATCGACCTTTATTATATGCATCGTCTCGATAAAAATGTTCCGATTGAAGAAACGGTTGGAGCGATGAGCGATTTGGTGAAAGAAGGGAAAATTGGATATATCGGTTTGTCGGAAGTTGGTTCGGAAACCGTGAGAAGAGCACACGCAATTCATCCGATTTCGGCAGTTCAAAGTGAATATTCTTTGTTTGAAAGAACCGTTGAAGAAAAAGGCGTTATCAAAACGTTGAATGAACTAGGAATTGGTTTTGTAGCGTATTCTCCACTTGGAAGAGGATTTTTATCAGGAAATATCAAAACCATTGATGACTTGCCGGAAAATGATTTCCGAAGAGGAATTCCACGTTTTCAAGGGGAACATTTCCAAAAAAATATTGAACTGGTGGAAGCGATTGAAAATATGGCGAAAGAAAAAGAAATCACGTCTTCGCAATTAGCTTTGGCTTGGATTATCAGCAAGGGAATTCTACCGATTCCGGGAACGAAACGCAGAAAATATCTTGAACAGAATATTGAAGCGAGCAAAATTGTTTTAAGTGAATCTGATATTCAGAAACTGGAAAGTATTGTGCCTTTAGGAACGGATACTGGAGCGACTTATGATGAGTTTGGGATGGGACTTTTGGATTATTAATTTGTTTAAATTAAAATATTTGTAGTTTGTCATTCTGAACGAAATGAAATGTAGTGAAGAATCTCAATATATTTCAGAGATTCTTCCTTCGTCAGAATGACAGACTGCTTATAAACACAATACGATTGCAGCCCGACTTATCTCATCTTTTTTATTTTTTATTTGGAATCGATGAACCACTTCGTTAGGTTTGAGCGGAGCTCTTTTTGCGGAACGAAGTGGAGCAAAAAGATTGGGAGCCCTTCGACAAACTCAGGATAAATTACAGACGGATAAAGGCACCCAAATTATTACTATCTTTAATATTTAGAATTTCAAATTATGAACACGATAAAATCTATTTCGGCTTTTCACAGATTGTTGTCGCTTCCGGAACCGAAACATCCGATGGTGAGCGTGGTGAATCTTTCGGAAAGTGTTTTCATAGAAGATGAAGTCTGGAAAGGTTTTGTGAGCCGTTATTATTGCGTCGCGCTGAAACGAAATGCGACCGGAAAAATAAGATATGGACAGCAGCATTACGATTATGATAAGGGTGTGCTGAGTTTTACGGCGCCAAATCAGGTGCAATATCTAGATTTGAAAACGATGGATTGTGAAAATACGGGTTATCTTTTGATTTTTCACGAGGATTTTCTGTTGAAACATTCTTTGGCGAATACGATTTCGTCTTACGGATTTTTCTCTTATGCCGTGAATGAAGCATTGCATCTGTCTGAAGATGAAGAAAATAACCTGCTTGAAATTCTAAATAAAATCGATAAAGAATGTGAGCATATCGACCAGCATACACAGGAAATTATTTTGTCGCAGATCGAGTTGCTTTTAAATTATTCGAAGCGGTTTTATGAGAGACAATTTATCACCAGAAAAAGTGGGAATCATCAGCTTTTGGCTAAATTTGAAAAGTTTCTGAATGATTATTTTGATAAAGAATCTTCTGAAAAAGGTTTGTTGACCGTTCATCAGATTGCCGAAGCGATGAATCTTTCCCCGAATTATCTGAGTGATCTTTTGCGCATCCATACCGGACAAAATACACAACAGCACATCCACGAAAAGCTGATCAGCAAAGCGAAAGAGAAACTTTCTACAACGGAATTATCGGTAAGTGAGATTGCTTATGAATTGGGATTTGAGCATTCGCAGTCGTTTTCTACGCTTTTTAAAAAGAAAACTAAGATGTCGCCGTTGGAGTTTCGACAGTCTTTTAATTAAAGAATAGCTGTTGAATGGTTTATATGCTGGACTTTGGGTGATGGATGATAAGGATGTTATGTGTGTTTAAAGAACTATTAGGTGTTATATATTGGAGGTATCTGGGTATTTCGGCAAACTCAGCAACCACAGGCTTGATATGGCAGATTACTATATAAACAACAGATTACACTTGATCAGTTGAACCTTCCTATGTTGTTTGATTTTAGAACAGATTCATACATTATCATTTGAGATATTGATTCGTTGAACTGGTTAATCGTTAAACTTTTGAGCTGTATTGGTTAATAGGCGGTATTTTTTTACGTTTCCGATAAAACTGGAAAAATATATTTGAACAGACTAAAGCAACTTCTAAAGACAAATTTAAGCGTTCTAACTTACACTCACCCGCAGAATATAAGGATGTTGGAGATTTTATTTTGAAATACTCTTAAAGATTACCATAAAAAACGTTTATATTAGTGAGTCAATTACACTTTGCTGCTTATTACAAAGAACTATGCTTAAAAAATTTATTGCTTTATTATTTTTAACCCTGATTACTTGTGGTTTATATGCCCAAAACTACGAAAGATATAAAGTATTACAAGACACAATTATAGCTTCTAAAAATCTGGGTTTTACAAAAGGCATTACTGTTACCGTTCCGATAGAATGGCAAAAGGGAACACAAAATAAGTTTCCTTTAATTATTGTATTTGACAGACAAAATAAAAGAAGCCACAACTATATTCTACAAACAATTGACTACCTGACAAGCACAGAGCAAATGCCATCGGCAGTTATTGTTAGTGTAGCATCGGAACAACGTTTTAGATATATAGAAACGCAATATAAAGCGGACGTAAACGGTGTTGCAACTGAAAATGAAAAATTTATTTTTGAAGAGCTGATTTCGTTTGCGAACAAACAATATAATACTTCGGACTTTAGGGTACTGATAGGGCATTCTAGATACGGTTACTTTACCACGGCGCTTTTTAGTACGAGAACCAAGGATTTGAACGGCGTAATTTCTATGAGTCCGTTCTTTACTCAGAAAAATTCGGACTTAACGGATTCTATACGTAAGATGAATGAGACTATATATGCCTCAAAAAAATATTATCGTTATGGAATTGGCAATGATTTTCCGGAAGATGCCGTTAAGATGGATTCCACTTTACAGCAGCTTACGTTAAATTCTTCTTTAGACATTAAGGGATACCGCTTTAAGCAAGCGAGCCATGATACTACCCCCGGTTTAATAATAAGTACAGCGCTTTATGAACTATTTGAGCAATGGTCTGCCATACAGGCAAAATACATTTCTAACAACCAGAAAGATCTGGGTATAAAGACTGCGCTTGATAAGGAGATTACAGCACACTATGGTGCCCCGCTTAATTTTTCGATAGGTATTTTAAACGGTAAGGGCTGGTATTTTTACAATGAAAAGGATTATGCGAAGGCGATTAAAGCCTGGGAAATACTGGTAGAGAGTTACCCTAACTTTTCCCAAGGATATCTCGCTATCATTAAAGCACAAATTAAATTGAAACAGAACCATGCTGCCACATTAGTTAAATTTAAAAATTCATTGAATAATTCTGAGCTGTATAAGGAAAGTGAAAAAGAAGGATTGATGAAGGAATTGAAGGAAATTATTAAATGAGGAAAGGGTGCTTGATATTTGGTGTGGGGTGCGCCTTCGACACTTCGGCGGGCTCAGTGACCACCTCAGGCACCGTTGCGATATTTCGACAGGCTCAATAACCACCTCAGGCACCGTTGGAAGGATTTTCACAGATGCGAACAGATTATGACTTGATTTGTTTTTTAATCGTTGATTTGTTGAATTGTTGAATCGTTTATGTGACGGATGTTGGGTGTTGGATGATTTATATAGGGGTGTTTATATACTGTATATTGAATTGATGTATATTGTAGTAGTAGAACTATTTGGCTTTGAGATCTTCTTTGTTAGGAATTGATACATTACGTTTTCTCCATACTTTACGTCCAGGTATAATTTTACAGCTTGAAAGCCGTGACTCGAGCGGAGCGACTGAACGAAGTTAATCTGACGATTTTTAAAGAGCATGTTGAAATGACTTTTGGGTGTTATGCTAACTTCCACTGACATTGATTTTGTTACTTGCTTTTAAAATATTCTCTTTCTACTATTAGCAATATAAAGAGCAATATGGTATAGGTTATAATTAGTACATGGTAGTATTTGTTGACCAGAGTCTTATTTTGAAACTGTTTAATAATATCGTGTAATTTTTCCATTTTTATAAAATAGATGTAGTTAAATAAAATGAGTGTTCCGAATATTATTCCAAAAGATAACTTCGTTGGATAATTATTAAATAAAGAAAACAATTCTATTCTTTCCTTGAAAATTATATTTAATAGTAATGAAAAAGGAAAAAAATGAAAAAAGAACAGTAATGATAAATACAGTACAAATGAAAACTTATAAGTACCGTGCGTACGTTCTTGTGTTTTTGATACTAGATATATGCTATAAATGAGTGTTTTCATTTTTAATAATCTACTTTAATAAAATGAACTACTATTTTATCGTTGGAAGACTAATAACAGTTGAGTAAATTTATGAATTGTTAAAATGTAAAGGAAAAAAAAGTAAATGAAATTGTGATGAGGCAGTACGGCACTTCGACACTTCGATGCTTCGATTAACTCAGCAACCCCGGGCTCAGCAACCACAGGCTCAGCAACCACAGGTTCACTGACCGGCCGATTAGTTTACGCTTCCGCTAAAGCGAGACACGTTATCCTGTGTTTTAACAATTTAATCCCGTAAATAATCGGGACAGGCTATCCGATTTGATACCAATGGCTCTTTGATGCGGGTGTATTGACTCATAGTGTTTGAAATTTTCAGAGGGGAATGAGAAACGAAAGTATTTTACTAAAGTTTATAACTATTCATATTTTTAATTAAATTTGGTGAATAATTTTGGATTATTATCCAATAATCAATAAATAACCAAAGAGAATGATAAAAAAACTACTTTTCTTTTTACTGACTCCTTTAATAGGGATGTCTCAAACACAAATTGGACAGGATATTACAGGCGATATGCCCGAAGATAAATTTGGACATGGTGTTGCCCTATCTGCCGATGGGAGTGTGATGGCTGTATCTGCCCCAGGAAATGATAACAACGGAACAGACGCAGGACATATTCGTGTGTATTCTAAAACATCTGGTACGTGGACACAAATTGGGCAGGATATTGAAGGAACCAATGCAGATGACCAGATTGGATATAAAATAGCGATTTCTGAAGATGGAACTACAGTAGCATTTTCTGCTTTGTCAGCTAAACGTACTACCAATAATATTTCTCACAGAGGTTATGTAAGTATTTACAAATATTTAAATAATTCGTGGACAAAAGTTGGTCAGGATATAATAGACACAGAAAGTGTACAATTTGGCTTATCTATTTCTTTATCAAGTAATGGCTCTACTATTGCAATAAGCAGCCCAGGTATACAATCTACATTTTTTGAACAGATACAAGTTTACAAAAACACTACTGGATCTTGGCAAAAGATCGGTGGGTTTCGTCGTATTGATAACATTGAAAATGATAATATATCACCTAACTACTATGGATGGAATGTATCGTTATCAGGAGATGGAACTGTAATTGCATTTACTGATGTACAAGGAGGAATTCAGGGAGGAACAAATACTAATGGAATTTTATATGTATATAAATATCAGTTGGGTACTTGGGTTAAAGTAGGAAATACTATATCTGCAAAAAAACAAAATGATACTTTTGGATTTAGAGCAGTTCTTTCGTATGATGGTAGCATTGTAGCGATTACTTCACACGGTCACTTCACTAATGGCAACTCATTTGGCGCTATATCTGTATATAAAAACGTTGCTAACAATTGGGTACAAATAGGCGCTGATATTATTGGTGAAGCAGCGGGTGACGGTTGTGGTACTGGTTTAGCTATATCGGCAAACGGAAACGCCTTAGCAATAGGCTGCACGGGATGTGACACAGCAAATGGAACAGATACCGGCAAAGTACGTATATTTGAAAACATTCAAAGCAATTGGGTTGAAAAAGGAAGTATAATTGGTGCTAATGCAGGCGATAAAATTGGTTGGTCTATCACATTATCTAAAGACGGATACAATTTAGCCGTTGGAAATCCAGGTAGCAGTACCGTTGGAGGAAAGCCATCTAATACTAATCTTGAAGAACTTACTTTTAGCGACAATTTATTACAAATGAATAATTATCAAGCAAAAGGAACATTTCCAGGTTCTGTACAAGTATTTAACTTATCAGGTATCTTATCATCTAATACCTTTGTGTTAGAAAACTTCAACATTTACCCTAACCCTACAACTGATATTTTAAATATTGAATTGAAAGAAAACTTAACCTTAGAAAAAGTTTTAATTTACAATACAAGTGGTCAATTGGTAAAAGAAACTTCAGAAAAAATAATTAATGTAGGTGGTTTTGCAAAAGGTATTTATAATGTACAGGTTTTAACCAATCAAGGTAAAGCTACTAAAAAAATAATAGTAAAATAAAAATCAAATAATCATGAAATTAAAATTACTATTTGCATTACTTGTAATTACAACAATAAGTAATGCACAAACACAAATTGGGCAGGATATTATGGGTGATATGCCCGATGATAAATTTGGTAGTAGTGTAGCTTTATCTAAAACCGGAAATACTTTGGCTGTTGCTGCAAACGGTGGTGATAAAAATGGTGTAGATTCGGGATATATTCGAATATATTCAAATATAAACGGGGCATGGACGCAAATTGGACAAGATATTATTGGAAACCCAGGGGATAAATTATCTCTGACAAAAATATATCTTTCTGATGACGGAACAATTTTAGCTGTACCTGTTAGTACCAATATTATCATTAATAATATAACTTATGGTGGATACGTAAGTATTTACAAATATTCAAACAATCAATGGTCAAAAATCGGTCAAGATTTAAAAGAACCTAACACAAATCAATTCGGTATTTCAATTTCATTATCAGGAGATGGGTCGACAATAGCAGTAGGTAGTCCAGACGCACTTTCAATTTCAGATTCAAAAACATTTGTTTATAAAAACATCTCAAATGTTTGGACTAAAATAGGAGAATTTTCGCCAAGCAATCTAAATCTTAGTAATCATTTCTTTTCAAATAAATTTGGTGCTTCAATATCTTTATCTAATGATGGTAATACAATAGCTATTAGTGATTTTGAGGCGGGATTTAATACTGGGTTTAGTGGTATTGTTATCCTTTACCAATACAATATGGGAAATTGGACAAAAATAGGAAATACATTATCTGGAAAAAACAGCTTTGATGTATTCGGAAGCAGAGTAAGAATTTCAGGTAATGGAAATACCATTGCTGTTACCAGCAATGAAAATTCTGGAACAGGAATAGTTTATAAAAATGTTTCTAATAACTGGGTACAAATTGGTTCTGATATTTTAGCAGAGTCACCAGGCGATGCATTGGGCATAAATAGTATATCTGCAAATGGAAACATAATAATTGTAAGTAGTTACGGAAGCGATACTAATAATGGAACAGATTCTGGTAAGATTCGTATTTTTCAAGATATTCAGGGCAATTGGTTGCATCAAGGTCAGAGTATTATTGGTCCAGGTGCAAATTCAAAAATTGGTATAGGATCTTCAGTAGACTTATCAGGTGATGGAACTACTTTAGCCATAGGCATTCCTAATAACAATACTTTAAGTAGTAAAAATAATATGGCTAAAGGCACATTTCCAGGATCAGTCCAAGTATTCAATTTATCAGGCATTTTATCATCTGATTCTTTTGTATTAGAAAACTTCAATATCTACCCTAACCCTACAACCGATATTTTAAATATTGAATTGAAAGAAAACTTAACTTTAGAAAAAGTGTTGATCTACAATACTACTGGTAAATTAGTAAAAGAAACTTCAGAAAAAATAATTAATGTAAGTGGTTTTGCAAAAGGTATTTACAATGTGCAGGTTTTAACCAATCATGGTAAGGCTACTAAAAAAGTAGTAGTTAAATAAGCAGCTAAACGGATTCTAAATGAGAATCCGTTTTTTTAATTAAAAGTAATTGTAAAATTCATTCGCGAGCTTGCTGTCTTCAGTGAGTTGAATTTGCCTTCGTTACTTGGAAATTAGTCAACTGCTAAGATATAATTTACTTTCACAATGTGGTAAATTTTCACAGATGGCTGAATGTGGTACATTCAGTATATCTTTTACTAACTATCTACCTTATTCGGTTCTCGATTGGGCTGGAACTGACGTGGGTTTTGAGTGGTAGAACTATTTGTTTTAGATGCTGGAGATATACTGATCATTGGTTAAAAAAAGTAAACAAAATTGTTTACTAAAATATAATTGAGTATTTTTGATTAAAATTAAAAATTATGCTACCAGAGCTTCATAAAATAAAAGGCATACATCCCGGTGCTATTCTAAAAAGAGAGCTAAAGCAGCGTGGGGTAAAAAGTAACGAGTTTGCAATTACATTAGGTGAGCATAAACAAACAATAAGTGCTATTTTAAATGGGAAAAGAGGTATTAACGCCAAACTATCGATAAAAATTGGTAAAAAATTAGGTATTGATGATGATTACTTTATGATATTACAGGCGATTTATGAGGTTAAAGAAGCTACTAAAGCAATACCGTTTACACCTAATTTAGAGCATATAAGAAAAGTGCTTTTTTGGGATACAAATTTTGAGGAACTGGACTGGAACAAAAACCGCAAAGCTATTATTAAAAGAATTTTTGAACGTGGCAATGATCTGGAAATTAAAGAAATTATCTCTTTTTACGGAAAAGACACCATTAGAAAGGAATTAGAAAAAGTTACGAATGATTTTTTACCTTCATTTAATGAAAATCTGCTTAAGTACAACATAAGATAAAAGCCTGCTTATGGATATCTATAAAAATACTGTATCTGAACTGTTGTGGGAAGTGTTATTAAAACTGATGACATTGGACGAGTTAAAAACATTTCGTCTGGTGGGAGGCACCTCTCTTAGCCTGCTTTTAGGGCATAGGATATCTGTTGACATTGATCTATTTACGGATGCACCATATGATTCGATTGATTTTGAAAAAATAGACGCTCTTTTCCAAAATATTTTTCCGTATGTAGAAATGGGATTTGGAGGTAACAACAGTATGGGAAAGACCTATTTTATAGGGCACAGTGCCGCTGAACTTGTTAAAGTTGATCTTTTTTATACGGATACTTTTGTTTTTCCCATAATAGAATACAATGAATTAAGGTTATCTGGCTTGGAAGAAATAGCTGCGATGAAACTGGAAGTTGTAGGACATGGAGGAAGGAAGAAAGACTTTTGGGATCTGCATGAAATGCTGGAATATTTTACAATTAAAGAAATGCTTTACTTTTATGAACAGAGATATCCCTACGGATATACCAAAGAAACATTGATAAAGCAACTTACCAATTTTGCACAGGCAGACGATGACTTTAATCCTATATGTTTGATGGAAAAATATTGGGAGTTAATTAAAATAGATTTCGAGGAAAGAACAGTAGCAGAATTTTTGAAGAACTATTGAAATTGTTCAGTATTGAGTGAATAATGTTTTAATTAGATTCGCTCCCCACATACTGTGCTCCATGTATTCGCAGACTTTGGACTTCGTCCTCGGTTGTTGAACTGTTTATATGTTGGGTGCTGGGTGTATCATGCTAGATGTTGCTAGATGTTACCGGGTGAATTGTTGATTCGGTTAACTGTTGGGTGCGGGATGTAGGGTGCTATTTTTACCACAGATTCACAGATTATTAGTTGATTAATTAGCTTCGCTCCGTTCGTACTTCGTCCTCGGGTGTTGATTCGTTGAAGTGTTTAATCGTTGAGGGATCGGTGTAAACTTTAGAACTTCTGTTTTGCTTGAAATATACACAGGTTTTCAATATGGTACATCCAATAGGTGTTGTTAATGATACTCTACTGCGCTTGGTTGTTAAATACCGTTCGAATAAAAGTAGATTTGGATTCGTAGAAATATTTAGTTTTACATGTTTGAGATTCCGGAACAAGCCCGGAATGACAGTATATAGTCCATATAGAAAATAAAAAAAGAGAAACACTTTCGTGTTTCTCTTTTTTCCGTAGCGAAGACGGGAGTTGAACCCGTGACCTCAGGGTTATGAATCCTGCGCTCTAACCGACTGAGCTACCTCGCCATTGGTGTTTTAATTCGGATGCAAATATAGCAGTAATTTTAATACCTGCAAAGCAAAATTTGAAATTAAAACATATTTTTTTTATTGAATTTGTTACCCTTCTGTATTTGAACAATTTAAAAATTATTCTTTTATTACTTTTCCTTCACCGTTTTCGGTTACGTTAACGGTTTTGGTTACACGGTAGTATAAATTTCCTTTTCCGTTCAGGCTTCCGTCGATACCATTAACTGTGTTTGTATAGATGTTCCCAGAACCCGATGAATCTACTTCTGTGAAAAAAGCCGACAGTTCTTTTGCATTGATATCGCCAGAACTTTTGCTGTTTATTCTTACAGTATTCGCATTTCCTTCTACCATAATTGCCGCATCGTTTTCGGTATTTAAGTACAGATCTTCTACCTTTACCTTTAATTCCATTTTATTGTTACCTGTATTGGTCAATGTTAGTTTCGGAATTTCGATCACACCTAAATTAATCACACTGCCATTATCGCCGGTCATGGTAATTTCGGTAAGATCTTTTGTTGCCAAGGTTACTTTTACAGGTTCTGTCTGGCTAATAATTTCGAAACCAGGCTTTCTTTTCAATGTTAAAACCTCATCCACTACACTTATTTGAACCAGCTGATGCAGGTTACCATCACCCGATGTTCTTATGGTATTTTTAAACGGATTGTTCAAAATTTCGACCGTTACTTCACCATCTATCACCAATTTTGAATATTTTTGAACCTTACGGTTTTTCTCCTGAACTACGCCGTTGCCTTTAATTTTTCTATTTTGTGCATAACTTGTTACGGTAATGATCGAAACAAAAAATAATGCTAAAAACTTTCTCATATTATTTAAATATTGTTGGTTGAAAATACATCTTCGGGGAAATTACTGAAAACATCTTCGGTAAAATCCAACACTTCGGAATTTATAAAATTATTCTTTAAATCGTTCACGCCTTTTTCCATTAAAAGCGGTGTGGTGAACTTTCTGCTTACGCCCAAAATATGGTCGTTTACATTTACTTTGAAGAACAATTTTCCTGCCGGAGTTCTGTAATGTATAAATTTAATGATTGAAAAATTACGTTTTATAACGTTTATTTCGCTTAAACAATGTGCTTTGGAAAGGTAGCTGTTGCTTGTAAATATAACATTTCCTTTGCGATTGTTATAGGTATATTTATACTGGTTGTTTTCTTTTTTACTTATTACTAACGTGCCCATTTTTCTTTTACTACACACAAAGCTATTTATAAATGCCGTGAAATGAAACTTTGTTTTTCGTGATTTTTTTAGTACGGGTTGATACTGCCTACACCTGATATTTTTTTAACGATTTTCAATCGGTCGTAATTTTTATAATCCAGATTACCCACACCCGAAATACGCACGTTAATTTCGTCTGACGTATTGATTTTTACATTTCCTGCACCTGTAATTTCGATATTTGCCAGTTTGTTGGTCAATGCTTCGGAATTAAGATTTCCCGCGCCCGACATACTTGCTTTTATTTCGTTACTTATTCCGCGTAAACGCACATCGCCGGCACCGGTTACAAAAACACTTGTGATGTTGTTAAACAGTTTTACATTGATTTCGCCTGCACCCGAAATGTGAAATTCAATGTCTTTTGTCAGCGTGATGTTATTGGTTGCGATAGAACCTGCACCTGCAATGACGACTTTCTGCAAATTTGGATTGTTCATTTTTATAACCAGCGGTGATTTGTTTGATTTATAGGAAATTGTTTTTTTGCTGGATATATTGATCTGTCCGTCATTATTTTCGATTTCCAGATTATCAACCAACGTTTTATCTCCGGTAATTAAAATTTCGTTCGTTGCAACCGATGAATCTAATTCGATGTTGGCTGATGAATTATTTGAAACCGCATTGTACGATGCCATTTGTTTTGTTTGGCTGACCACTTCGCCAGACAATTCTACTTTTTTGTTGCACGATACGGCAAAAACGCTTAAAAGTGTAAGTAATAGTAGCTTCTTCATTTGTTTTTTCTTTAAAACTACAAAAAAGTATTTACATTTTATAATGGTTGTGTGTTATTAATGTGCTACAAATACACATATTTACTATTTTGTAATATGATTGATACAAGTTTGATGCCAAAAGAAAGTATGGTGAGGTTTTGAGTTCTCGACTCCGCTCGAACTGACGTGTTGTTATAAATTCGCAACAACAAGCTTTAACTGACAAAGATATGAGATTCATCCTTCGTCGGAATGACAAACTGCATGTGGAATGAGATTCCTTCTAAAACCTGTACTGACTCGTCGAAGCATAGGAATGACAAGATTCATGTGGAATGAAAGGTTTTAAAAAGAACAAAACCCTTTCGTGTGAAAGGGTTTGTGTATTTAAACGGTTAAAGCCAGGCGCTTCATTAAGTTTTTATCTAAAGCATGTTTCACGAAATCTCTGTCAACTTCGAATTCTGTTACGTCAGAACCCGGAAGATCGTACATAGGATCGGTTAAAACAGCTTCGCATAACGAACGTAATCCACGTGCACCTAACTTGTATTCCAATGCCTTATCTACAATATACCAAAGTGCATCTTCGGTAAAAGTCAATTCAACACCATCCATTTCGAACAATTTCTGATATTGTTTTACCAAGGCATTTTTAGGCTCGGTTAAGATAGAACGCAACGTATTGCGATCTAACGGATCCATGTGTGTTAAAACCGGTAAACGACCTATGATTTCGGGAATCAATCCAAAATCTTTTAAATCTTTAGGTATGATATACTGCAACAGATTGCTTTTATCTGCTTTTTCGTTTTCTTTAGAAGATCCAAAACCAACAGCATGAAAGTTCAAACGTTTGGTTATGATTCGTTCGATACCATCAAAAGCTCCGCCGGCAATAAACAGAATATCCTGCGTATTAACTTCGATAAACTTCTGATCGGGATGTTTTCTTCCACCTTTTGGCGGAACATTCACCACAGAACCTTCCAATAGCTTCAATAACGCCTGCTGCACTCCTTCGCCACTTACATCGCGCGTGATCGAAGGATTGTCGCTTTTACGGGCAATTTTATCAATTTCATCGATAAAAATAATACCGCGTTGTGCTTTATCCACATCATAATCTGCTGCCTGCAACAATTTGGTTAAGATACCTTCTACATCTTCGCCCACATAACCAGCTTCGGTTAAAACGGTAGCATCAACAATTGCTAAAGGCACGTTTAACATACGGGCAATGGTTTTTGCAACCAGCGTTTTACCGGTTCCGGTTTGCCCTACAACGATGATGTTACTTTTTTCTATTTCAACATCGTTCTTTAAATCTTGCTGCAGCAAACGTTTGTAATGGTTATAAACGGCAACCGACAGTACTTTTTTGGTTTGATCCTGACCAATTACGTATTGATCTAAAAACGCTCTGATTTCCTGCGGTTTTCTCAATAAAACCTCATCTGACAATCCTGTTCCGCCTTGCGATTTTAATTCTTCTAATACAATGCCGTGCGCCTGTTCTACACAGTGATCACAGATATGCGCATCTACACCGGCAATTAAAATATTAGTTTCGGCTTTTGGCCGCCCACAAAAAGAACAGTTAAATCCTTCCTTCATTATAATTATTCTCTTGTTAAAACTTCATCAATCATTCCGTATTCCTTCGCTTCGTCTGCACGCATCCAGTAGTCACGTTCAGAATCTTTATACACTTTGTCGTACGGTTTTTTAGAATGTTTGGCAATGATTTGATACAATTCTTCTTTTAACTTCAACATTTCTTTTAAGTTGATTTCCATATCGGTTGCAACACCTTGTGCCCCGCCCGATGGTTGGTGGATCATAACGCGAGAATGTGGTAATGCCGAACGTTTACCATCGGCACCGGCACATAACAATACCGCACCCATTGACGCTGCCATACCTGTACAGATTGTAGCTACATCGGGCTTAACGAACTGCATGGTATCGTAAATACCTAAACCTGCGTACACGCTGCCGCCCGGTGAATTGATATAGATTGAGATGTCTTTAGAAGCATCTACGCTTTCTAAAAACAGCAATTGTGCCTGAATGATGTTTGCCACATAATCATCTACCCCTGATCCAAGGAAAATGATGCGATCCATCATTAAACGCGAGAAAACGTCCATAGATGCTATGTTCATTGGGCGTTCTTCGATAATATAAGGCGTCATACTGCCTGTTGGTGTCATGCTACCCACGATTTTATCGTAGTACATATTATTTACCTTGTGGTGCTTTGTAGCGTATTTTCTAAATTCTTTTCCGTAATTCATATTTTTATTCTTGTAAATTAAAAAAATAAGCGTCGAAACAAACCGTTCGACGCTCAAATATACTTAAATTTTCGCAGAAAATTATTCTCCGTAAACCTCTTTAACGAAATCTTTGTAAGTTACTTCTTTTTCACTTCCGCTTGCTTTTTCAGCAAACAATTTCATCATTTTATCGTTCATCAATTGCTCAGAAATACGTTTTACTTCTTCTTGATTTGATAAAACGCGTGATACGATATTTGTTACATCGTCTTCTGACGGTTCTAACTGACCGAACTGTGCCATTTGATCTTTAATTAATCCTGAAGTGTAATCTTTAATCTCGTCAAAAGTAATTTGTAAACCGTTATCGGTAATAATTTTACCTTCGATTAACTGGTAACGCAATCCTTTTTCTGATTTTGTGTATTCTTCTTCTGCCTGCTCTACAGTTAATTCTGTTTCGCCAGCCGTTTGTAACCATTTAATTAAAAATTCTTTTGGTAGATCGAATTTTGTATTATCAACCAATGCTTCAACTGCATCGTTCATGAATTTTTGATCTGCCTGTTGTGCAAATTGTTTTTCGGCATCTTCTTTAATACGTGTTTTTAACTCGTCTTCTGAAGTTACTTTACCTTCACCAAACAATTTATCGAAAAACTCTTGGTTTAACTCTGCTTTTTCTTTAGTTGAAATTTCTTCGATTGTAAAAGTTACATCCACTTCCAAACCATGAATTTTATCGTGATCAACTTTTAAAACGTCCATTAATTTATGTTCGTCTTCAAACAAACCTTTGGTAGAAATTGTAACCTCATCGTTTACTTTTTTACCGATGAATTTCTTTTGATTTGTTTTTGTACGGATATCTGCAACGTTGATTGTAGTTTCATTTTCGATACCTTCTTTCTGGTTAGAAACTTTTACGCGGATATCGTCACCTTCTTCTACTTTATCTTTAGAAATTAATTTTCCGTATTGTTTCTGAATGTATTCAACCTGCTCGTTTACCATTTCTTCATCGGCAACGATTTTATATTTAGCAGCAGTTTTAGCAGCACCTAAATCAACCGTGAATTCTGGAGCTAAACCTAATTCGAAATCAAAACTTAATGTATCAGCATCCCAATCGATATCTTTTGCAACAGGAAGCGGATTTCCTAAAATATCCAACTTTTCTTCGTTTAAATAGTTACTTAAACTGTCTTGCAACAATTTATTAACCTCATCGAACATAATTGCTTGTCCGTATTGTTTTTTTACTAACGCAGCAGGAACCTGACCTTTTCTGAAACCTGGTATGTTTGCGTTTTTTCTGTAATCTTTAAGAACCTTTTCAACGTTCGCAGCAAAATCTTCTTTTGCTAAATCAATTGTAATAACTGCGTTTAACGCATCTACATTATTTCTTGTGATATTCATTGTAAATTTTGTTTCTAACTAAAATTGGCTTGCAAAAATACATTATTTTTACAAGCCAATCAAATTTTTAAATAATTGAATATTAATTATTAGTAAAATTAATCTTCGCTGCCTATCCCTCCTACTATTGACTGTACAATAGACAAAACCAAACTGAATAATAACGCCGGCCAGAAACCTTCTACATGAAAGCCGCCAACAATGTAGCTGCACAACATTATTATTAGAGCGTTGATAACAAAAAGGAACAAACCTAATGTTAATATGGTTACCGGAATGGATATTAACTGCAGTATTGGTTTTACTATAAAGTTAAGCAATGCCAATACGATTACGACGATTATTGATGATCCGAAACCATCGACACTTACGCCCGGTAAAAAATTTGCCAGCAGATAAACAATGACTGCCGTTACAATTAAATTGATTAAAATTCTCATAGCTTATAATTTTAATTTGATGCTTTTATTGTTACACCCGGATAATTACCCGGAACCAGCATTGGCAACTGTGATTTGTAATGTTCGTTGATTACTTTAACGATTTCGTTAGCTACAAATGCGTAACCACGCGGGTTTGGATGCACGCCGTCTAAAGAAAACAACACTTTATTCATGTTTCCGGTTCCTTTAAAGTAATCAGCCGTGTACCATTGTCCGTCGCCTAAACGAATACCGCCTGTTAAGTAGCTCATGATGGCATTCATATCGGCAACTGCCAGTTTTTTAGAACGAGCTGCAGCCCAGATAACATCATTAAATTCTTTGGTTGCTGTTTTTATGATTGTTTGTTCGGCAGGAATCAACACATATTTATCTTCTAAAGGAAATGTTACACCAATTTTATTGAACAATTCTTTAATATTTGCTGGAACATTTGTAAAGATTGGATTAGTTGATGCGGTTCCAATTACCGAACTAGTACCCAATACAAACAAATCGTTTTTGCTTGCATGACGTGCCTGTCCATACAATTGACCTAACAAACCTGCGATTGGTGCCAATTGTTGGTTTTGTGAAGCAACTGCCGTAATTTGCTGCGATAAATCGGTTAATGTTTCATCTTTAACCAATAACGCATTGCCTTCTGTTTTAGAAAATGAATTAATACGGTTACCCTGCCCTAAAGCGGTAAGAATTTGCTTTAACGGTCCTAATAACTGTGCATTTAACTGATCAACCGTTGCTTCTCCGCCTAAAGCTTCAGCCGTTAACGGATTGTAAGGAACTGTTGTAAAGTGCGGAATTGATGTTACATCCGGTATTGTAGCTACCACGCCTTTTGCTCCATTACTTGTTAAAGTATTAACAATGGTAGTATAAGCCGAAGCAAATACCTGACGATCGGTAATATCGTTACTTCCATAGGTTGAAGGATCCATATTACCTTCTTGGCTTACACCTACACCACCAGATAATGCGTACGCCAACACATCGTTAGCGCCAATCCAGTTTGTAAAAAATGTAGGATTCATACTCATAGCGTCGCTTAAAACCGTTGTATTAGGGCTGGTTGCGTGGCGTACGAAATAAGGATTTGCCCTTCCTGTTGCTACATTAGCCAGATTACCATAACCCGGAGCTAGCAAATGGAACGATTTTGCCCCAGGAACTCCCATATTATTGTAAGCTTTAGCTTGTAAATTACTGATTTCTATGGTTGGTGTACCCGTTAAATTTTGAGGACCACCTGTTGACATATTGATGATTAAACGGGTTGCAGCCGCTTGTTGTCCCATAAGCAACAAACCGCCTAAATCGTTGGTATCGTCACTGAACGACGGTTGCGTAAACGACCCACCGCCAACTACTGCAAACTGTTTAGCCAGCAAATTAGGAAAGGAATACTGCTGACCCGAACGATACACCGTTCCGTCCATATAACCGGCTGTCAACGAATTTCCCAATGCAACGTAGGTTGTAAAGTCGGCTTCGCCTTTAGAATATGATTCGTTTGTAACCTCGTTTTCAAATTCCGGTTCGCAAGCAACAAAGCTAAATGCAACCGCAGCTAAAAGTATAGATTGATATTTTTTCATAATGATCGATTAAAAATTGTACGATAAACCTAAACCTAAAGAATATGCCGATGAGCGATAGTCGCCACCAAAAGAAACATGCGTACCATCTTCTATATAATGATCGTACGAGTTTTTGGTTTCTTTAAAGTGTAATGCACTTGCAGCAAAATCGATTCCGAATTTAGGTGTAACCTGATAAGTGAAACCTACTGTTCCTGCCAAAGCATCGTTACGAGGCGTTTCTGGTGCGAAATATCCATCCTGAACCGGCGAAATATCATAATAACCACCTACACGGGCAGAGAATTTTTCAGAAGGAGCAAACTGCAAACCTCCACGCATTGTTCCACTGCTTTTATAGTTACGAGGATTAACCGATGTTGCAATTGCAGGGTTATCAAAATCAATAACCAAATTATCATACGCTTTCCAGAAAGTATGATTGTAATCTACAGCAGCCAACCATTTATCGGTAATTTGATAAGAGAAACCAATAGTCAATTCGGCAGGTAACGGCATGGTAGCATCAAACTTTCCATTCGTGTATGTTCCACCCAAAAAGCTTGGCATGTCATGAAACTTGGCATCGCCACCCTCAACCTTCATATCGATTTGCGAACGGTAGTTCACACCAAAAGTAACATAATCGTCTAAACGAGCTGTTACCCCAAGGTTGTATCCCCAAGCACTAACGCCGGCAGCATCAATGGTAACATCTGAACGATTTCCGTTTTCATCTACCATACTTCTTGAAAGATTTCTGTTGAAGGTTACGCCACCGTTAACATAAATCAACCCGGCTCCAACACTAATATTATCGGTAATTTTGTACGATACCGTAGGTTGCACGAATATTGCCTGCAAATCGATATTGTTTACCAAGTGCGATCCCGGCCAGTCACGATCCCACTCAACCGAACTTCCATATGGCGTATAAACAGCCAAACCAACCGAAAAACGATCGGAAGCCTGATAATTTCCGTAGAAATAAAATGGTGTACCCGTGTTCGTTGTGGAATTAGACCAATTGTATAAAGAATTTTGAAACTTTACGTTAGATACCAACGCTGTGGCACCTGCAGAAAAACTCCATTTGTTTTTTAAAAAAGTACCACTCGCTGGGTTAAAGAACAAACTTTCGGCGTTTTGACCGATAACGGCAACACCTGTATGCCCCATTGCCAACTGGCGCTGACCCTGCATACTGATGCGGTACCCGCCGGCAAATGTGTTGGTAGCCAAGAGCGATAATAAAGAAATAGATAAAATTTTCTTCATAACTAAACTTTTATTTATGTTAGTATTTCAAATATACCACATTTTACAAAAGTTTAAAAACTCTTAAAGAAAATTACAGAATTATTAATTATTTGTTAAATACAAAAAGAAATAATTATTATGCACGCATATTATTTTAAAAAATCAATTGATTTATCAAAGAATTCCGCAGGATTGTCGGCATGCAACCAATGTCCCGCATTTGAAACCGTTTGAATTACCGCATTAGGGAAATGCTTTTTTATTAAATCGGCATCTTCTTCTGTGATGTAGTTAGAATTACTTCCACGTAAAAATAAAACCGATCCGTTAAAAACATCCGATTCTTTCAACGCTTCGCCAATTGCTTCTTCATCGTTATTGAACGCATCTAAATTAAAACGGAAACCTAATTGTTGAGAAGTAACACGATGCACATTTTTCATTAAAAACTGCACAACACCAGCTTCTTTTACATGTTGTTCAATAGTTTCCTGAACTTCGTTACGAGAAGGATTTGTAGAAAAATCAACGGCATTTAAAGCTGTCATCACATCCTGATGGTGGGGCGGATAATATTTTGGAGAAATATCGGCTACAATTAATTTATCGATCAATTCAGGATATTTCACCGCTAAATTCATAGCAACTTTTCCACCCATTGAATGCCCGATAACATCAACTTTGTCCAAATTATTTGCTTTGCAATATGCCACAACATCGTCTGCCATTAGCTGATAATTGAATACATTGGAATGAAAACTGCGTCCGTGGTTACGCAAGTCCAGTAAATGTGCAGCAAAACCGCTTTCGGCATATTTTGCTCCCAAGGTTTTCCAGTTATCGCTCATTCCTAAAAAACCATGTAATACAAGTAATGGTTTTCCCGAGCCTTCTATTTTGGCGTATAATAAATTGTTCATTCTTTAATGGTAAATCAATGACTACAAATATATAAAAAGGATTATTTTCAAGCTCTATAAATTACCTACGAAAGTTCACTATGCAATCAAATAGTTAATTTTTAATATATTTGTTATTAATCATCAATTAAAGCAAATATATTATGAAAAACGCAATACTTTTATTCACATTTTTTGTAATAACCCAACTACAAGCACAAACATCTTTAACAGGTACAGATTGGTATTTAACCAAAATAGAAGAAAACAATCAAGTAGATAACGTACCCATATTTAATAACGGACTCACACCGGGAGATTGGCATTTTATTGTATTACCACCAACCTCTACAGAAGACAATGCAAATTTAATAAGTAGTTATTGCTCCAGTTTTATTGGACCGGTTAATGTAACTTCAACAGATTTTACTTTTTCTATGGGACAGATAAGCCTTACTTTAAATATGCCTTGCGAATGGATGACCACTGGTGAAATTCAGTATTTCAGTAAATATTATAACTTTTATGAAAACTATCGAAATGATACTTTTACATACATCATTCAAAATAATGAGTTAGTAATAACAAATAATGCAGGCAACAAAGCGTATTACAGCAACATTCCTTTAAGCAATAAAACTTTTGAAAAGATAGATAAAGAATTAATGGTTTACCCTAACCCGGGAACTAATGAATTATCAATTAAATTACCTGAAAGCGAACAATTAAATTCGGTAAAAATTTTTAATACAGAAGGAAAAGAAGTACGAAAAGTAAATTCAACCTTACTGAATATTTCTGATTTAAGTGCGGGAATGTACTATTTAGAAATAAATATTAACGGGGTTAACTACAAGCGTAAAATCATTAAAAAATAGAATATAAAATAAAGCCTGTATCAAACCACAGGCTTTTATTCTTTTAAATTATCCTCTTAATTTTTGATTATACAAACACACCACATTTTCCAATCCTAAATAAATAGCTTCGGAAATTAATGCGTGACCAATAGAAACTTCTAACAAACCGGGAATATTCTGTTTGAAAAATTCGATATTATCCAAACTTAAATCGTGTCCGGCGTTGATTCCCAAACCTAATTCATTAGCCAATTCGGCAGATTTGGTGTAAGGTTCAATTGCCTTTAAATTTCCTAAACCATATTGGTGTGCAAAAGCTTCCGTATATAATTCAACACGGTCGGTTCCTGTTTTCTTTGCTCCTTCAATCATACTTAAAACCGGATCAACAAAAATAGAAGTCCTTATTCCGTTACGCTTGAATTCTGCAATCACTTCTTTTAAATATGCCTGATGTTTTACGGTATCCCAACCAGCGTTCGATGTAATGGCATCAACAGCATCGGGCACCAAGGTAACCTGCGTAGGTTTGCATTCCAACACCAGATTCATAAAATTATCCATCGGATTTCCTTCAATATTATATTCGGTATGTACCACAGATACCAAATCACGCGCATCCTGATAGCGTATATGTCGTTCATCTGGTCGCGGATGCACTGTAACGCCCTGCGCACCAAAACGCTGAACATCGGCAGCAACCTTTAACAAATCGGGAACATTACCACCGCGTGCATTACGCAATGTGGCAATTTTATTGATATTTACAGATAATTTTGTCATTCTATATTTAATTTATCAACAAAAATACAAAGTAAATTGGGTACAAAACCGATTATTTTAATTATTTTGCAATGAATTTTACCGTTATGAAATCGATACAAAACCTGATTAAACACAAACCAAAGCCTTTTACTTTTGCTACGAAATTCAATGATATTGTTGAATTTATAGAAGACAGCGAATACAGTCATTTTCCGGTGTTGGAGCAGGATATTTATGTAGGATCTATTTCCGCGTTGGATATTCAGCCGTCTGAAACCAAAACCGTAGGCGATTACCGTTATGCTTTGTTGCCTTATTTTGTTAGGAAAGATGCCAGCTGGTTTGAAGTTTTAGAAAAGTTCGCACAGTTTGACTGTAACATTTTGGCAGTTTTAACCGAAAACAACCAATATATAGGATATTATTTTCAGGAAGATATTTTACCTTTTTTAAACAGTACGCCTTTTATGAAAGATGCCGGTTTGGCGGTGGTTGTTCAAAAACATTATTTAGATTACAGCATCAGCGAAATTGCGCAAATTGTAGAAACCAACAATTGTAAACTATTAGGCGTTTTTGTATCTGAAATGAAAAACCAAACGGCACAAATCACCATAAAGGCATCGGCAGGAAACATAAATGAAATAATTCAGACATTTCGTCGTTTTGGTTATGAGATCATATCAGAACACAATCAGGATTCTTATTTAAACGAATTAAAAGACCGTTCGGCTTATTTAGATAAATTTTTAAACATTTAACAAGGTATGAAGTTTGCCATTTACGCTCAGAATTACAAACCCAACTATAAAGAAATTATAGAAAAATTAGTACGTGCGCTAAAAACACACAACGCTAAAGTAATTTTTGAAAAAGAGTTTTACAAGCTTTTGGTTGAAAACAATGTTTTAAATTCTGAATACGATACGTTTTCATCGCATACCGATATTGATGACGATACCAAATTCTTTGTAAGTATTGGTGGCGACGGAACGTTGTTGCGTGCTGCGAATTTCGTAAAAAGTAAAAATATTCCCATTATAGGTGTAAACGCAGGCAGATTGGGTTTTCTGGCAAATGTACAGCAGGAAGCTATTGGATTTTTAATTCCGCTTTTGTTTTCAAACCAATACACATTGTCGCGTAGAACCTTGTTACAGTTGAACGACCCTGATGAAGCAACCAGTAAATTCAATGTAAATTTTGCGCTGAACGAAATTACGGTAACGCGTAAAAATTCTACATCGATGATTACGGTGGAAGCCTACATAAATAACGAATATCTGGCGACTTATTGGGCAGACGGAATTATTATCTCAACACCAACAGGCAGCACAGGATACAATTTAAGTTGTGGAGGTCCTATAATTACACCCGACAGCAATTGTTTAGTAATAACACCCATTGCACCGCATAATTTAACAACGCGACCGTTAATAATTAACGACCGCAGTAAAATTAAAATGAAGGTAAGCAGCCGCGAAACGCAATTTTTATTATCGTTAGATTCTGAAACGGCAGCCATAAGCAATGATTCGGAAATAGAAATATCATTAGCCAACCATACGGTAAACATGGTAGAATTTCCGTCGGTCACTTTTTTACGAACCCTTCGCAGTAAATTATTGTGGGGAGAAGACAAAAGAAATTAAATAGTATTTCACAAAATACATCATAATTATAAAATATATTCGTTTACATTAGTATATTTGCAAATTAGTCATAAAATGAAAAGAAAACTTTTAACCATATTAACTATTTTAGGTGTTTGCACATCAGCTCAAAGTCAAATACACGAACTTGGAGTAACTGTTGGCGCAACTAATTATATTGGTGACATCGGATCTACCAAATACATAAATCCTACCGATATGGGTTATGGTTTTCAATACCGTTGGAACAAAAGCGCAAGGCATTCATGGCGTGTAAACTATACGTATATGCCAATATCGGGAAAAGATTCCGAATCAGACATGCCTTTAAGACAAGCACGCGATCTTTCAACAAAAAATAATTTGAACGAATTGATGCTGGGTTTAGAATTCAACTTTTTTGAATTTGACCTGCACAACGACTGGTTTGCCTTTACGCCTTACGTGCATACAGGTATTGCAGGAATATCGTACAAAGAAACATACTTTAACGAGTACGCAAAACAAATAGAAAAAGACACCGAATACGCCCTTGCCATACCGGTAACATTGGGCTTAAAAGCATTAATAAACAAAAAACTGGTTATTAGTGCCGAAGTTGGTGCACGTTATGCCTTTACCGACAATTTAGACGGAAGCAATCCTGCAAGTCCGTCAACGAACATTGTTGCATTTGGCAATACAAATTCCAAAGACTGGTATGTTTTTTCCGGCATAAACATTTCTTATACCTTTGGTAAAAACCCTTGTTACTGTGCCCCAAGATAAAATGAAAGAAACTACACTTATTCCCGAAAAATTACCGCAACATCTGGCTATTATCATGGATGGTAACGGCAGATGGGCAAAACAAAAAGGTTTTTTAAGAACAATTGGTCACGAGAACGGTGCCACAGCAGTAAAACGTACCGTTGAGCAATGTGCCCGTCTGGGAATTCCCTATTTAACTTTATACGCATTTTCTACCGAAAACTGGAACCGTCCGAAATTCGAAGTAGACATGTTAATGAAGTTATTGGTTAAAGCTTTAAGAAAAGAAGTAAAATCGCTTCACGAAAACAACATAAAATTAAACGCAATTGGTAATTTAGACCTTTTACCTTCATCAGTTCGCAAGGAATTAACAGAAGTTTTAGAAAAAACCAAAAACAACACGCGTTTAACACTTTCGCTTGCATTAAGCTACGGCTCTAGGAATGAACTACTTGAAGCCACAAAAGAGCTGTGTAACAAAGTTAAAAATAATATAATTTCAATAGATGCTATTGACGAATCGGTTATTAATAAGCATCTTTACACCCATAATTTACCAGACGTTGACTTATTAATAAGAACAAGCGGCGAACAGCGTATAAGCAATTTTATGTTATGGCAGATAGCCTATGCGGAATTGTACTTTACCGAAGTTTTATGGCCCGATTTTTCTAACGAACACCTTCACCAGGCGTTAGAAACCTATCAGAACCGCGAACGCAGATATGGTAAAACAAGTGAACAAATCAATAAGTAATTTTTAAGGATAATGCATCGCAAAAAATTAAAATACCTTTTTCCATTATTAGTAAGCTTTGCTGCGGCAAACGCACAAGACCAACCGGTAACACCACCAACCGGTAACAGTGATGCTGCACAAGAAACATTGATTCCCGAAACAGACCCGAATGCACCACGCAGATACCGTTTAGGAACCATTAAAGTAACAGGAAATTATCATTTTAACGAACTGACTATTTTTACCTATGCAGGTTTAGAAAAAGGTCAGGTAATAAATCTTCCGGGTGAAGAAATTTCCGATGCCATTAAAAAATTATGGAAAACAGGTTATTTCAGTGAAATCAACGTTTATGAATCATCTGTTGTAGGCGATGTTTTAAATCTTGAAATACATTTGAACGAATTACCGCGCTTAAAGAATGTTGAAATTACCGGTATTAAAAAAGCCAAAAAAGAGGAAATCTTAAAAGATTTGCAACTGGCTGTTCCGGCAACACAAACAACTGCTGGTAAACAAGATAAAAAAATTAAGATTACCGAAGGTAAAATCATTAACGACAACTTAATTTCTACTACTAAAAACTATCTTACCAATAAATACAGAAAAGACGGTTTTTACAACACCAAAGTTACGGTTGAAAGAAAGTTACACGACGATAAAAAAACAGCCGACCTGCTTATTTCAATTGATAAAGGCAGCAAGGTGCGTATATCTAAAATTAATTTCGAAGGAAATTCGCAACTTACCGATGCCAAATTGCGCAAGGCAATGAAAAAGACCAAACAAAAGAGTCCTTTAAACCCTATGCGTATTTTCACTCCTTCTAAATTCATAGAAAACGAATACAAAACCGATCTTACAAATATTATTGATGCCTACAAAGAAAAAGGATACCGCGATGCCCGCATTATACAGCAAAAAGCAACATACAATCCTAAAAAGAACAATGTAGCCATTAATATCAATTTAGAAGAAGGTCAAAAATATTATATCGGAGACGTTCGTTTTATTGGAAATTCCGAATATCCGGATCAATATCTTCGTCGTATTTTAGGAATTAAAAAGGGAGATGTTTACAATGGTCCTTTATTAGAAAAGCGCGTTGTGGATCGAACAAATCCTGATGCTATTAATATTGAAAATGAGTATCAAAATGCAGGTTTCTTATGGTCACAAGTTAATCTTGTTGAAACCGCAACACGTAAGGATACCATTGATTTTGACATACGTATTGTAGAAAATCCAATTGCACGTTTTAACAATATTAGTGTTTCTGGTAACGATAAAACGCACGATTACATTATTTTGCGTGAATTGCGTACGCTTCCGGGACAAAAATGGAGAAAGGCAGATGTAGTAGAATCTGTACGCCGTTTGGGAAGCATGGGTATTTTTGATGCTACGGCAATTAACCCTGATGTTAAAAACCCGGATCCTATAGATGGAACTGTTGATTTAGAATATCAAGTGGTAGAAAACGGACAGTCGCAGGTTGAAGTTCAAGGTGGATACGGTGGCGGTACATTTATTGGTACATTGGCATTATCGTTCAACAACTTTTCGGCGCGTAATATTTTTAATAAAGAAGCTTATACGCCATTCCCAATGGGAGATGCTCAAAAAATGTCTTTACGTTTGCAGGCAGCAACCTATTTTCAAACCTACAGTTTAAGTTTTTCTGAGCCTTGGTTTGGTGGTCGCCGTCCTATTTCGTTGTTTGGATCGTTATCATACACAAGTCAGAAATCGTACAACTTTAGAACAAGAGATATTGATCGCAGCCAAGGATTAAACATTTCAACAGCAACCTTTGGTATTGCAAAACGTTTATTGGTTCCAGACGATAACTTTACCTTATCGCACTCGTTAAGTTTCCAGTATTACGAATTGAACAATTATTTCTCTAACATGTTTGCTTTCAGTAACGGGTCTTCACGAAATTTAGCTTACACTGTAGAACTTTCTCGTGACAACCGTGGAGGTATCATGCCGGCGATTTATCCGCAATCGGGAGCTTTTTTAAGTGTATCTGGTAAATTTACCGCACCATATTCTTTATTCAACAATGTTGATTACAAGAATTTAGAGAATATGGAAGAGTATAAGTACAGAACTACGCAGGTACAAGAACATCCAGATACAGGTGCCGATATTCCTATTGGATCTTACCTAGATGCAAATGGCAGACCTGTTAGTGATTACCGTAATGCAAGAATTGATCAGGATAAATTAAACCAGAAAAAATTTAATTGGTTAGAATATTATAAAATCAACTTTAAGGCAGATTGGTACACGACTATTTTTGATAAATTGGTTTTGCGTACACAAGGTCAGTTTGGATTTTTAGGAGCTTACAACAACGATCGTGGTGTTATTCCGTTTGAGCGTTTTTATTTAGGTGGAAGCGGAATGATGATGAATACGATGGACGGAAGAGAAAATGTTTCATTGCGCGGATATGCCGACAACACGCTTACACCAAGGACTTACGATGAATCTATAAATCAAAATAGAGATACTGGTGGTACCGTGTACAATAAATTCTCTGTTGAATTACGTTATCCTATTGCATTAAAAGGACAAATGAGTGCGTATGTTTTAACATTCTTCGATGCAGGTGCTGCGTATGAAGGATTTACGAACTACAATCCGTTTAAATTACAACGAGGTGCCGGTGCCGGTGTACGTGTACACATGCCAATGTTTGGATTGTTAGGTATTGATTTTGGTTACGGATTTGATAAAGTTCCGGGTACAAACCAGATTGGTGGTTTCCAAACGCACTTTGTGTTAGGTCAGCAATTTTAATGGCACACATTTTGAATAATTATTTTATATGAAAAAATTAGTTTCTATTTTACTTGTTTGCTTATGCAATTTTGGTTTTGCTCAAAAAGGTCGTATTGCTTATATCGATTCAGACTTTATTATGAGCAAAATGCCCGAGTATGAAGAAGCTAACAAAGAATTAAAGAAAAGAACTGCCGAGTGGGAATCTGTTATAGAACGTAAGAAAAAGGAAATTAAAGATTTAAAAGATCAGTTAAATGTAGAACGCCCTTTGCTTACCCAACAATTAATTGATGAGAAGGAAGAAGACATTCAGATTATAGAAAAGGAATTGTTAGATTTTCAGCATGAAAAATTCGGTAAAGAAGGATCTTACTTCAAACAAAAGTTAGATTTGGCTAAACCTTTACAGGATCAGATTTCTACCATTGTTGAAGAAATCGCCCGTAAAAAGCGCTATTCATCTGTCATCGATAAATCAACAAGCAGCGAAACCGCTTTGCTATATGTAAATTCAGCCGATGAAATTTCTGACCAAGTAATTCGTAAGTTGGATCAAACCAGAAACAAAAGCAAATTATCTAAAAAAGAAATTGAACAGCTTGAAATTGCCGAAAGACAAATTGAAGTTAAGGAACGCCAACGAAGCAAACGCGATGAATTAGAAGAACGCCAGCGTTTAATTGAAGAAGAAAAAGAAGAGTTGGCAAAAACGCAAACTTCTAATCAGAATACAAATACGGCACCAGAAGAATCGCCTGAAGAGAAACGCAGACGCGAACAGCAAGAAAAAATAGCTGCAGCAAAAGCCGAACGTGAGCGTATTAGGGAAGAAAAGCTGAAAGAGATTGAAAAGCGTAAAGCCGAAATTCTTAAAAAACAGGAAGAAGTTCGTTTAGCAAAAGAAAAAGCACGTGAAGAAGCACTAAAAAACAGAGAAAATGCAGCGAACGGCAGAACACAGCAAACGTCAAATACCAATTCCAAACCTTTGTCTGAACGTGCACAACAAATAAAAGATCAGCAGGAACAAAGAAGAAAAGAAGCAGCCGACAAAAAGGCAAAAGCTTTGGAAGAACGCAAAAAAATGATCGAAGACCGCAAGAAAAAGATGGAAGAAGACAGACAAAAGCGTTTACAGGAGATTGAAGAGCGTAAGAAAAATAAATAATAATTAAAAAAAATAAGTACCTTCGCAAAGGTTTTATAAGTTGAATTAAATTAAAAATCGAAAATGAGAAAATTAAGAAATTTGTTTTTAGCAGCAATTGCAGTTGTTGGTTTTAATGTAACAGCACAAGCACAAGAAGTTGCACACATTAATGTTTCAGAATTAATACCTTTAATGCCGGAATCGAAAACTGCTAAGACCGAATTAGAGAAATTGCAGGAGAAATACAAAAAAGAAATGGAAACCATGCAGAATGATTTCCAAACAAAATTAAAAAAATATCAGGCAGAAGCTCCTACAGCAGGTGATGCAGTAAACGAAACTCGTGGTAAAGAAATGCAGGATATGGAGCAACGTATTCAATTATTCGTGCAAAATGCTCAACAAGAAATGGGTAAAAAAGAATTAGCTTTATCTGAACCTATTTTAACTAAAGCGCAACAAGCAATTCACAAAGTAGCTCGTGCTAAAGGTTATAAATACGTTTTAGATTCTACAATTGGTGCTGGAGTAATTTTAGCAGACGGACCAAATTTAATGGCAGATGTTAAGAAAGAATTAAAAATCAACTAAGATTTTCACCATTTAAATATCATAAAAACTACCTAAAATTTTAGGTAGTTTTTTTTTAAATTTGTTTTATGAACAACACACAACCTATTGGTTTATTTGATTCGGGCATTGGCGGAACTACCATCTGGCGTTCCTTGCATAATTTACTTCCAAATGAAAACACACTGTTTATAGGCGACAGTAAAAATGCACCTTACGGACAAAAAACAAAAGAGGAGATTATTCAGTTATCAAAAAAGAATGTGGAGTGGCTTTTAAATCACAAGGCAAAAGCCATCATTGTTGCATGTAATACAGCAACTACGAATGCCATATCTGAATTACGCAGTTCATACGATATCCCGATCATTGGAATTGAACCTGCAATTAAACCTGCGGCTGCTAATACAAAAACTGGTAAAGTAGGTGTTTTGGCTACGCAAGGAACTTTAAACAGTAAGAAATACGCAGAGGCACAAACTTTATACCCTAACATTGAATTTATAAACCAAATTGGTTTTAGAATTGTGCAGTTAATTGAAGATGGGCAACTGTATTCTAAAGAATTGGAATCGTTGTTGCGTTCTTATATAGATCCTATGATCGAAAAAGATATCGATTATTTGGTTTTAGGTTGTACACACTACCCCTATCTGTTACCCATTTTAAACAAATTTTTGCCTGAACATATAAACGTAATAGACTCCGGCGATGCCGTTGCCAAGCACACTTATAAAATTTTAAACGAAGCTAATTTACTTAAAACAGATAATCAGTCGGGATATTCTAAATTTTATACCAATAAAGACGAAGCAATCCTGCAAAGCTTCATCGCTGATTTTGGTATTGCAGAAAAATTAGATTTTTAAAAGCTTACTTCTTTGTAAGCTTTATTTCTATTGTACCATCACCGTTTACCTTGTCATAGGTTGTAATAGATGTTTCTACATCAAAAACACTAAGTTTTAAAGCCTCTTTTTTGGTTACTTCTTTCCCTTCGATTAATACTTTTTTAATTTTAGGATTGTTGATACTGTTTTTAAATTCCTGTTCTAATTTATTGATGAAATCGGCACTTGCTTGATCACTGTTTTTTTGATCTTCAATTTCTTTTAAAGCTTGTTTCTTTTTTTCTTCGGCTTCTAATCTTGCTTTCTCTTCTGCATCGCGTTTGGTTTTAGCTTCCGCTTCTAATCGTTCCTTTTCCTCTGCTAATTTCTTCGCTTTCGCTTCTGCCTCTAATCGAGCTTTTTCTTCAGCTTCTTTTTTGGCTTTGGCTTCTGCTTCTAATCGGGCTTTTTCTTCAGCATCTTTTTTGGCTTTGGCTTCCGCTTCCAATCGAGCTTTCTCTTCTGCATCCCGTTTGGCTTTAGCTTGTGCTTCTAACCGAGCTTTTTCTTCTGCATCTTTCTTAGCTTTGGCTTCTGCTTCTAATCGAGCTTTCTCTTCGGCATCTTTTTTGGCTTTAGCTTCCGCTTCCAATCGAGCTTTTTCCTCTGCATCTTTCTTCGCTTTGGCTTCCACTTCTAATCGTGCTTTCTCTTCAGCATCTTTTTTAGCTTTGGCTTCTGCTTCTAGGCGAGCTTTTTCCTCCGCATCCTTTTTGGCTTTAGCCTCTGCTTCTAATCGTGCTTTCTCTTCAGCATCTTTCTTGGCTTTAGCTTCAGCTTCCAATCGAGCTTTCTCTTCTGCATCGCGTTTGGCTTTGGCTTCTGCTTCTAATCGGGCTTTTTCTTCGGCATCTTTCTTCGCTTTGGCTTCCGCTTCCAGACGAGCTTTTTCCTCCGCATCTTTCTTCGCTTTGGCTTCCGCTTCTAATCGAGCTTTTTCATCAGCATCTTTTTTAGCTTTGGCGTCAGCTTCCAATCGAGCTTTTTCTTCCGCATCTTCCTTCGCTTTGGCTTCCGCTTCTAGACGAGCTTTTTCCTCCGCATCTTTCTTCGCTTTGGCTTCCGCTTCTAATCGAGCTTTTTCTTCAGCATCCTTCTTCGCTTTGGCTTCCGCTTCTAATCGTGCTTTTTCTTCCGCATCTTTTTTAGCTTTAGCATCGGCATCTAATCGAGCTTTTTCCTCCGCATCTTTCTTGGCTTTGGCATCCGCTTCTAATCGAGCTTTCTCTTCAGCATCTTTTTTAGCTTTAGCTTCTGCATCGGCACGGTTTTTTGCATCGTTTTCTAAACGCTGATTTTCTTCAAATTCTTTTCGAGCCTTATCTTCGGCATCCTTTTTAGCTTTTTCGGCTGCATTAATTTTTGCTTGTTCTTCAGCTAATAAACGCTCTGCTTCTAAAGTTTCTTTTTTCAATTTTGCTTCGGCAGCCAAGCGCTCTTTTTCTTCTGCGTCTTTCTTCGCTTTGGCTTCAGCTTCCAAACGTGCCTGTTCTTTTAATTTTGCCTGTTCAGCATAATAGGCAACTTTTTCAATAATACGTTCATCAATCTTTGCTCCTTCTAACGAAAAACCTTTAAAACTATCAATCAGCTTTATAATAATTGCACCGTTTCTTCCATTCTCACCAAAGACTTCAACTGCATCTTCAGGCTCTAACTCAATAATACTTTCAATATGTTCGGGTTTAATCTTTGCATAATCTACAAATCGAATTTTATATCCGTTCACAATAACTAACGGATTTTTATAACTGATTTCTTTAGAAAAAGGAATAGTCGAAGCGGCATTAACGGTTAATGTTGCAAAGGCGCAACTAATTGATATAAGTATTTTTTTCATATTAAATTTTAGAACTAATTGCAGCAAATTTCTCCATAGAATACAAACGTTTTTCTAAAGAATATATTGGGCACGACATCATAATTTCATCGATTTTATAACGATTTATGAATTGTTGCAAATTTCGAGCCACAGTTTCTTCATCGCCTATAAAACTACCTGCGGTCATTTGACTTAGCTGCGCTTCTTCAACCACCGACCAATCATCATAAAAAGCCATATCGGGTTGTTTCATTTTTGATCGTTGATTGCGGATCAATCCCAAAAACATTTTATAAAACGTAGATGCGTGCAGTTTTGCTTCTTCATTTGTTTCGCCAATAATTACATTTACACACGCAATTTTGTAAGGCGCCGGAATTTCTCCGTTTGCCTGAAATTCATCGGTATAAAACTTAAACGCAGCTCCCAATTGTTGTGGTGCAAAGTGCGATGCAAAAGCGTAAGGCAAGCCATAAGCAGCAGCCAACACAGCACTATCGGTACTTGAACCCAATAGATAAACAGGAATATTTGTGCCTTCTGCAACAAAAGCACGTACTTTAGATTCGGTATTTTCTATAGAAAGATATTGTTGGATTGCCGATACGTTTTTGGGAAATTCATGCACGTTTTTCATGAAATTTTCGTTCATGTGCTGTGCGGTTAATCCGTCGGTTCCAGGTGCCCTTCCCAAGCCCAAATCAATACGGTTCGGATAGATCTGCGCCAACGTTCCAAACTGTTCGGTAATAGCCAAAGGTGAGTGATTTGGCAACATAACACCACCCGATCCTACACGGATTTTCTGCGTATTTGCCGCTACATAACCCATTAAAACCGATGTTGCATTACTTGCAACACCTTCCATATTATGATGTTCTGCCAGCCAATATCTTGTAAAACTCAATTCATCGGCTTTTTGCGCTGTTGCTTTTAGTTCGATAAAAGCATCCTGAACAGTTTTGTTTTCCTTTACGTAAACTAAATCCAGAAACGAATAGTTCATATTTTTTTTATAAAAATAGTCAATTTATTTTTAACCTTATTTGAAATTATTTTTTAGCTTTAAAAAAAAACTTGTTTCGCGCTATGGATTTATTTCTGATAACATTTGCCGCTTTATTTTCTGTAATAAATCCGTTGGGATCTGTCCCTATTTTTTTAGGATTAACCCAAGGAGATCCTAAAGAAACCAAGAATAAAACAGCCTTTTGGGCATCGGTAAACGTATTCATTATTCTTGTAATTTCGTTTTTTATAGGAAAATTAATCTTAAACTTTTTCGGAATAAGTATTGATGTTCTACGAATTGCTGGTGGTGTGGTGATTTGTTCATCTGGTTTCGGATTGCTTTCCGGAACATTCAGTAAACGCAGAGGAGTAAATAAAAAAGTAGCAGATGATGCGCAACAACGAAACGATATTGCTTTAACTCCGTTAGCAATTCCTATGATGGCTGGTCCGGGATCTATGTCGCTGCTTATTGCAATGGAACAAGACAATCCTGAAATTATAAATAAACTTTTAATTGTTGCAGCTATTTTTGCAGTTGCAATTACCGTGTTCTTAATTTTAAGAAGCGCGAATTATATATCTAAACTTTTAGGAGCATCGGGTATCGTTGCTATTTCAAGAATTATTGGTTTCCTTGTTTTGGCAATTGGTATTCAGTATATTATAAATTCTTTATTGATTCTCTTTAAAATATAAAAAAGGTACGCTGTGTTAAACGTACCTTTATTAAAAACTAAATAACTAACAACAATAATATAAGCAATAATTTATTCACTTAATTACGAGTGTAAAAGTAGTAAATTATTTTTATTTATTCTAAATAAGAATAAATATTTTTAATTATTTTTTTAAGTTCACCAAATGTCTTTTGATTTAAAAACCTACCGAATTGAAATTTTAGCAGGCTTAACAGTTGCTATGACCATGATTCCAGAATCATTATCCTTTGCAATTGTTGCAGGATTACCACCTTTAACAGGATTGTACGGAGCGTTTATCATGGGAATTATCACTGCATTTTTAGGCGGAAGACCGGGAATGATTTCGGGCGGAGCCGGTGCAACCGTTATTGTAATGATTTCTTTGATTGCTACTCACGGAATTGAATATTTTTTTGCTGCGGTGGTTTTAGCAGGAATTTTTCAGGTGATTGTCGGCGTTTTTAAACTCGGTAAGTTTGTAAGATTAGTTCCACAACCTGTAATGTATGGCTTTTTAAACGGATTGGCAGTTGTGATTTTTATGTCGCAAATAGAACAATTCAAACAAAAAACTACTATTGGGTTTAGTTGGTTGCAAGGCGAATCGTTATATATAATGGGCGGTTTGGTAGCTTTAACTTTAGTTTTGGTTTACTTCATTCCTAAAATATCCAAAGCGTTACCAACCACTTTAATTGCCATTGCAGTAATTTTTGGTATTGTTCATTTTTTTAACATCGATACAAAAACAGTTCAAGACATTGCTTCGATCAGCGGAAGCTTACCTCCTTTTCATATTCCGCAGATAGCTTTAAATTTAGATACACTTCAGATCATTTTCCCGTATGCAGCAATTATGGCGGGCGTTGGTTTGCTTGAAAGTTTACTGACCTTAACACTTGTTGATGAAGTTACAGAAAGTCGCGGAAATGCAAATAAAGAATCGGTTGCGCAGGGAATTGCAAATATTGCCAACGGTTTTTTTACCGGAATGGGCGGTTGTGCCATGATTGCACAAACCTTTGTGAACTTGAATGCAGGTGCACGAAAACGGATTTCGGCAATTGTGAGCAGCTTGGCGATATTGTTCATTATATTGGTTGCTGCTCCGGTTATCGAGCAAATTCCAATGGCTGCTTTGGTCGGCGTTATGATGATGGTTGCCATTACGACTTTTAGCTGGGGATTTTTTAAGAAGATGACCAAAATGCCTAAAAGCGATATTTTAGTTACTTTGATTGTAGCAGGAATTACCATTATTTTTCACAATTTAGCTATTGCCGTTTTGGTTGGAATTATCATTTCGGCATTGGTATTTGCATGGGAAAGTGCGAAACGCATCAGAGCTAGAAAATATGTTGATGCAAACGGAATTAAGCATTACGAAATATACGGACCGCTGTTTTTTGGATCGATCGCAAATTTTAACGAGAAGTTTGATTTAGCAAATGATCCCGAAACGATCATGATTTCTTTTAAAGAAAGTAGAATTGCCGATATGAGTGGTATTGAAGCAGTTGATTTATTGACAAAAAAATACAGCGAACGCAACAAAAAAGTAATCCTGACGCATTTAAGCGAAGACAGTCGTAAACTGTTAGAAAATGCATCGGCTATTATTAAAGTGAATATTGCAGAAGATCCGCACTATAAAATACCGAGTGATTTGCTGTAGATTAATAATAAACAATATGAACCTATCAAAATTACAAATATTATTAATCACAGTAAGTTGTTTTCTAATTAGCTGTAAAAAAGAAAACTTGAATTCTGTTAAAGCTGAGGTATCAACTGAATATCTTTTAGAGTCTCAATATAACTCAGCTTTTTTTGAAAAAATAACCTTTCAAATAAAAGAAGATAGTAGTTATATTTTCACTAAAGAAAGTGATTTAGATCACGATAATAGTTCTATTATTTCAAAGGGAAAAATCCGTATTCAAAATGACACCATCATTTTCAGATATCATCAATTCACCATAAATCAAGCAAAGAAAGCAGTATTAAAAAATAATTTAATCATTTTTTTTAATGCTGAAAATCCATATCGCCTTCCTATATCTAAAACTAAATTAATTGTAAAAAATTATTATGATTTAAATCAATTCAAAAATTACAGCACCTTTACATCAGAGGAATTTTTCTTGAAACATTATTATAAGAAGGATTTCATTAATTATGAATTGCAAAACAATGATATGATTCAATTAGATAAAATTGTAAAGAAAATGTTACACGAAAATAATGATAAATTAAAGACTTTTGAAAATTATGTAATTCAATGCTGTGCCATTAAAAATGATAAAGAGGAAATTGAAGTTTTTTTAATCTTTATTGTAATGATGAAATGGTTAATCCTCGCTTCAAAACAAGCGCAATTTCAATGCATGATGGAGGAAATTGTAATGTAAGTCTAAAAATTAATCTAACAAAAAACACCTACTCAGATTTAATAATAGCAGGAACGACATAGTAAACAATTAAAAACCGCATTGATTTCTCAATGCGGTTTTTCTATACTTTTTATGTCATTCCGAACTTGTTTCGGAATCTCATCAAGTTAATTTCTAATGAGAAGCTGACCTGAGCTTGCGAACTGAACGAAGTTAAATAAATTCAGCTTGACACCTAGTTGCTACTCCTGCGGTAAAAATACTTCAGCTAGCATGCAACGGGCACTTCCGCCACCGCATGCTTCAATGGTGTAAAGCGGTGCGTGTAAAATAGCACAATGTTTTTCTATGGCTTTAATCTGAACATCGGTTAAAATTTCATACGCCTGTGTACTCATTACCATGTACAATTGTCCGTCTTTACCTTCAACCTGCAACATGTTTCCTGCAAAATGGTTTACCTGATCTTCGGTAATGTAAATAATTTCTTTGCCATCTTCTTTCAGGCTGTTTACAACCAATTTACGTTCTTGTTTATCATCGATACTATCGCCACAAACAACAGCAAAAGTTTCGGCAATACTCATCATGACGTTGGTATGATAAATTGGTAAGCGTTTGCCATCAACCGTTTGGTATGCTTCAAAAATCACCGGGTGCATATCGTTGTCTTCACAGAACTCTATAATCAACTCTTCATCTGCACGAGGCGATAAAGCGGCATAAACTTTAGCGTTTTCACGATCAATAATCATACTTCCGGTTCCTTCTAAAAAGATATTATCTTCTTCTGCCGATGTGTAATCGTTTATTTCGTTTATTTTAAAACCTTTTTCTTCCAAAATATCTAAAATATCCTCACGACGCTCTAACCTGCGGTTTTCTGCAAACATTGGGTACAAAACCACTTCGGCATTGTCGTGAAACGAAACCCAGTTGTTTGGAAAGATACTATCTGGTGTATCACTATCTGTAGTATCATCTACCACAACCACGTTTACACCAACCGAACGCAAACGTTCTACAAAACCATCAAACTCTTCCTGCGCTTTTTGGTTTACGTTTGCCGGTGTTAATCCTTCTAATTTCTTTTGATAATAATTATTCACTGCCGTTTGTTCGTTCATACGGAATTGCACCGGACGAATCATTAATACGGTATTTGCTGCTTGTTGACTCATATATTTTTTGTTTAAAGTTTAAAGTTCAAGGTTTAAGAAGTTACATAACTTTAAACCTGAGACCTTAAACAATTTATTTCTGTCTTATTAGTGGTAAAGTTGAACAACGTAAAAGTCCTTCTTGTTTAGAAATTTCTGCGTACGGAATTTCTTCTACAGTAAATCCGTTATCGCGTAACCAGTTGTTTAATCGGGTGAAATTACGTTCTGAAACCACTACGTCTTTATCAATAGAAAAAACATTGGAGTTCATGTGGTACATTTCTTCACGCTCGATATGAAACAGATTTTCTCTGCCAAAAAGGTTTACCAAATACATATAATCTGCTTCTTCACG
Source organism: uncultured Myroides sp. (assembly GCA_913777665.1). GTDB lineage: Bacteria > Bacteroidota > Bacteroidia > Flavobacteriales > Flavobacteriaceae > Flavobacterium. The sequence goes on from CAJYTF010000013.1 coordinate 122,797, forward strand.
GAAGCCTGATTTGTAAATGATTCCTTTGTTTGATCCTACGGGTTGAAAGCAACAATCTAAATGCAAGGCGTTATCGCGTGGTTCAATTTTAGATTTTACCAAATCGAATTCCTTTACAATTTTATGTGGGAACAAATCTTTTATAAACTGTACACCCGCCATATTGGTACGCGCGGTAATAAAATCTTTATAATCGCTGCCTTTATATGTTCCGATAAAAATATGATCGTTATAAAGCATTACATCGCCACCTTCGATATGAACTTCTTCTGGCGGACGCACCACTTTTGTTTGATCCATTTGATCGATAACATACTGAATTGCCTCTAATTCACGTTCGCGATCTGGCAAAATATTGGCTTTTATAAAAACATCGTCAATCACAAAACCAATATCTCTACTAAAGATCTGATTGTAATTTTCGATAATTTCCGGACGGTAAACTTCTACATTATATTTTTTAAAAACTTCGTTAAAAGCTTCCATTTCGTTAACCATATCTTTTTCTACAGGATAAGTGCCTGCCTTGATATGCTCTAACGATTTTGGATCGTACGCTTCATCTATTGTCGGTGTTGGGCCATTACTTTGAGCGGTTCCAAGTATTACGGCCTTAAGCCTTGAAGTTTCGTCGGTTACATGTAATTTCATAAAAAAGTAATTAGGTAATAGGCAAATATAAGAAGTTCTTTGCTGTTATGCTATTAAAAACAGCAAAGCCAAATCGGTTTGATTTGGCTTTTTATTATGAATGACATATTTTTATTATCTGTTTGACATTTCTTTGAACGGACGCAATGGCTCGCCAACATAAACCTGACGTGGACGACCGATTGGTTCTTTGTTTTCACGCATTTCTTTCCATTGTGCAACCCATCCCGGTAAACGACCAATAGCGAACATTACGGTGAACATTTCGGTTGGAATTCCTAATGCGCGGTAAATAATACCTGAATAGAAATCTACGTTTGGATATAGGTTACGTGCCACGAAATACTCGTCTTTCAACGCCATTTCTTCTAAATCTTTAGCGATTTTTAAAATAGGATCGTTTACGCCTAATTCTGCTAAAACTTCGTCTGCCGCTTTCTTGATGATACGTGCACGTGGATCGAAATTTTTATAAACACGGTGACCGAAGCCCATTAAACGGAACGGGTCGTTTTTATCTTTTGCTTTTGCAAGATATTTGTCAGCGTCTCCGCCGTCTTTTTGAATTTCTTCCAACATTTCTAACACCGCTTGGTTTGCTCCACCATGAAGTGGCCCCCAAAGTGCAGAAACACCAGCTGAAATAGATGCGAATAAACCTGCATGTGCAGAACCTACCATACGAACTGTAGATGTTGAACAGTTTTGTTCGTGATCTGCATGTAAAATAAACAACTTATCAATTGCGTTTAATACAACCGGATTTATTTTGTAAGGCCCTGTAGGTAATTTAAACATTAACTGTAAAAAGTTATCTACGTAAGGTAAAGTGTTATCGTAATAATTTAATGGGAAACCTTGTGTTTTTCTGTAAGCCCATGTTGCAACAACCAAGAATTTACCCATGATTTTACAAACAGCTTCGTACATATCGCCTTCTTTTTCAACATCAACCACTTTTGGGTTAAAAGCTGTTAAAGCACAAGTTAACGATGCCAAAATACCCATTGGGTGTGCATGTTTAGGGAAACCGTCGATAATGCCTTTCATTTCTTCGTTAACCAAAGTGTACTTGCGTATGTCAGCTTCAAAAGTTTCAATTTGTTTTGTAGATGGCAATTCACCAAAAATAACCAAATAAGCTACTTCTAAAAAGTTAGATTTTTCTGCTAAATCTTCAATTGAATAACCGCGGTATCTTAAAATTCCTTCTTCACCATCTAAAAAAGTGATAGCACTTTTACAAGAACCTGAATTTTTATATCCTGGGTCTAAAGTAATTGCACCCGTTAAATCTCTTAACTTCTGAATATCGATAGCTACTTCGTTTTCTGTTCCAACGATAACCGGTAAGTCAATCGTTTTGTCATCTATCGCTATAGTTGCAGTTTTTGACATATATCTTTAGTTTATTTTTTATTTTGTTTTTAGCGAATTTAATAAAAATGTTTCACTTAGTAAAGCGTAAATA
>CAJYTF010000014.1 GCA_913777665.1 uncultured Myroides sp.
TTGAGCATTTTGATGAAAAAATAGATTGTATTGATCCTAATAAAGTATATTATTCTAGTTTTTTTTTGGAGGATGAATTAAAAGAATATCAAATAAAACCAAATTCTGTTATAAAAATTACTTCTAAAGAAATTAATTCTTCTAATGAATGTTTTATTATCTGTGTAGGAATACTTAGGACGTCTAGCAGAAATTTTCTACCGATTAAATATATTAAAGATAATGATAAACTAGTAATAGGTTTTGAAACTTTTGTATTGTCTTAATTATCAAACATTAGATAATTTTTGGGTTTTAAATGAATATACTGATGTTCTTTGTATAGAGAAATATGAGGAAGATTATATAGTTTATGATGAACTTAAAATAGAAAGAATCGATAAAAAAGGAACTGTTAGATGGAGTTTTCATTGCATAGATCATTTTGTTTCTTACAAAGGAACTGAAAACTTTATTCTTTATGATAAATATATAAAAATGGTAGACTCTAACGAAGTGGTGTATAGAATTAGTTATGAAGGTGAAGATCTTGATAATATCAGGGAAAACTATTTTGTGAAAGAAAGTAATAATAAAGGCTGTTTAACGAAGTTTTTGAATATTTTTAAAAGTAAGAACTAAACAAAAAACACCCGATCAGCTGATCGGGTGTTTTTTTAGTTTTTATTGGTAGCAATTACAAACTTAAGATTGTTCTTTACACCAATTTGTAAAACGTTTACCAAATCTTGTACCTGTAAGTTGTACGGTATTCTAACAACTACGGTTTGAGTTTTATCTCCGCCAAGTTTCGCTAACAAATGCGCTTCTAAATCTTGCGGATTAACAGGTTCTTTATCAATGAAAAACTCTTTGTTTTCGTTAACAGATAAAGTTATTAGCTGTTTGTTTGTTTTTTCTGTTGATTCTGCTTTAGGTAATGTCATTTTAATAACATTTGGGTTGGCTAAAGTAGATATGATAATAAAAAAAAGTAACAGGAAAAACATGATGTCGCTTAACGATGAGGTTGCAACTTCAGCATGAAATCTTCTACTTCTCTTTATGGCCATTTGGTCTCTGTATTATGTTAATAAATTTTAAAATAATTTTTTGCGACTGTAAAGCAAAACCATCAATTTTTCCGTTTAAAAGGTGGTACGCCGCATAAGCAATAATACCAACAATTAATCCGGCACCACTACTGATCATTTTTTCGTACAAACCACCAGAAATGTTGGCAATACTAATGTTTTCGGTAATAGATATATTATAGAAAATTTTAATAACTCCAGAAATAGTTCCAACGAAACCTAAAGTAGGTGCAATACCGGCAATGGTTCCTAAATGGTTCAGTTTTTTCTCCATATTGGCAATTTCAATATTGGTTACTTTCTCCATGTTCGATTCAATTTCCGAAATTGGTCTTCCAATAGTCAATAAACCTTCATGTAAAACTTTAGACTCTGCTGTGTTTTCGCGTTGAACCGATGCTACTGCCAAATCCAGATTACCCGAATTAAGTTGCGTTTTCAAAGAATCCATTAATCCTTCACTGGTTTTTTTAGCAGATTTTTGAATGTAGAAGTATCTTTCAAAAGTTAGATAAATGGTGTAAATAAAAAGTATTACAATAGGTATTAAAAACACACCGCCTTTCATTACAAACTCAAACAGAGAAAGTTCCTTGGTTGTGGTAACGTTTTCTATAACAGCCTGTGTGGTTTGTGTTAAACTGTCTGGTGCAGCTTGTAAAAAAAATGTCATCATAAAGTTTTATTTAACGCGTAAAAAAATGATTTTTGTAGATTAATATTTCAAAACAATTATTTGTGCTAAATAATGAAAAAAATATTACATATTAAATTATTATAACCAAAATTTGGTATATATGAATAAGTATCAAGATACAATTGATTGGATGTTTGCGCAACTGCCAATGTTTCAGCGAATAGGCTCAAGTGCTTTTAAAAAAGATTTAACCAATACGCTTAAAATTGCGGCTCATTTAAACCATCCCGAACGCAATTTTAAAACCGTTCATGTTGGCGGAACTAATGGTAAAGGTTCCACATCGTCTTTAATAGCGTCTGTTTTGCAAGAAGCTGGTTTTAAGGTTGGTTTATATACATCGCCGCATTTGGTTGATTTCCGTGAGCGCATCCGTATAAATGGTGAAGAAATTTCTAAAGAATTTGTGGTTGATTTTATCCTACAAAACAAAAACTTCTTAGAACAAAACAAGTTAAGTTTTTTTGAAATGACGGTTGGCATGGCTTTTCAGTATTTTTCTGATCAAAAAGTCGATGTCGCTATTATCGAAGTCGGTTTGGGCGGACGTTTAGATTCTACCAACATCATCACTCCTTTATTAAGTCTTATTACCAATATCGGTTGGGATCATATGAATTTATTAGGAAATACGCTGGAAGAAATCGCTTTTGAAAAAGCAGGAATCATTAAAGAAAATATTCCCGTTGTTATTGGCGAATTTACAGCCGAAACCAAGAAAGTGTTTCAAAAAGAAGCCGAATTAAAAAACGCATCTATTTATTTTGCTTCGACAATTGATGATATTCCTGAATTAGAGTCCGATTTAAAAGGAAATTATCAGGTTCACAACAAGAAAACGGCGTATCAATCAATACAATTATTAAAGAATCATTTTGATATTTCTAATGATGATATGATCAAAGGATTTTTAAATGTCGAAAAAAATACTGGCTTAAAAGGAAGGTGGACAGTTTTGTCTGAAAAACCTTTGATTGTTGCCGATGCCGCTCATAATAAAAACGGACTCAAAATAGTAATGCAGCAGGTTCATCAGCAAAAATTCGATAAATTATTCATGGTTTTCGGCGTTGTTAACGATAAAGATATTGATTCTATTTTGCCATATTTACCCAAAAATGCCGAATATTTTGTTGCCAAACCAAATGTTCCCCGTGGGTTAGATGCAGCTATTTTAAAAGAAAAACTAACCCAAAACGGATTCAACGCAAGTGATTTTAATTCCATACCCGAAGCTTTAAACCACGCAAAAAGCAAAGTATCACCTAATGATATGATATATATTGGCGGAAGCACTTTTGTAGTGGCAGAAGTGGTTTAGAATTTTTTGGGCGTTCCCCGCCTTTTAATGGGCGGGTCGGGCTTTTCGCTCATAGCTTTTGTGGCATTTAAGCCACAAAAGGCTATCCGCTATAATCCCTAACGCGAATTCGGTTTCATAAATCATCACAATTTAGGTACAAAATATTCTAATAAAAGTTTAATAGTTGCTGTTTTGTTGGTTTTAAAACTTCATCTTGACCTCTTTAAAATGTTAAAATATATTTCTAACCACCTAACACTAAGCTAACAAAAAAATAACAATAAAAAAAGATTAAAAATAATTAGGATAGCATAAAAAAGCGGTGGTATATTTGCACCGTTGAAAAACAGAAACGTTCTTTAAAAGATTAGAAAACACAGATAAATTTATAAAAAATAAATTTGGATTTGATATAAAAAAGGTTGTAGTTTCGCAATCCGTTTCAGAAATGAAACAGGCTGTAAAAGTTTTTCAAAAATCAGGTTTAAATTTTTTAAAAATAAATTTGTGAGAATCAAAAATAAGTTTTACTTTTGCAACCGCTTTGAGAGACAAGCGCAGAGAAGAAGACAAGTTCATAGACATATTGGATTAACAGAAAAATAAAGAGTAAGAGCTTTTAGGAGACTAAAAGGTCTTGAACGACACATCAAAA